>JAJPIY010000120.1 GCA_021324515.1 Planctomycetota bacterium
GCCGACGATGTTTACTACAAGCTGCGCCCGCGGCTTGGCATCGCCCCGCAAAAGGTGCTGCGGCTGGACGACCGCGTCGGCCTGCACCCGGAGATGATCGAACTGCACAAGCTGTTCAACGACGGCGGCTTGGCAGTGGTGCCCAATGTCGGCTATCCCAATCCCAGTCGCTCTCACTTCCGCGCTACCGACATCTGGGAAACCGCCTCACCCGCGGATCGGATGTGGAAGACGGGGTGGGTAGGGCGCTATTTCGACGCCGAATGCAAAGGGACGCCTGGCGCCATGTTGGGCTTGCGCCTGGGCGAGCAGGCAGCCCTGACCTTCGCAGGGGAGCAGGCCCGGGCGGCCACCTTGGCCAACCCTTCGCTCCTGGAAGTGCCCGCCAAGGGAGCGTTGGCCAAGGGGCTGGACGCGATGACGCAGGTTGAGCCGACCGGCATCGAGGCCCTGGACTTCATCCAGCGGACGGGAAACGAAACCCACACCCTGGCGCAGCGGCTGAAGGCCGTGGTACGCGATGTCAAGCCGGCCGTGGAGTACCCGCCGTTCGCCCTGTGCCAGTCGCTGCGGCTGGTGGCGCAGATGATCGTGGCGGAAGTGCCGACCCGCGTCTTCTACGTCACGCTGGGCGGCTTCGACACGCACTCGGCGCAGCTCAATCGGCACGCGGGCCTGCTCCAGGAGTTAAGCCAGGCCCTCAGTCTGTTCCGCCGCGACCTCCAGGCACAGGGGCACCTGGACCGGGTGCTGCTCATGACCTTCTCGGAGTTCGGCCGGCGAGCGGCGGAGAACAAACAGCTGGGGACCGATCACGGGACCGGCAACGTCATGTTCCTGCTGGGCGGCAAGGTCAAGCCCGGGGTACATGGCGCACCGCCGGATCTAACCAAGCTCGATGCCGAGGGTGATCCCTTCTTTAAGGTGGACTTCCGCTCGGTCTACGCGGGAGTGCTCCGCGATTGGCTCAACGCCGATGCGGAGCGCATCTTGGCCGGCAAGTTCGAGCCGCTGGCCCTGGTACAAAAGTAGTGGAGTTCTTCAGCGGCCTCGCCGCACCTTTGCCGGGCGGCAACTGCGGCGAGGCCGTTCCTTACCCAACAGGAGAAGCGATTCATGCGCTATGTTGTTGCGCTCTTACTGGGTCTGCCGCTGTTCTTAAGCGCTTGGGCGGCAGACGAGAAACCGAACCGGATCGCCGCCAAGGTCTGCAATCTGGGCGGTCAGGTCAAGTTCGACGAAACCCGATCCGACAAACCCATCAACAATGTGGACCTGCACCGAGCGCCGATCAGAGACGACGATCTGGCTTTCTTGCAGGAGTTGTCCACCCTCGAGACGTTGGACCTGAGCTACACCCGTATTACCGACGCCGGATTGAAATATGTGCGGCCCTTGAAAGGACTCAAACGCTTGGCGTTGCACGGAACCAAGATCACCGACGACGGCCTCAAAGAGATCGCAGGACTGACGGAATTGGAAAACCTGTTTCTAGCTGAGACCGCCGTCACCAACCGAGGATTGGAACAGCTGCGGGGGCTGACCAAGCTGGAATCGCTGGAGTTAGACCATACACGAGTCGGCGACGACGGCTTGGCCTCGCTATCCAAGTTGAGTCGGCTGCGGCGGTTGGTGCTGAACCACACACAGGTCAGCGACGCCGGCCTGAAACATCTGGAAGGCCTAAGCAAACTCCAAGACGTGGACTTGTTCCGAACCAAAGCAACTCAGGACGGTGTGCAGCGGCTCCAGAAAGCATTGCCGCAGACCCGGATCAGCCGATGAAGAGGAGATTAAAGTGTTGCCGGCAAGACAGCCGACGCAACGTTTCGGACGGAGGGGGGTAGCGCCGCTCCTGCCTTGGCACTACCCCTTTTTTTGACACTGCTCCTTTTGCTTGCCCTCCTCCACAAGGAGGAGGGCGTCTTACCCACGAACTCTTCTCTTTGGTATTCCGCTCCTGGCAGCGATAAATCGCCGCTGCTCGTCCGGCTGTTTGCGCAGCAAGGGTTGACGCTGTGCCGCCTCTTTCCTAGTATTAGGAAAATTGATACTAACGCCTCTTGATATTAGCGAAAGAGATGGTAGGATCTTCCCTATGCAATTTGAGGCGCTCCAGGTTTTTTGCGACATAGCGCGATGTCGAAGTTTTTCGCAGGCAGCGGCGGCGCAGCAGCCCCCCTTGACGCAGTCGGCCGTCAGCCAAATCGTCCATCAGCTGGAAAAGCGGCTGGGCGTGCAGCTGATTAATCGCTCGACGCGGCCCTTGCAACTGACGCCGTTGGGACAGGCGTACTACCAGGGGTGCAAAGAGTTGGTGGAGCGCTATCTGGAGTTGGAAGCCTCCATCAAGCGTGGCCGCCCGCAGTTGACGGCGACGGTGCAGGTGGCGGCGATTTATTCCATCGGCCTGGGCGACATGAACCAATATGTCGAACGCTTTAACGCCGAGCAGTCGTTCGCCCGCGTTCATGTTGAGTACCTGCATTCCAACCGTGTCGTCGAGAAAGTGTATGATGGCAGCGTCGATCTGGGGTTGGTGTCGTTTCCGCGTAAGTCGCGGGACCTGGTGGTGCTGCCGTGGCGCGAGGAAGAAATGGTCTTGGCCTGCCAGCCGTCGCACCCGCTGGCCCGGCAGACGAGTATTCGCCTGGCCCAATTGAACGGCGAGAAGTACATCGCCTTCGACAAGGACTTGGGCATCCGTCGCCAGGTTGATCGTTTCCTGCGGCAACAGGGCGTATCGGTTGAGGTAGGACTGGAATTCGACAACATCGAGAACATCAAGAAAGGGATCGAGGAAACGGGCGGCGTGGCCCTTCTCCCCGAGCCGACGCTGCGTCAGGAAGTGGAAGCAGGTTTGCTGGTAGCGCGGCCGTTGGCCGGCTGCCGCTTTGTTCGCCCTTTGGCCATTATCTATCGCCGGCAAAATCGCCCCAGCCCGGCCGCCCAACGCTTTATCGATCTCCTATTGGAGAACGGCGGCCCCAACACCCGACATCAAAGGAATGGGACCGTGTCGAACCGAAATGCGGCCAGAAAGAAGAAAGTGACATGACTTCGCACGCTCTTCCCCCCAAACAGGGTCTGTATGATCCGCGCTACGAACACGAGGCCTGCGGCGTCGGTTTCGTGGTCAACCTGAAAAATCGCCGCTCACACGCCATCGTCCGCGACGCCCTCCAGGTCTTGCTCAATCTGGAGCATCGCGGCGCCTGCGGCTGCGAAAAAAACACCGGCGATGGCGCGGGCATCCTGCTCCAGATGCCGCACACGTTTCTCCGCCAGGAGTGCGCCAAACTCGGCATCGCGCTGCCCGAACCGGGCCAGTATGGCGTCGGTATGGTCTTTCTGCCGACCGACGAGAGCGGTCGGCGGATCTGCGAGCGCGCGTTTGAACGGGTGGTATGCGAAGAAGGGCAAACCGTGCTGGGGTGGCGAACGGTGCCGGTTGATCCGTCGCCCTTGGGCAAGACGGCGCGCGAGGCCATGCCGATTATCCGGCAGATTTTCATTGGGCGAAATCCCTCGCTTACCGGGCAGGCCGGCGATCGTCTCGCCTTCGAGCGCAAACTGTACGTCATTCGCCGCCGTATCGAGAACTTGCTTAAGCCGTCGCCGTTTGGGCCGGATTCCAGCGAGGAATTTTTCACGCGCTGGGAAGCCGATGTGCAGCGCGAGGTCGAGGCCATGCACGCCGGCCATCGCGCCATGTTCTATGTGGCGAGCTTGTCTTGCAAGACCCTCGTGTACAAGGGGATGCTCAACGCTGGCCAGCTGCCGATTTTCTATCCCGACCTGAACGATCCGGCCCTGGAATCCGCGCTGGCGATGGTTCATTCGCGCTTCAGCACCAACACGTTTCCCACCTGGGCACGGTCGCATCCTTATCGCTATATCGCCCACAACGGCGAAATCAACACGCTGCGTGGCAACGTCAACTGGATGACGGCCCGCGAGCGCATGTTCGCATCGCCCCTGTTTGGCGACGACATCAAGAAGATCTTGCCGGTCATCGACCAAAGCGGCAGCGATTCGGCGATGTTTGACAACGCCCTGGAATTGCTGGTGTTGGCCGGGCGCTCGCTGCCGCATGCCGTCATGATGATGATTCCGGAGCCGTGGAGCGGCGACGAACAGATGAGTCCGGAGAAGAAGGCGTTTTATGAATACCACGCTTGCCTGATGGAGCCGTGGGACGGTCCAGCGTCGATTGCTTTCACCGATGGCGTGCGCATCGGTGCGGTGTTGGATCGCAACGGCCTGCGGCCGTCGCGCTATTACGTCACCAAGGACGACCGCGTCATCATGGCCTCGGAGGTCGGCGTCCTGGACGTGCCGCCGGAAATGGTGCTGCACAAAGGACGCTTGCAGCCGGGCCGCATGTTCCTTGTCGACATGGAGCAGGGCCGCATCATCGCCGATGACGAGCTGAAAAAGCAAATCGCCACCGAGCATCCTTATGCCCAATGGCTGCGCGACAATCTTGTGACGCTGGAGCAGCTGCCGCCCGGCCCGCGCGTCCACGAACCGGAGCATGAAACGGTTCGTCTACGCCAGCAAGTGTTTGGCTACACAACCGAGGATTTGCGAATCCTCATGGCGCCGATGGCCCAGGACGGCAACGAAGCGGTCGGCTCGATGGGCAACGACGCCGCCTTGGCTGTGCTTTCGGACAAGCCGCAGCTCCTGTACAACTATTTCAAGCAGCTGTTTGCCCAGGTGACGAACCCGCCCGTGGACGGCATCCGCGAAGAATTAATTATGTCGATGGAGACGACCATCGGCGCGGAGGCCAATCTACTGGAGCCGACACCACGCTCTGCCCGGCAAATCAAGCTGAAATCGCCGATCCTTACCAACGACGAATTGGACAAACTGCGCCAACTCGACGGCACCGGGCCGGGCCATTTCAAGTCGGTGACGCTGCCGATCTTGTTCCCGGTGCAAGAGGGAGCAAAGGGATTGGAAAAGGCGATGACAGCCCTATGTCGTCACGCCAGCCGCATGGTTGCTTCCGGCCACGATTTTATCATCCTCAGCGACCGCGGCCACAACCGGACCCTGGCGCCCATCCCTGCCTTGCTCGCCGTCGCCGGGGTGCATCATCACCTGATCCGCGAAGGCACGCGCACCAAGGTCGGCCTGGTGCTGGAGAGCGGCGAACCGCGCGAAGTGCATCACTTCGCCTTGCTCATTGGCTACGGCGCCGGCGCCGTCAATCCGTACCTGGCCTTTGAGACGCTCGACGACATGATCCGGCAAGGCGAGTTGGTCGGCATCACTCATGACAAGGCGGTCAAAAACTACGTCAAGGCGATCGGCAAAGGCGTCATGAAGGTCATGTCCAAGATGGGCATCTCCACCGCCCAGAGCTATTGCGGCGCCCAGATTTTTGAGGCGATCGGCCTGAGCAAGGAAGTCATCGATAAATATTTCACCTGGACGGCGTCGCGCATCTCCGGCGTCGGCCTGGATGTGATTGCTGCCGAGGTCAAGGCGCGGCACGACCGTGCTTTCCCCGAGCGCCCACTCAACGGCCACGTCCTCGCTGTGGGCGGACACTACCAATGGCGCAAAGACGGGGAACATCACCTCTTCAATCCGGAGACGATCCACAAGCTGCAATACGCGGTGCGCAGTGGCAATTACAAGGTCTTCAAGGAATACAGCGAGCTGGTCGACAATCAGTCCAAACGGCTGTGTACCTTGCGCGGCTTGTTTGAGCTGAAATTTGCCGACAATCCTATCCCCCTTGAGGAAGTCGAGCCGGTCGAGTCGATCATGAAGCGTTTCAAGACAGGCGCCATGTCTTACGGCTCGATCAGCAAGGAAGCGCACGAAACGCTAGCCATTGCCATGAACCGCATCGGCGGCAAGAGCAACACCGGGGAGGGCGGCGAAGATCCAGCCCGTTACGTCCTCGATCCCAACGGCGATTCGCGCAACAGCGCCATCAAGCAGGTGGCGTCGGGCCGTTTCGGCGTCACCAGCGAATATCTGGTCAATGCTCAGGAATTGCAGATCAAGATGGCCCAGGGCGCCAAGCCGGGCGAAGGCGGCCAGTTGCCGGGCAGTAAGGTGTATCCGTGGATCGCTAAAGTGCGCCATTCGACGCCTGGCGTCGGCCTCATTTCGCCGCCGCCGCACCACGACATCTACTCCATCGAAGACCTGGCCGAACTGATTCACGATTTGAAAAACGCTAATCCTCATGCCCGCATTAGCGTCAAGCTGGTGGCGGAGGTCGGTGTCGGCACTGTCGCCGCCGGTGTTTCCAAAGCGCATGCCGACGTGGTACTCATCAGCGGCCACGACGGCGGCACCGGTGCCTCGCCGCAAACGAGTATCAAGCATGCCGGCGCGCCGTGGGAGCTGGGCCTGGCGGAGACGCATCAAACACTGCTGCTCAACGACCTGCGCAGCCGTATTGTTGTCGAGGTGGACGGCCAGCTGAAGACTGGCCGCGATGTCGTCATTGGCGCTTTGCTGGGCGCCGAGGAGTTCGGTTTCGCCACGGCGCCGTTGGTATCGCTGGGCTGCATCATGATGCGCGTTTGCCATCTGAATACCTGCCCGGTGGGCATTGCCACACAAGATCCGCGGCTCCGCGCCAAGTTTGCCGGCACGCCGGAACATGTCGTCCATTTCATGCGCTTCATTGCTCAGGAAGTCCGCGAATGGATGGCCCAACTCGGCTTCCGCACCATCAACGAGATGGTCGGCCGCACCGATCGATTAGGCGTCTCCAAGGCGATCGATTTCTACAAGGCGCGTGGCCTTGATCTGTCGCCGATTTTCTATCAACCGCCAGTGGGGCCGACCGTGGGCCGCTATTGCATGATCCCCCAGGACCACGGCCTGGATAAGGCGCTGGACGCCACTACTCTATTGCCCTTGTGCAAACCAGCCCTGGAAGAGCGTAAGTCCGTATCGGCGACATTGCCCATCCGCAATGTCAATCGTGTGGTCGGCACCATGCTCGGCAGCGAGGTGACGCGCCGCTTCGGCGCCGTCGGCCTGCCAGAGGACACCATTCGTCTGCACTTCCAGGGATCAGCCGGCCAGAGCTTTGGCGCATTTGTCCCGCGCGGCATCACGCTGATCCTGGAGGGCGATTCCAACGACTACATCGGCAAAGGGCTGTCCGGCGGCAAGATCATCGTCTATCCACCCAAGGGATCGACGTTTGATCCGTCCGAGAACGTTATCATCGGCAACGTTGCTTTCTATGGGGCGACCAGCGGCGAGGCCTACATTTGCGGCATGGCTGGCGAGCGCTTCTGCGTCCGCAACAGCGGCGTCAAGGCGGTGGTCTTATCGGTCGGCGACCACGGCTGCGAATACATGACCGGCGGCCGTGTGGTAGTGCTCGGCCCAACCGGCCGCAACTTCGCCGCCGGGATGTCCGGCGGCATCGCCTACGTCCTTGACGAAACCGGTGCCTTCCCACGCAACTGCAATCAGGAAATGGTGAAACTGTTCCGCCTGGAGGACGAAGACGAAATCGAGGAAGTGCGGGAAATGATCCGCAAGCACGCCGAGTATACC
>JAJPIY010000194.1 GCA_021324515.1 Planctomycetota bacterium
CCGCGCTCGCCTACGGCTCGCGGCTAAACGCAATTCATCTCAATCCAGCAAACGAATCAACTCGCCGGTTTCCTTGAGCTGGTCCAATTCCCAACACGCTGCCAGGATGCGATCAGCGCGTGCCTTGCCGTAGCGCGGCTCGACCAAAGTACGAAACTTGTGTTCGACTTCGGCATCACTCATCGGGTTCTGAGCGTGACCGCGTGGAAACTCCACTTCGCGTACCAGTTTTCGGCCGTCGCTCAACGTGATGGTCAAACGATTGGGGATGCCGCGGGGATAGCGCTCATTGAGGGCGGCGTCTCGATGTATCTGGATCTTAGCAATGAGGGCGAGCAGGGCCGGATCGCGGAAGCGCGATGGAGCGAACTGGGCTTCAGTGACAGCACCATCCATAAGGGCGACCGCCGTGCAGTAGGGCAGACTGTGATCGGCCGTCTCGCGTGTTTGCGGCCGCCATTTTTCCGGATCTTTGCCGATGATGTCCACAGCCGCGTTGAATGTGTGGATGTCGATACTTTGGATCTTTTGCGGATCGCCAATCTCCTTGCGAAGCTGCAAGGCGGCGTCGATGCTGCTCTGCGCGTGATACTCGGCCGGCCAGTATTTGATGTATGTCTGATTAATCATAAACGGCCGTGCCGTACCATCGCCGAGTTCATGCAGCTCGAAGGGACCGGTTAGCAGCTTCATGATGCCCACTTCCCCCTCGAAGATTGGGGCAGGGCCGGTCATGCCCTCAGCGGCAAGCAGAGCGGCGAAAACGCCGTTGCGCGCTGCGTTAGCGAAGGCGCAACCCTTCCACATGCTCAGTTCACCGGCGCGGGTCTGCCGCAAGGCGACGTTACAGACGCCGGCCAGCCCCAGCGCGTGCGTCGTCTGGGCAGCGTCGAGGCCGAGCAGTTTGCAGGCGGCGGCGCAGGAAGACAGCGCGCCGTAGGTGACGTGATCGAAACCATGCTTGCGCAGACTGGCGGCATCGCACAGGCGGCACTGAATCTCGTAGGCCAGCACCGCCGCCGTGATGAGAGCGGGACCGTCGGCTTTCACCATGTCGCCGACGGCCAGTACGGCCGCCAAGTTATCGCTGGGATGGGCCGGCTCCAGGGACAAATACGTGTCATTGTAATCGAGATAGCGGATGAGCAAGCCGTTGACAAACGTAGCCCATTCGACGCTGCTTTGACCGCCGCCGAACAATCCCGCCCCTGGCTCGCCACGCACGCGCAGGGCACATTTGCGGGCAATGCCATAGGCATCGGCGTTCATGGCTCCGACGGCCGTACCCAAGGAGTCGATGAAACGACGCTTGACTTCGTGAATCGTCTGGACTGGCAGCTGCTCGAAACGCAGCCGGCAACCATATTCGGCCAGCCGATTGGCAAGCGGAGGCAAGCTCATCAAAGCAATCTCCCCATGAGCCAGAGCGCTTTTCGGAAGGGTGTAGCGTTTTTGGTTAGCCGCGACCCGAAGGAGAGCGTCCACGCGCTCTGTAGGGGGAACGGTCAAATGAAAAGCACTACCCTCTCTGTGCCCTCTGTGGTTAACTCTTTCTTCCACTACTCGTTGGCTTTGATCTTCTTTTGCACCTCTTCTTTGCGTTTCTGTTCGCGCTTGCTGTCGCCGGCAACTTCCACCCCTTTCTTCCAGGCGGCCACGGCCTCAGCCTTCTGGCCCAGGGCCAGCAATACGTCGCCCAGATGATCGTAGATCTCGATCGATTCGGGTTCGTCTAGATCGATCATGTTCTGTACGGCCTGTCGGAGATAGCGCTTGGCCTCCACATATTTCTTTTGCTTGTACAGCACCCAGCCGAGACTGTCGAGATAAGCGGCCGGCTCCTTGATCTCTTCCGGTTTCAGCTTGGGATTGGCCTTCAGCCGCTGTTTGCGCTCTTCTTCCAGGGCCTTGCGGACCAGTTTCTCCGCCTCGGCCAGGTTCCTGTCATGATCGGCCCAAATATAGCCGAGATCGTTGTTGTAGGTGGGATTGTCGGGATGTTTGGCCAGCAATTCTTTGAGCTTTTCGACGGCCTTATCAACCTGGTCCAATTCGATGTATACGCCGCTCTGGGCATAGCGGACGTTATCGAGCTGTTCTTCCTTGTCTTTCTTTTTAAGATCATTATCCTCTTTTAAGCGCTGAATCTCGTCTTCGTAGGCCTTGAGCGCCTCTTCGTTCTTTCCAGCCAGGCGGAAGACGCGGCCTTTGAGATCCAGGCCCAACCAACCATCGGCCTGGTCACCGAGAAGACGGTCGATCATCCTGACGGCCCGGTCGGCGTCGCCCTGCTGAGCGACAGCGCTGATTTGCAGCTCCAGCATGTCGGAGAGGAAGCGTTTGAGTTCTTTCGCCTCGTCGTCCTTGTCGCCGGCTTGGTTTTGAAGAGCGGCCAAAATGACTTCGTTTTGGGTGGCCTCTGCACACAAGCGCTCGGTTTGGGCATATTTGTGCTTGGCATAAGCAGCGGCGACCAATCCCCGATAAGCGGCCATGAGCCCCTTGGCACTGCGCAATTGCTTGGCCTGGTCCAGGTGCAGCCGATAGAACGTCTCGGCTGCCGAGTAGTCCTTGATGCCGAGAGCGACGGCGCCCAGGATGAGCGTGGCATTGTAGTTGAACGGCTGGGGTTTTTCGGCGGCCATGCGGACGGCCTCGGCCACAAGTTTCTTGGCAGCGGCCTTGTCTTTAAGCAGCTTATCCTGCTCACCGCGCTGGGCCTGAGTGCCGGTGATCTCATTGAGTTTCAGCGCCTGCTGCCGTAGGTTGGTATCGCGTTCCTCCGCCTGAACGTGGGCCGCCGTCAGATACGTCCATACAGTCAGCGCCGTTATCACTCCGAATAATTGAGTCGGCAAGGTTTGCATAGTTCGCTCTCCGCTTGGACCCCGATTGGGGATGGCCCGCCCGGCCACTCCGGGACGCACAAAGGCCCGCTTTCTGCCCATCGTAGCCAAGATGCCGATTGGACGCTACGGGAACTGCGCTTCATTGGGTCTTGCCGGCGTGCTTCTTCTCCCAGTGCTGAGCGAGATAAAGAGAAGCGAGCTTTTCTAGCTCGTTTGGACAATCGGCAACGTTCTTCCACGAGGCGAGGGCCGCCTTGAGATCGCCGAGCCTGGCCTCGGCCCAGCCGCGCAAGCGGCGGGCGGCAGCGACATCGGCATGAGAAGGATAGTCCTCCTCGAAGCTCTTCCAGTGCTCCACGGTCTTCTGCCAGGTCAATCGGGCTTTCTCGACATCCGGTGGATACGGCGACAGGCCCGCCTGCATGTGCAGATCGAGACGGGCTTGCAATTGCTCGGCCTGCTCCTGGCTGCACAGGCCGAGTTGGTAAGCCACTTCGGGGCTGCGTGCGGCGGCGGCGGCGCTGTTGAGGAGCACATGGACCGGCCAGCTGGTACGACCTCCCCATAACTCTTTGACCTGTTTCTCGGCCTGTTCGCGTTCCGAGGAAGACTTGGCCCGTACCAGATTGGCATAGGCACGCGTAGCATCATCCAACCACGCCTGGAATTTCTCTTGTAAATCCCTCGTGTTGGCCCGTTGCTCCAACAGGCTGCGCCAGGTGGCCCGTTCGCCGACCAGTTTCTCTACGGCGGTACCGTACCGGCCGCGCAGCAGCAGATCGCGCGACTGCCCCGGTTCCATCGTCGGGACCACGAAGGCATTGGCGAATAGATAGCGGATCTGAATCCCCAGCGGACTTTTCTGCGGAAACAGCCGCTCATCCTGAAACACAGCAGGCAAAGCGCTCCACGGCACCAGATCCCGCAGAAAGAACTGTTCCCGATTCGTAGTATCTGCACCGCCTTCGTCTGTCGGCAGAAAACGCCGCAATAGGATGCATTTGTCTTTGGAGAATTGCACAGGAACCGATCGCGTGGCGCCGGCCGAACAAGCCACCTGGATGCGTTTGGCCTCTTTGGCAGGCTCGTGGGCCAGACAGATGCGCACGGCCGGCGCCAGCAGTTTGTCTTGCAAGTGACGCATGCGGGGCGACAACGCCGACAGCGGACAGACCAACTCTGCTTGGGCGGCTCGCACCTGTTCTTGCGTTACCGGATAGCGATATTGCTCCCGGACATGGAGTTGGGCAAGGATTTCGGCTTGTTCGCGAGCTTGGGCCAGCGTGGCAACACCCTCGCCTTTGGGGCCGGGCAACGGGAGGCCGAGATACGGATCAAACAAGTACACATCTTTGCCTTCGCCAATTACGACGCCGCAGGCCCACAGACGTTTGTTTCCCTTAGCATCAGGAACATGAAGCAGAAACCCAAGCAGTTCGCGTTGGGGAGCATCGGGTTCGCCAAGTTGTTCAAGCAGGGCCAGGAAGATCAGAGCGCGTTCAAGGCCGCTACCCCAGCCGCGCCGTACTACAAAGGAAGGAGGGGCCGCTTCGCCTTCTTCCGAACGCAGGCGCACTTCGCGCATCACCCAGGCGAAGGCCCGCGCGGCCTGGTCCAGCGGTTTCTCCCGCACAGCGGCCCCCCCAGCCTTGCTACGCACGCCTTTCACCTCTAAAGCGTTGGCTGCATCGCGCATCAAAAAGCACTGGAACAGGTAGTGATTGTCCAAACGCGTGTAATGGCTCGACTCCACTTCGCTCAGCTCTTCCGTGTTCAAGTCCAGGTTCGTGCGGAGCCAATCCTTTTGTTTCTTCGTCAAAGCGGGTGGACGC
This sequence comes from Planctomycetota bacterium, assembly GCA_021324515.1. Lineage (GTDB taxonomy): Bacteria > Planctomycetota > Planctomycetia > Gemmatales > Gemmataceae > JAJPHU01. The sequence goes on from JAJPIY010000194.1 coordinate 4,682, forward strand.
AAGGCTGGCTTGTCGCTCAATTCGGCGTTGATCTGCTGTAAGGCGCTGCGGCAAGCATTGAGGTCGGTTTGCCGAGCCAGGTTTTGGCGCGCCGTTTCCACGCCGCTCTCGTTGGTTTGCGCGGGACTGCTTACACGATTGGTCGCCATAGGGGGCGAGCTGCCCAGGAAGAAAAAGTAACCGACCAATGCCAGCACAAAGACAAGGCTTGTCGCGGCCACGATCCAGGTCCGCAAGTAAGGGCTTATCAATGGTTCAGGTTCCAAAGGATGCTCCTCATGCATGAAAACGGCTCCACGGTCAAACGTTCGGCGGAGGGGCGAAAACCCTTAGCGGATTCTCTCGAAAGGGCTAAGCCCTGCGCTCGGAAGATCCCAGGGCGCGGCGCAGACGCAAGCAACATTCGATCAGGGCCGGCAGATCGTCCAGGGCGATCATGTTCGGCCCGTCGCTGAGTGCTTCCTCAGGGCGCGGGTGCGTCTCCAGAAACAGCCCGTCGCATCCGGCGGCCACCGCCGCCCGCGCCAGGTACGGCACCATGCGGCGATCGCCGCCGCTTTTATCGCCCGCCCCTCCTGGCATCTGTACGCTGTGAGTGGCGTCAAAGATCACGGGATAACCCAAATCTTGCATCCACGGGATAGACCGCATGTCGCTGACCAACGTGTTGTAGCCGAACGAAACGCCGCGTTCGGTCAATAACAGCCGGTGATTGCCCACTTCCTCCATCTTGCCGACCACGTGGCGCATGTCCCAGGGGGCCATGAATTGCCCCTTTTTGACATTGACAACGCGGCCGGTTCGTCCGGCGGCCTGCACGAGATCGGTCTGTCGGGCGAGGAAGGCCGGTATTTGCAGGACATCGCACACTTCCGCCACGGGGCTAACTTGATGCGTCTCGTGAACGTCGGTCAACAGCGGCAGGCCGGTGCGTTCCTTGACGGCGGCCAGCGTCTTCAGTCCCTCGCACAGTCCCGGCCCACGGAATGATTGGCCGGAGGTACGATTGGCCTTGTCGAACGAGGCCTTGAACACTACGGGGATCTGCAAGTGCTCCGCCAATTCCGCCAGCCGCTCGGCGATGCGCAGGGTCAACTCATGCGATTCGATCACGCACGGTCCCAGGATCCACAACAGCGGCTGTCCCGGACCACAGACGGCTGTGCCGATTGGCACGGATTTAATCGTTTTCA
>JAJPIY010000275.1 GCA_021324515.1 Planctomycetota bacterium
CGTCCAGGGCGTTCAACGCTTCCAACAGCCAGGCGGCGTGAACACGGGCCAATGGTCGGTCGGAATCGGTGCAGAGCTGCCGCAGCGGCCTCACAACAGCGCGGTCCTGACGTTCCAGGAGCAATCGTTGGGCCGTCACGCGCCGCCAGGCATTGGTATCGCCTAAAAGCGGCACGAGGTCTGCCGTCGCCACCCGACCCAGGTTCGGCCGCAGGGCCGCAGGTTTGTGTCCCTCTGGGACGACACGCCAAATGCGCCCGCGGTCTTTGCCCCAGGTTAAGTCCGGGCGATGTTTCAATTCCGGAGGCATAAATTCTGGATGCTCGATTACCGCTCTATACATATCTACTATATATAATGCTCCATCCGGCCCCTGAGCCAGCGATACCGGGCGGAACCAATCATCAGGCGTGGCCAGGAACTCGACCTTGGCGCACACCGGCCGAGAGCGGAACGTCGCTCCGTGAGGCCGCAGGATCTCTTCGTGGACCAGGTTGCCGGTCGGTTCGCAAGTGAAGGCAGCGCCGCGATGCTCCGCCGGCAGCAGATCGCCGCGATAAATGGTGACGCCGCAAGCCGCGGTGAAGCGGCCCGCATGCAGGTTCGAGGTGGTCCAGTTGCGGCTCAGCGGATAGATTTGGCCGCCGGAGCCAAGGGGGCCGGATGGCAACTCGGAAACGTCCTCCAGTACGGCAGGGACGGCGAGATAGGGATTGCGCGCCAAGTAACGGCTGGGCAGAACGACATGCCGCAGATGATGTTGGTTATCACAAACGAAGCGCTGGCCCCAGTCGTCGAAGGTATTGCCATACTGTCCCATGCCCGAAACGGCCTCGTACCGATCATGCACCAGATCGAAGCGCAAGTCCCTGCCGCTGAGGTTGACGGGGTGAGCGTCTTTTTGCCCGTATCGTTTCACTAGTCCGCCGCGCAGTCCGTTGGCGACATACACCCAGTTATCAAGCCCGAGTTGAGGATGACTGACACGGAGTTGCGGATTTTGGGCGGTAAAGCCTTCGTAGAGGATCTCGCGCAGATCGGCCCGACCGTCGCCATCGGTGTCTTTCAGATAGAGAATATGCGGCGCCGCCGTCACCACCACGCCGCCTTTCCACGGCATCAGACCGTTGGCGAACAGCAGACCGTCTGCGAAGACGCGGCTGTGTTCATAGCGGCCGTCGCCGTCGTGGTCCTCCAGGACGCGGATGCGTCCCTCCGGCGGCTGGCCTGGCTCAGGCCCGTTGGGATAATCGCGCATCTCCACTACCCAGAGCTTGCCGTCTTCATCGAAGGCCATCGCCACAGGACTTTCCACTTCCGGCTCTGCCGCCGCCAACTCGAGGCGTAGCCCCGGCGCAAGGCGAAATTGCCGGAGCGCCTCTGCCGGCGACAACGGCCCGCTCTGTGCCGTCGGTCTGTCCGCAGAGGTCCACCCTCCTATCGGTAGCGCAAGCAAGGCAATGACTGACAAAAGGGAAAACACGAGTCGGAGTGGCACGATCATCGTTGCCTCGTGGAAAGCAAACCCTAGCAAGCCCCGCATGGCCTGATTTGCTCAGTCTACGCAAAAACGCCGCCGTTAGAAGTGGTTGCAAGAAGAGAAGAGTAGTTTGGTCCGCAGAGCAAGCTGCTGTCGATAGGAGGCGATAGGTGCCCTGTCGTTTTGCAGTTTTTCGCCGTTGCCGCAAAGGCCCAGTGTGTTCCTCCCGACTCGCAGCGCCGGGAAGAATGGTCCTCGCCGGCGCTGCTACAGGCCGCCGCCGCTACAAGCGGTCCAGCGAATCAATCCAGCGTGCCAATTCCTCCAGTGTATCGATGCCGAGCCGGCCGTCGATGTACTGCCGCCCCAGGTCTTTGATCTCGCGGTAGATGACAGGATATTTGCGCTCGATTAACTTTGTTTTGGTTTCTTTGACGACGTCACGGAGCGGATCTTTATCGCCGACGATGAGGAAGAAACTCAACGGTTGATTAGCGACTTTGTCGCGCGGATTACTGGCCAGGGCGGCGCCGGTCGTGGCCACGCCGCGAAATAGGCCGCGCGAACGAAAGCCCAGCGCGAAGGCCATCTCCCCGCCCTGGTCCATGCCATGAGCAATGATGCGGCGGCGATCGACCGTGTAGCTATCGCTGACGGCCCGGACGGCTTCCTGGACAAACTCGGCCTCGCTCTGCGTCCAACTGCCACGCTCCGACTCGGCCTTGGGACAGACAAGGATGATATGATAGTCTTCGCAGGGAAACTGCCACGATTGCCAGAAATTATCGAAGTCCTTTTCCTTGTTCTTGCCGGGCGGGTGCAGCCAGACCAGGACGGCGTGTGCGATATTGGGATCGTAATTCTCCGGGACATAGATCCAATAGGTATGGTCGGCCGCAGCGGTGGTGCGCTTGAGGAAGCCCGTCTCGGCTTTTTTGTCGTTTTCCTTTTTTGCTTCTTTGTTTGGTGCTCCTGGCGGCTGCGGCCCAACGCCCTTGGGTTTGGTCAAGGCTTTCTTGACACTGGATTTTTCCGGCAGCTGCGTCTTGCTCGGCACCACATCCGGCATTTCAACGAGCTTGATCTTGAGGGTCTCGGTTTTCTGGTTCTCGCCGCGCTTGACCTCGAAAGCCAATTCCAATCCGGGCACGGCCGCATCGAGCAGGTCCATCATCTGATCGCGGCCGGCAATCGGCTGCAAGCGTAGCGGCGCGGGCGGGACTTCATGGCCAATCTTCATGATGCGGTCGCCAGCCCGGATACCAGCCTTGTCCGCGGGGCTGTTGGGATAGACGTAGCGCACTTCGACGCCTGGTTCGGGGTCGTCGCGCATGGGCAGAATGCCAAGAAACGGCTGGGGATAGGAGGCGACGGCACCTTCCAGCTGGACAGTCGCTTTGATCTCCTCTTTGCCGCGCTGGATCGTGAGCGCGATCGTCTCGCCTTCGTACTTTGGCCCAAGAACTTGGCGGAGTTGGGCCTGATTGTTGATCGGCTTGCCGTCGATTTGCTTGATGATGTCGCCGGGTTTAAGCCCGCGTTTTTCAGCCGCTGAGGCGGGCGAGACCGTGGCGATGATTACAGGGGTGGAGTATTCGTCCTGGCCCTGCTTTTGTTGCAGGGTGATGCCGAGCAGGCCGCGCTTCAAGGTGACGACTTCCTTGGCAGCGCCTTTGAGCATCTTGGGCAGCACACGGTTGATGTCTTCCAGCGGGATAGCAAAGCCGATGCCGGAGTCGTACCACTCGAACCCGGCCGTTTCGCCCTCGGCGCGAGGCGAGGCCGGCACTAATACCCCCAGTACACGGCCATAAAGATCAATGAGCGGCCCTCCGTAGTTGGTCGGCGATACCTTGGCATCGGTTTGGATGGCCTTGCCCCAGATACGATTGAGGGCGCTGATAATGCCGACGCTGACCGATGGCATCGGCCGATCGGGACCGGCAAGAGTACGGCCGACGGCCAGGGCTGTCTGCCCAATGCGTATTTCGCTCTTGGGCACGGCAACGGGCAGCGGCAGCTTGCCGTGGACACCAATGAGTCTGAGCAGCGTCAGCATGCGCGTTTGGTCGTTGGCGATGATTTCCGCGACGTAACGCTCTTTGTGGCCGGGAACGGCTACCAGGATGGACTGCGGTTTGTTAGCGAAGTTGAAGGCGCTGGAGATGACGTAGCCGTCGGCATGGACGATCAGGCCCGTGGTGGGTCCGGCGCCCAGGCGAATGCCCGGAGGCGCGCCCGGCAAGCGTGGGCCTGCACTCACCAATTCCGTACCGCCCTGTGTCTCAATCTGCACCACGCAGGGCGCGATCTTGCGCACGGCGGCTTTGATGGTCTGCTCTTGCAACTCGTCGAGGTCATCCGCCCGCAACGCCGCAGGTACAAGTGATACAACGAGAACGACGAAGTATGGGAATCGTTTCATGGGGATTCGATCCTTGACGGTAATGTTCAGAGGGTTGCGACGCTTCGGCGAAGGGTTGTAGCGGGACGCTTCGTCGCAGGGTCGCCAACTCCTATTTCTTGGCCGCAGGTTTCTTCGGCTTGGGTTTCTCCAAGGTCAGCGTGACCGTTTGCAGCTTACGGTCGCGTTGAATTTCCAGTTTTACCGTCTGGTTCGGGTGATAGCGCGAGAGCACCTCATGAAAGGTGTGAATATCGCCGACCAGTACGCCATCGATGTAAACAATCAGATCGTCGGGCCGCAGTTTGGCCTTGTCGGCCGGTGAGCCGGGCACCACGTCCTCGATGTACGGCGGCGTCCGCTCTACCGGATCGGCCACCAGGATGATGCCGGTGTAGACGCCTGGACCTTCGTTTTTCTTGTTGGGTGTCAGCGGTTTATATTGCTCTTTTTTTTCCACAATATCGAGAATACTGACGGTTGCCTCCTTGCCATCGGCCTGCGTAACGGTAATGCGGGCGTTGATCGGAATGGCGTAGTTGATCCAGGTGTTAGTCAACTCGTTGCGCAGCTCCTTGCCGATAAGGCCGAGCAGTTCGCCCTTGCGCGTAGTCAGAGCGCCGCCGGCGGCGCCGGGATTGTTGGTGATGGCATCGACCACGTAAACATCGCCTTTGTAGGTGGCCTCGAAGATGCCGATGCGGCCATAGAGTTTGGAGTAGGCGGCTATCACGCCGTGCTGCACTGACATTGGCTCATCGCGCGTGGCAATCTGAAACTGATTGCTGAAAGCCAATACACCGGTGCCTGGTTCGACCGGCGGACGCTTGGCCGCTTCAACGACATCGAAATACGGCAAATCTTCGACCTTGAGTTTGTTGTCGCCAATCTTGAGAAGGGCTACATCCAATTCCGGCTCAATGGCGACAACCTTGGCAGGATAGTGGGTGCCGTCGGCCATATGGACGCGCAGGTCCTGAGTATTGAGGATGTGGCTGTTGACGGTGAGAATGTAGCCGTCCGGCGAGACGAGGATGCCCGTGCCGTAGGATTGCAGGCCGCGGAAGCCCCCAGCGCCGAACAATTTGACCAATTTCGGATTGACATGATCGCACGTATGGGCGAAGGACTCCTCAGCCTTCGTCGGCGTCAGGGCTACAGCCGTCAGCAGGCAGAGCGCTGCCAGAGCGAGAGATTGTCGCGTGTTCATTTGCTCTCTTCTTTTTTCCATGCGTTTACGACCAAGTTGGCATAGACCTTATCGCCGAAGCGGATCTCCAGGCGGTGCGGCAACCGGCCGCCGCCCACGTCCTTATAATCAGCCAGGTAAACCTCACAGGGGTCTTCATCGGGGTCGAGCCAGATCTCGAAGCCGAGCAGTTGCCCGGCCGTCTCATCGTTGTTCTTGGAGAAATACCACTTACCGTCCACGCCGGCATGGCGCGTGCGCAGCACTTCGGCATCGACGCGCCTCTTGGCGTAGTCGGGTTTAGTTTGGTCCTCCGAGGGCGGATAGAACGGTTCGACGCCGCCGTGGCTGAAGCTGGTGACGAAGCCTTTGGCGCCGTAGACCAAAAGCTGGCGATACTGATACAGGGCCATGAGCAAACCGCCGCTGTCGGGGGGGTCGCGGCGCGTGGCCGGCTTCTCTTCGTCGCTGAGCGGCTCCAGGCTGTAATCCAGACCGTCAACAATGCCTTGGACGAGAGGGTTCTGACGGTCGCGGGCGCCCTTGCTGCGGATGGTAAAGTCGGCGACCACACGCTTGCCGCGCGAGCCGACTCCCGCATACAAGGTGCCCGTAGTGCGCAGTATCCAATCGCCGGTTGCTTTGCCAAAGTCGCCGTGTTTGTGGAAGGCTTTGAGCAGGCGCTCCTGTTCCAATTCGTTGAAGTAATAATTGGCAAAACCGTCTTTCGGCTTGTAGAGCTTCCGCGCCGGTGAGTCCGGAAGGGGCGCCTCCCCTGATCTCGGTCGCGGTCCTGGCCCCGGTCGCGGTCCTGGCCCCGGCGGCGGTTGGCCGGGCTGAGGCAATTCTTGACGTTGCACGCCCATCAGCCGGACCAGCGTTTCGTGCGTCTCTATCTGTTTCTTGTCGTTGACCCGGCGATAGACGATCGGCAAACGCCACCCCTTGGGATATAGACCGAGGAGGTTCTTAAACTGATTGACGCTGCGGAGGCGGTGGCCAGCGAAAGACACCAATTGATCGTCCACATCCACGCCGCGCCGCATGGCGTCGGAAGAGATGATCTGCTTGACGATGAGTTTGGCCAACCCGCCCTCTTCGTCGTCCGTTTCCAGGCGGAAGCCGAGCGAGGCGTGATCGGTGTCCAGGCCCGCCTTGAGCTGCGGCAAGAAGTTCTTGATCTGGTTGATGGAGATGGCGTAGCCGACGCCAGAGTTGACCCGGCCGCGCTTCTCAAACGAGCCGCGGCCGTTAATACCGATCAGCTCGCCTTGCATGTTGAACAGTGGTCCGCCAGAATTGCCAGGATTGATCGAGGTATCGATCTGAATGCAGTCAGTATATTCCAGCAGGGTGCCTTCCGGATACTGATAGCGATGCACACCGCTGACCAGGCCATAGGTCACTGTAGGCGTGAAGTCGTTGGCCAATAGAAACGGGTTGCCCATCGCCAGCGACCAATCCCCGGCTTGCAGCTTGTCGCTGTCGCCCAGCTTGGCGAAGGGGAACGTGTCGCCCGGCTTCTTGGGCAACAGTTTGATCAGGGCCACATCCCCAACTTTGTCGAGTCCAACCAGGACGGCATCGTAGACATTTCCATCGGGCAAGCCGCATTTCATGACGGGCCCGCGGGCCGCCTCGGTGACGTGAAAATTGGTCAGGGCGTAGCCATCTTCACTGATGAGTACGCCGGAGCCACCGCCCGTCAGCACCGCCACCACCGAGGGCTGCACCGCTTGAATGACCCGGATGCGTTCCTCCTCCATTTTCCGGATGCGCGGATCGAGATCCTCTCCATGCGCGGACAGAACGGGCAGGAGAACAACGAACAGCCAACACAAATGTTTAGGGGATAGGGGAATCATGAGGTTCTCTCGTATTACGTTTAGCCGCGAGCCGTAGGCGAGCGCGTCAGCGCTCGTTTAGCCGCGAGCCGTAGGCGAGCGCTGACGCGCTCGCCTACGGCTCGCGGCTAAACGAAACTGTCAACTATTTCTGGATCTTGGCATTAACTATGTCCAAGTGTACTCCGTCATCAAAACCAAATTTGTCGCCGCTACGGACGATGAGGCGCAGCTTCTGAACGCCTTTGATGTTCAAGTTGATGGCGCCCTCTTTCTTGTCTTTGGGATCCCTACGAGTAAAGGTTTTCTTGTAGAGTTCCTTGCTCTCACCATCGGTGACAGCTTCAATCACCAGCACGACCGGCCTATCTTCGCCGCCGACGGATTGATCGATACCGGCGAGGGCGTGGAATTCACGGTAATCGCCCTTCAAATCGTACTCTAGTTCTGTGTACGCATGAAGCGCCAGTCCGATAGAGTAGGTATCGCCGTAGATCCGTAAAGGTTGATTATCGAGGTTTAAGTCTCGCTTGAATGGGTAAGCACTGTCGAATCCGTTATCGAGTACTGTCTTCTTCACAACCTTACTCGGTTCCAGTCGTGAGAGATAGGCAACTTTATCGAGCGTATAATCGAGCCGTGTCAATAATTCCTGGCCGATGTCGAAGCGTGCGCCGGCTGGCGTCGTCACCGATAGCCCGCCAGGTATCCGTGTGAGGGCGCTGACCATAATGACATCCTGATAGCTGTCGTACAGCTTGCACAAAAGCGGCGGAGCTAGGGGGTCTAATTCCCGTTGGAAGATAAGGCCGTGCAGTTTGGAAAACAGGAGCGTCCCCTTCTTGCCGCTGGGAAGTTGGAACGCGATGCCTTTGCCCTGGGCGTCGGCGTCGCCGAAGGTGCCTTCGACGGCGTTGATGGTATCGTCGCGGATGAGGACGGCCATATCGCGACGACGCTTGCGTGCCAGACGCTCGGCCCAATCTTTGCGATATTTCTCCTCCTGAGCGTCGTTGAGGATGTTGGCCACGGCCGCAAGTGGCACATTCATTTGCTGGCCCGCCATCGTCGTCAGCTCTAGCTGCTTTGCCTTGATGGTCCATTCTTTGCAGTGGAGCCGGGAACCATCGACCAACTCGACATCGCTATATCGGCCTTCGAGTTTGACCGGCGAGACAGCGGGAAAGTCGAGTTTAAGCACTTCCGCCAATGGCATGACCAAGGAAACGCCGTTTTGTTTGAGGATGATTTCTTTGTCGGTGACGTTCTCCAGCTCTCCCTTAAAAACATCGCCCTTGAGGGTATGCAACTCGACGCCGTTGGCGGTATAGCCGTTGGCAGCGCCAACAAAAGACAACAGAAGGAGAAATGCAACACGGACGCTCATTGAACAATCCTCGTGGAGAAACGAACCGGCGAGCAGGGTCGCGTCCGCGCCCCGAGGAAGACAATCTCGGGCGCGGACGCAACCCCACTCGCCGCGGTTGAAGCCCCGTCTTACTTGCTTGGCTTCTCCAGTTGTTTGAAGTAGGCTTCGATGGCATCGCGGTACTTGGCGGGCATGCCGCGCGTCAAATCGGTCATGGCCTTGGCCCGCTCGCGCTCGGGCAACTTGCCCCACACCTCGGCATATTCCTTGAACTTTTTCATGTCGATCTCTCCCTTGGCGATGCCGCTGGGCAAACCGAAGTCGCCGGCGGGACTGGAAGGCCGATTTCCCTTGGGAGGACCTTTGGAACCGCCACTGGGACAATTGCCGCCATTGCAGCTACAAGACCCGCTCATCTTGTTTTCCAGCTCTTTTATCATCTCATCGAGCTTGACCAGCACTTCGCGCTGCATGGCGCGTGTCTTGGGACCGCCGCGCGTCAGCTCCAAGCGGTCCTTAATGACACCCATCTTGCGCGCGATCCAATCGAGGTCTTTGTCCTGCCACGCCGCCATATCGTAGTGCATTAACACACCGACCATGCGATAGCGCACCGGCGCATCGGTCACATCCAGGAGCAAGCGGTCGATGGAATCATCGGCCTCATTGCGCATCATCAAAGCATGTTCGGTGACAGCGCGATGGAAGAAATAGGAGGCCGGATCGACCACGTCTTCGCCGCGGATGCTCTTGAACACTTCCAGCGCCTCATCGTAGACCTTGCGATTGACCAACGCTTTGGCATAGGCCAAGCCGAGGTTGGCGCGGAAGAAGACAGGCAACTTCTGGTCCTTGATGAGGCTGGGCACGCTCGTAGGGGCAGGGGTATCGGGATCGCGGGCTTCGGCGAGCAACTTCGCCGCTGCGGGATCACCCAGCGCCAGGGTGGCGGCCACCTTGTCCAGCAAGGGACGGTCGCCGGACCAGATCTGCTCGAACGCTTTTAGGGTGGCTGTATCGGTTTTGCCGACGCCCTTCAGCCAGTCCAGCGCCTGGCTGCGGGCCGTCTCCGGTGCGGGCGACCGGAGCAGACTGAAGGAGGGTGTTTCCCTCATTGGTTTCTTCTCGGCTTTCGCCTGCACCTGGCTGGCTCCCATCATCAAGAGCATCAGGGCGGCAACCGAGAACCAGCGTGTGAGGTTCACCGTAGTTCTCCTGGGGCCGTAGGAAAAGGAAACAACATCATGGTTCATGTTCGCACAAGGAACCCAACAACGCAAGAGATTAGCGAGCCGCCGGGTTTAGCCCGGCGGCTCAGAGCCTTGTTACTTCTGCTCGTTCTTGCCGGTGGCAAGATCGTGCGTCACCTTGCTGATTTTCAGCTGGCGCTTGGAGAGATCTCTCAGTTCGCTCTGAATCCGCTCGTAGCGTTCGCGTTCTTCAGGCGTTGAACCAGCCTCCGGCGGCGGCGCCTGTTCGCCCGCATACTGTTTGCCGTACACTTCCGTCCGCTGATTGACGCGCTTCTGCATCGAGCGGATCATTTTCAACTCAGCGAGCAAATCGAGCAGCCTATCCGGCTGCTGCGTCCCGTTGCCGCCGCCGCCTTGGCCCTTCTTATCCGATTGTGCCTTCTTGAGCGCCTCGATCATCTCCTTCAAGGTGTCGATGATCTGATCCTCGATAGTGACGGTGACGACGCCGGTATCGGTTTTGCGCAAACGGAGGGCCACGGTCTCCATGTCGCCCTTGACCTGAGAGAAGACCTCGGCGAAGGCCACTGCCGAACCTTCCGCTTCCAAAAGCGCCAAGCCGGCCCGCGCTTCCTTGACGATCTCCTCTTCGCGGTCGGAGAGGACGTTGCTGGCCTGCTGATCGGCGCGGGTCGGCTGACTGTTGGGATTGTCCTGGATGACCTTGTCCAGGGCGACGGTATCGTCGCGGACGCCGATTTGCAGGGCCAGCATCCGGCGGCACCGCGCTTCCAGACGGGCCAACAAACGCTCGATCTCTTCCTCCCGCAACTGCCGCAGCAAATCTTCCAGCGCTTTTTTGGCCTGATTCAGCTTATCGAGGGCCGCCTGCTCGTCTTCCGGGGCGTCTTTGCGGTTGTCCTTGCGAAGATTGTCTTCAGCGCGATTCTGATATTTTTCAGCGTCTTCGATCTGTTTCTTGATCTGCGACTGCGCCTGGTTGGGCGGTTGCTGCTGTTGCTGACCACCCTTACTGTTGCCGCCTTTGGCTTCCCCCGACGGGCCTGGCTGGCCCGGCTGGCCGCCTGGGCCGGGCTTGCTTTCGCCTGACTTGCCCTGGCCGGCGCTGCCTTTGCCCTCGCCCTTGCCTTCGCCTCGTTTCGCTTCTTTGTCCCGGTTGGACTTAGGATTGACCAGGTCATGAGTTTGCTCCTTGACATGATGCTGGCTCTTGGCCAAGTCCTTATTCGGGGTGTGCGGGAGGAGGGTCTTGTTGAGGACCAACTCCTGTTTGCGGATGACCGCTTTCAGTTCGTCCAGCAGGCGCCGCGTCTCGGCAATCTGTCGTTTCAGTTCGGCGTCGCGGTCGTCTTTAAGGAGCAACTCCATGATCTCATGGAGGATTTGCCGCAACTCGCGGTTTTCCGTGAGGATGTCTTGCAGCATCTCTGTATTGTTGGCCGATTTGCCGCCGCGCAACATCTCAATGAGGGAGCTGAAGCGCGTCTCCACGCCTTCCGCGCTGGCTTTCTTGATGGCTTCGCGTAGGATTTTGGCCTTCTCGCGGTCTTCCGGCTTGGTGCTATTTTCCATCGTCTGGGCCAAACGCAGCAGCTTCTGCTTGAAGTCGTCGAATTGACGCCGCAGACGCTCCTGTTCAGTGGCCGCATCCTCGATCTTGATTTTGGGATCGGTCTTGTCCTCGGAACGCTGGACGTCACTTTTGTCCCGAGGGCCGATCTTGACCGGGAGGCGTTCCTGGGCTTGGGCGGCAGAAACGAAGGCTGCCGTCCATACTCCCAGTACAATCAACAGACGAGGGGTCAGAGACATAATCCGCTCTCCTTTTGGAGGACTTGCCCCGGGGGCACGATCGCGTCTATCTCCATAATGACGAGTGGGCGGCATTTGTCCAACAGCACATCTTCCCCTGTTCTTACTTCTTTCCTTCGGGCTTTTCGCCTGTTCCCTGCTCGAACAGGTCGTTCACCTTGTCTTCGTAGAGTTTCTTGATGGTCTCGTACTGCGCTCCCTCGGATTTCTCGATGTCGGCGAGGATCTTAATGAGAGCGTTAAGATCGGTCATTTTCTGCATAGAAGCGAGGATCTTCTCCAGGGCCCGCGTCAGGGCCAACATTTGCTCCTTGGCTGTGCTGCCGGCCCTGCGTGACAGTCCCAGTTCTCTGCCATCCAGCGCTTTGCGGAAATGGTCCAACGCATCGCGGGCATCCTCGAAATGGTCATCGATGCGTTTGAGCGGATCGACGATTGTTTTCGCCACGCGCTCCAGAAAGCGCTCGCTGACCTGATTGGCCTTCATCTCGCGGAGGATGCGGGCGTAATCGGTATAGACTTCACGCGCCGTGTTTTGGGCCTTTTCCAGCACCTCTTGGATTTGATCGATGCGGGCGCTCATCGCCCCTAGTTCGTTCGTTTTGAGGGCGGAGCTGCTCAGGTCGAGGTTGATCTGCGCCAGCTTGTTTTGCATGTCGAGCAAGCCTTGGTAGCGCTCGTCGAGCTTGACGTAGAGCTGCTCTTCTTCCTTGGCGATCTCTGTCAAGAGTTCATTTTCGGAGACGAGGAAGAAGGTATAGCGCTCTTCGCTGGCTTTGAGGTGCGGTCGTGGCCGACCTACTTCAGTCTTTTCACTGTCGAGGTCATTATCGACCGCTTCCAGCCACAGCTGCATCTGGTAGCGCGGCTGCGGGCGCGAGGGATCGGTCATCTTGAGATGAGGGTTGGTCTTCCACAACGGCAGGTCCGAATCCAGCGGATCCAACTCCGGCTGCGTCCAGTCGTCCGGCTTGAGGGAGAAATGGTTCAACAGTCGGCGAAACGGTAACGCCTTGGGGGTGGCCAACTCGCTTGGCTCCGGGTGCCGAACCGCATCTTCGGGGCGCTTATCCAGTTCTTTGCGGAAGCTTGGCAGGGGATAGTACTGGACGGGGCCTGTCTCTATTTTGTGTCCCCCTGCGGTCGATAACTGGAGCAGATAAATTAGGTCGGCCAATCCCGGTAGTAATCCCTGGCCGGCGGGATTCAGACTGATCCCGCCGAGCAGCGGCCAAGAAGCTTGGCGGTCTGGCCGGCCGCTCTCTGCTTGTGCGACCGTGTAGGCATAGCGCACTTCGTTCAATCCGTGATCGTCGTCTATTTCAGCCAGGAAAGGAATGCGCGCAGTGACCGTGACCATATACCCTCCCTGCACACGACGGACGATCTTATCGGGAGCAAATTCGCGGATCTTCGGCGGCGCATCTTCGGAGGGAATGAGGGCCACTTGGCGTTGGCCGGCCACGCCGTCGCTGTCGAGGAAATGGATCAAGAAATTCTGCTCGAAACGCACGTTCTCCAAGCGCGTGGTGAAAGTGCGTGCATCGCGCATTTGCGGCGGCGACGCGGTAATAGGGATACCGGCCTTCTGTAGCCTGTGCGGTTCAATCCAGACTTTGGCGAGGTCCTTACTGGCGGTCGCGGTCAACGTGAGATGAGTGCCGGCCGGCACATCGATGCGCGATACTTCGCCGCCTTGCAGCGACACCTGCGCTGGTTCGAAACGCTGCTTTTTGCCACTCAGCTCCGCCGGGTTGTCGTCGCGCCCCAGTCGATAATACAAATAGGCCGGCCGTTCTTCTTCGCGCAGCAATTGCTCCAAGACCGGCGGATCAACGACGACAACTTTGCGTGGGGGCGTGTAGTAATCGAGTCCCTGCACGGTGAACGTAACCGTTTCCTTGAGGTCGCCGAACTGGCCGGTGTATTCATTGTCGGCCAGGCGCTGCATGGTCGTTTGGCTATTGGTAGCGGCGCCTTTATAAATCAACAGCGCTTCATCGGGGATGGTCAACTTGCGCAGGGTCCGGTTCAGGGCCGGATCATTGGCCCGTTCTTCGAGCTGAGCAAGGACATTGCGCAGCCCTTTCTGAGTTTCGGGGGCCAACGTCTTGTGCGTTTCACTCTTGTCAAGGTTCAATTCGATCTCATCGAGCGTCAGGCCGGCCCCCCCATCTCGCACCTTCCAATCGGCCGGCAACACAAGGTCGGGCACCGGAGCGCCGAGCAATTCGGGAGTCAGGTCGAACCAAGACAGGGCGCGCCAGCCCTCAGCCGGTTTTTGCTGGAACTGTTCGAGCCATTGATTTTGCTCATCGCCGCCGACGCCGCGGGAGGTCAACCAGGCACGATACGCTTGGACGGCCCTTTTGCTGGGGGCGCCGGCGATGACGTATTTGAAAGCACGGACGCGGATGACGGGGCCGCGGTCCCCCCTGCCGATGCGATACTCGTCGCCCCAAGGAGGGGCGTCGAGATATTCCAGCTGCGCCTGCCGTGGCCAAATGATATTGTGCAAAAGAATGTTGCGCTCGAACCAGATGCCGGCGACATCCTGAAACTGGGAAAAGCCGGCCGTGGTGAAGCCGCGGCCTCCGAGGGCGTTGGCCGTGCAAAAGAGACTCCCGGCCACAAGATATCCCCCCACGGCCAGGATTCCAAGGAGGCGACCGCGGCGCGTCAAACGGCGCCAATCGAAGACGTCTTGAATCTTCAATTGCCCGACACGCTGGGCGGCTTCGTAGATGATCTCCTGCACCATGGCGGGCGAGTAACCGATTTCAGCCGCCTTGAGCGGATCGGCCAGTTCAACGGCGGTGATAAGACGGTCGCCGAGAATGTGCGGATAGCGCCGTTCCAGAACCAGGGCCAAGGCGGCGTCATGGAACTCCCGGAACAGGCGCGTCGCCACGGTCAGCGCCGCCACTGCCAGCAAACCCGCTAGCAAGAGCACAAGTACGCCGCAACGCACGCTCCAGGTCGTCTCTTGCACCCAATCGAAATGAAACAGCCGAAACACGCCGTAATCAAGGACCAGCCCGATCCAGAACCATAGCGTCAAATACAGCGCCACTACAGTGGCGCCTTCGAGGCTGACATAAGCGCGGATGAAGTGCCGCAGCCGTGCCAGCGGACTGCGGACACGCTTGTGGGCTTCGGCCAAATTGCGCGAACGGATCGGCGTTGTGACAGCGGCCATATGTTCTATCCCATCGATAAACAGGCGAACGGGATAGCGGAAGCGCCCGACGAGCAAGCACTCGGGGCGCTTCCGCCATCCGCTCACCGGCTTGTCTTATGCCAGACGCAGCAGTTTGCGCGTCAACCATTCCACGGACAGCAAGCCGACGACGGCCAATAACACATACGACAGCGTGATCGGCTGCGGTTCGCGGTCCCATACGACGAAACCGTCGTCCCAGAGGTCTTCAATCGGCCCCCGACTGCGCAGCGTCTGCACGTCGGGACGCATGCAGGTCGGGATCAGGTGAGCGTTCTTCAGGTCGAAATAAAGACGCAGCTTGTTGTCTTTGTTGTCGGCCTGGGAATCGCTTTCCATTTTGGGGCGCTGGAGGCTGCGCTTGAGTTCTTGGCGCTCGGCATCGCCCATGCGGCCGAGTACATCGTCGGCTTCGCTGGCCAATTCGTACAACGTTTGGAAATCGGGCCGGGCGTCGTCCATCTCCGGATTGGCTTCCTTGACGCTGAAGCGATGGGCAAGGGTTTCGCCCGTCTCCGGGTTTTTCACGGTCAACACATAATCACCGGCGGCATGCACCTGGAAGCGACCGCTGAACCAACCCTCGCCGTTCGGCTTGGCTTGCATCTCGAAGGGCTTGGGCGCAACCGTATCCGGCAGGCCCGGCGGCGGCGTCACCTGCACCTGGGGCAATTTAGGGCCTGGCGCCAGCGGTTCGCCGTCCTTGCCTTCGAACTTGCCTTCCAACTCGATCGGCTTGTTGGCCACATGCGCCGAACCCATGTACAGGCGAATGCGCTTGCTGACGCGGCTGATGGCATTGGAGGCGGCGTAGCGGAGTAATTTCATCCAAAAGCGCTCGTGATAGGCCACATTATAGCTCCGCAAACGCCATGTTTCTCCGGAGCCGAGCCAGATGACGCGGCGATTGCTGCTTGGCGAGGTCGTCACGAGGTACGGTTGCAACGAGCCGTCCTTAAGCTTGCCCGCCGGGTCGGCGAAACGGGCCACGACCACGGCGCTGGTTTTGGCTTTTTCGACGGGATAGTAATTGTAAAAGCCCCGAACGACCGGACCGCCCTTCTTGCCATCTGGCCCATAAAAGAACGCATCCCAATCAGCCAGGAACTTGGCGTCCTCGCCCTCATCCAACTTGAGAAACTCCATGTCCGGCGCGGCGCCGGTGAAGTCGAGCGGCCAAGGCTCTTTGGTGTCCCGATCGAAGTCGGAAATGCGCACGTCGCTGAGGACTACCGGATAGAGGTCGAGGACCGGCTTGAGCTTGGCGGCGAACGATTTGGGCCGGGCCAATTCCAAGGTATTGATCGGCCCGCCCACGGCGATCAGTCCGCCGCCGTTCTCCACCCAGCGCCCTACCATTTTCAACTGGTTTTCGCTGAGCTGCGTCCAGTCGGGGTCGAAGGCGACGATCACGTCGTATTGATCGAGGGCGTATAGTTGCTCTTCTTTATCCGTTGATTCCAAGCGTGTGGGGAATTGGCCGAGCAGCCGTTCCGGCGGTACGTCCTGCACGATACCGCCATGCCGTTCGGTGACGCCGGGCGGCAGCTGCAAGTAGATCGATACTTCGGCGCGTTTCTTGTCCATCTCCCGGACAAGAAGGGAGCGCAGGAACTGGTAGTCGCGGGTAGCCGAACTGGCAAAGAGCAGCACCCGCAGCGGACGCTTGACGACACGCACGGGCGTCGGCTCGGTGGTGTGGAACGGCGCGGAGAACGCTTCCTGGGGGTCGCGCGGCACGCGCACTCGGAAACGTAGCTCACCCTCGCCGGTCTCGCTCAACTCCCACTTCTTACCGGCGGCGTCTCCTGACTCCAAATCAACATGGGCCGCTTTCGCCAAGGCCAGCGCGTCGATGGGAAATTCGACCGTGGCCCGCGGCGGCGAACTGCGGTCGAACGTCACGGGGATCGGCGCTTCCAGCGTCAGCCTTTTCGTTCCTAGCGATATTTTGGCTCTTTTTTCGTCAGGATTATTTGTGTTCACCTGCTCTGTCAGCGTCAACTCCAGATCGACATCTTGGCCA
>JAJPIY010000337.1 GCA_021324515.1 Planctomycetota bacterium
CAAGCGACGTTTCGTCTGCCCAAAGGATTTGAAATTGACCTCGTTGCCGCCGAGCCGGACGTGATCGATCCTGTGGCAATGGCCTTCGACGAGGAGGGCCGTATCTTCGTCGCCGAGATGCGCGGCTATCCCAATGGCGGCGTGGCCACAGGGAACATTACCTCCGGGCGCATCAAGGTGCTGCAAGATCGCGACGGCGACGGCGTGTACGAGACAAGTCAGGTTTATGCCGAGGGATTGCGTTTTCCGACTGGCGTGGCGCCATGGCGTGGCGGCTTGTTAGTGGCCAATGCTCCCGATCTCTTGTATTTCGAAGATACTAATGGCGACGGCAAGGCAGATCGTCAGCGCGTGCTGTACACTGGCTTCAACCTCGCCAACATCCAGCAGCTCGTCAATAGCCTCCAATGGGGATTGGATAACTGGGTTTATGGCATGGTGGGCGGCGACGGCGGCACAATTCGCTCGCCGGAAAAACCAGACATGCCGCCGTTGACGCTACGCGGGCGCGGCATCCGCTTTCATCCAGAGACGCCGGGCAGCCTGGAAGCGACCTCTGGCGGCGGACAGTATGGGTTAGCCCCCGACGATTGGCAGCACTGGTTCACCGCTACCAATAGTCAACATCTGCGACACATCGTGCTGCCCGATCATTACCTGCGTCGTAATCCAGCGCTGGCGGTCAGCGCCGTTACGCTGGACATTCCCGACCACGGTGCCGCTTGCAAGGTGTATCGTCGGAGCCCTTTTGAAGCCTGGCGCGTCGAACGCACTCGGCGCCGCAAGGTCGGACCCGAAGCCAAGCGCCTGGCCAGCACGGAGTTAGTGCCGGGCGGTTACATTACCTCGGCGTGCAGCCCCGTTGTCTATGCCGCGGACGCTTTTCCTGAAGCATATCGCGGCAATGTCTTCGTTTGCGACCCGGCCAACAACCTGGTCCATCGGGACGTGCTTGTCGATCACGGCGCCACCTTCCTTGCCCAGCGCGCCAGCGAGGAACAGGACTGCGAGTTTTTGACTTCGACCGACACCTGGTTTCGGCCCGTGTACCTGACACTGGGGCCGGACGGCGCATTGTACGTGCTGGACTTTTATCGTGAGGTGATTGAGACGCCGCTCTCCTTGCCGGACGACATAAAGAAGAAACTGAACCTGGAAAGCCGCGGCCGCGGCCGCATCTGGCGCGTCCATGTCGCTAATCAACCGCGACGCCGGCCGTCGCTGCGCCAAGCGACGACGCAAGCCCTGGTTGAACACCTCAACGACGGCAATCTGTGGTGGCGGTTGACCGCGCAACGCCTGCTGATCGAACGTCAGGATCCCAGCGCCATCCGTTGGCTGCGTCATTTCGCCCATACAAGCAAATCAGCCCCCGGACGCGCGCATTGCTTGTGGACATTGCACGGTTTGAAGGCGTTGACCGAGGAGGACATCGAACAGGCGTTGCAAGATCCCATTCCCGGCGTGCGCGAACAGGCCTTGCGCTTGTCGGAGGCGCATCTGCCCCGCTCAGCGAAGCTGCGGGCCGCTGTGGCTGCTTTGGCCGACGATCCCTCGCCGCGCGTCCGTTTTCAATTGGCTTTGACGCTGGGTGCCGGAGAAAGTCCCGAAATCGTGGCAGCGCTGGCTCGCCTCGCCCGCCGGGATGCCGGCGATCGCTGGACGCAGACGGCGGTACTCAGTTCCCTCCCCGGCTCCGGTGTTGCCCTGCTGGAAGCTCTGGCCCAGGACCGAGAGTTCACTAAAACTGCTTCGACGGCCCCTCAGCAACTGCTTTCGCGTCTGGCCGCACTCGTGGGTGCTAAAGCCAACGAGGTGGATCTGGAACGCGTGTTGCGCCTGCTGGCCACGGACACCGAGAAGTCCGCGCCGTGGAAGTTCGCCGTTCTCGATGGTCTCGGCCAAGGTTTGCAAAACAGTTCACGGCCGTTGGCGCAGCTATGGGACAAGCCGCCCGCGGCCCTGAAAGAAGCGGTCCAAAGCGTTCAGCCCCTGTTTGAACAAGCGGCAAACACGAGTCGAGACCCCAAGCGCTCGCTGGCAGAACGCATCGCTGCTCTGCGGTTGCTGGGTCGCGGCCCTTATGCTCTGGCCGAGTCGGTGGCGGAGGACTTGCTCAATCCCCAGACACCACCGGAAGTGCAGGCGGCGCTGGTGCGCGCCCTGTCATTGCACCCGCAGTCGGGAGTCGCCGACCGACTTCTGGCGGCGTGGAACAGTTACGGCCCGACGGTTCGCCGTGAAGTTGTCGAAGCGCTGTTCGCACGGGCCGATCGTCTGCCGCGTTTGCTCTACGCGATTGAACAAAAAAAAGTGTTGAGCAATCAACTCGAACCGCTACGCCTCGAACAACTACGCAAACACCCCAACCCCGACATTCGCAAACGTGCCCGGCATCTCTTGGCGGGACAGGCGACGCCAGAACGACAGAAGATCGTCGCCGCCTACCGCGACGCTCTGACACAGAAAGCGGACGCGATACGCGGCAAGGCCGTCTTCAAGAAGAACTGCATGATCTGCCACCGTTTGGAGAACGAAGGGACCGAGGTCGGTCCGGATTTGCTATCCGCGCTGCGCAACAAATCGGCTGAGCAACTGCTCAACGATATTCTCGACCCAAGCCGAGAAGTAGACTCTCGCTATCTGAATTATCAGATCACTACCAAGAAAGGGCAAGTGTTCAGCGGCCTGATCGCCGCTGATACCGCCTCCAGTGTGACGCTGCGCCGCGGCGAGCAAGCCGAGGACACGATCTTGCGCGACCAGATTGAAGAAATTCAAGCGACAGGCAAATCACTCATGCCGGAGGGATTGGAAGCGCAGCTGAGCAAGCAGGACGTCGCGGACTTGATCGCGTATCTGCAAGCGGTAGCAGTACCCAAGAAAAATTAACCCCAGAGGCGCAGAGGACACCGAGGTAAAAAACAAACAAAGTCATCATGACGATAACAACTTTGCGACGGATTGTCCTGACCGGCGTAACGCGCGGCCTGGGCCGAGCGCTGGCCGAGTGGTTTATCGAACGGGGCCATACTGTTTTCGGCTGTGGACGTTCCGCCGCCGACTTGGATCATCTGCGACGACGCTTCCGCCCGCCGCACGATTTTGCCGCCGTTGATGTGGCCAAGCCCGATCAGGTCCAGGCCTGGGCCGACCGGCTCTTGACCAAACACGGCGCGCCCGACCTGCTTCTCAACAACGCGGCCGTCATCAACACCAATGCGCCGTTGTGGCAAGTGCCGGCCGACGAATTCGATCGCCTCATCGACATCAACATCAAGGGTGTGGCCAATGTGCTGCGGAGCTTTCTGCCGGCCATGATCACGCAAGGCCGCGGCGTCATCGTCAATTTCAGCTCTGGTTGGGGACGCTCGACTTCGCCGCAAGTAGCTCCCTATTGCGCCAGCAAATACGCCATCGAGGGCTTGACGCTGGCGCTGGCGCAAGAATTGCCAGACGGAATGGCCGCCATCCCGCTCAATCCCGGCATTATCGACACAGAGATGTTGCGGAGTTGTTTTGGCGATGAAGCAGGACAATATCCTTCGGCCACCGAATGGGCCAAGCGCGCGGCGCCCTTTCTCCTCAACCTCGGTCCTGCCGACAATGGCAAATCGCTGAGTGTGCCTTAAGCGAAATGCAAAGGGGGGGACTTAGTAATAACATCCCTTGCAGGCTTCCCTGCCATTATGTTTTACGAATGGGTAACCGAGTGAAACTCGCACTTGGCGTTAGGTGCCTCGTACCGATCTTACCAGCCTGCATCGATGAACAAAGCGGAGGGGGCGGGATTCGAACCCGCGAACGTCTTGCGACGTTGTCGGTTTTCAAGACCGATGCAATCGGCCGCTCTGCCACCCCTCCCCAGATTGCCTAATATCCTATCTTAACGAGGGGGACCGTTTGCGCCAACGCGGCAGTGGGAACGGGGTTTTATTCTATAGAACAAGGAGCGATGCGTGTGGCGTCCTGCGATAACAGCCAAGATGGTCTCGCTGACGAGCATCGACTCATCGTCGCCGCTCAACAGGGAGACCGCCTGGCTTTCGCTCAGTTAGTCGAGTACTACTGGGAACGGCTTTATCGCTGGCTGTATCGTCTGACGGGCGACCAACACATGGCCGAAGACTTAGTTCAGGAGAGTTTCTTGAAAGCTTTGGCCGGACTGCGAAAGTTTCAGGCCGGCACCAACTTCCGCGCCTGGTTGTTTCGCATCGCTCATAACAATTACGTCAACCAGTGCCGGGCTGCTGCCCACCGTCGCCAGCCGTTGCCCGAAGACTTGCCGGACTCGCAATTCGGCCCGCTCGATCAGGCCGTCAGGGCCGAGATGCTGCAAAACCTGAGGCGGGCCATCCACCGTCTGCCGGCGGAGTTTCGCGCTGCTTTGCTGCTGCGCGTCGAGGAAGGATTATCGTTCCGGCAGATTGCTGAGATACTGGACTTGACCGAGGAGACCGCACGCTGGCGCGTCTTCAAGGCCCGGCAAAAATTGCTAAGCTTGTTGGCCCCTCGCCCGGAACAGGAAAGGGAAAAGTCGTGAACTGCACAGTCATTCAGCGGCGTCTGCTGGCGGCCGAACGTCCCGATCAACCGCCGGCTGAAATCAAGGGCCACCTGGCTCAATGTCCAGCCTGCCGTGCTTGGCAACGCCGGCTGGTTCAGATGGAACAGCTGATTCCCCAGCTGTCCGTCCCTTCCTCGACGGCCAAGGAGTCATTTCTGCAATGGATGAAAGATGAAAGCGGAAAGAGAGGGCAAAACGCTCTTATTCAACCTCCTGCTTTTATCTCTCATCCTTTCAAGAAGGAGCGCGCTCTGCGCAAATTATCCCTGGCGTTCACCCTGGCCGCTTCCTTGCTGGTGTTCGCGCTAGCTTGGTGGTCCTGGCCGCA
>JAJPIY010000254.1 GCA_021324515.1 Planctomycetota bacterium
AACGTTTTCCGCCGTCTGCCAGCGCTGCCGGGCGACAGGAAGCCCCGCCGCCTCCTTACGCAGCTGTTCTAGATCTTGCAGAGTAGGATACTCTGTTTTTATCCAGTCAAGGGCTGGCGTTGGACAGATGCGTTGGCGATACTCGTCCGGCAGTTCGCCGTAAGCGCGGGCACATTCGCTTTGCAGCCGAGTGATGTCTCTGTGTATCTGCTGAGTCTGACTTTGTACCTCCCGATATTCCTCGCGCAGTTCTTGATACGCCTTTTGGACGGTGCTCTCTCGCTCGCGCCATTGCTGTTCTTCGCGTTGTGCGGTTTGTAAAGCGACAATGGCTTTCTGAAGTTGTTCCTCGGCCAAGCGCACGTCGTCGCTGCGGCGCCGCTTTTCGTCCTCAAGGTGTCCGGGAGTCAGTTCCTGGCCGCAGTATCGGCAGCGTTTGGAACCATCCAGCTCCGTGATGTCGCGTAGGCTTTCACGCGCTTGCTTGAGAAAGGCGCGCGCCTCGGTTTCCTGGTCTTTGGCCTGCCGAGCGGCGCGGTCGGCGTCCTGTACCCAAAGTTTCAGGCGTTCCCATTCGGCCTTCAATTCTTTGCCACGGGCTTCCACCTGGTTCAGCCGTTGCTTCGCTGTTTGCTCGCGTTCCCACGCTTGGCGCAGCTCTTCGCGGTGCTCGTGGAAACGAGCCAGCGGCGAGAGCAGCTGATTCAGGGCAGTGAGCCGATCCTGTTCCTCCTTGGCTCGCTTGGCTTGCTCCGCGGCATCGTCCGGCAACAAGGCAAGCCTGTTCCGAACCTCCTCCAATTCCGCAGCTTGTCGTTCATACTCTTCCAGTTTGACTTTCTGTTCCGTGACGGCGCGGAGTTGCGGGGCCAGTTCGCTTTGCTGTTTTTCTTGTCCCTCGATGCATTTTTGCAGGACCGTTCGCTTATCGCGGACTTGTTTAAGAGTGCTCTCGTGCTGGGCCAACTGTTCGTTTGCTTTTTTCTTTGCTTGCGCTAGCTCTTTAATAGCGAGTTCTGCAGCGCGGATTGTTCCGCGCTGTTTAATGATCTCGCGCAAGCGCGGCAGCACTTCGCGCAGCTCGCGCAGGCGTTCCAGATCGCGCTCGATGTCTGCGGCCTTTTCCAGCAATTGCTCCGCATTCTGCCAACGTTGGCGAGCTGCCTTTAGCTTGTTTTGCAGTTCCATCCAGGCCTTGGCTTGAAGCTCCAGCTCGCGCAAACGGTCGACTGCCGCATTCGCTTGTCGTCGCGCTTCCTCGGCGACGCGAATGGCTTGCTCCGCCGCTGTTAGCTCCTCCGCCTTGACCTGCGGCAGCGCCGCTAGTTGGCTGGACAGCGCTTCCAGCTGGCCTTTCAACTCCTTCCGTTTGGCGTCGGCCTTTTCATGCAAGTGTTCGTAGCGCTCCAGATCGACGATGCTGGCCAAGACGGCCCGGCGCTCTTCCGGCTTGGAACCAAGCAGTTTCTCGGCCTTGCCTTGAAGCAGCAGTACGGAGGACGTGAATGTTTCATAATTCAGACCAATTTTATCGCCAATCCACTCCTCGAATTGGCGCTTGTAGTTGCTGCCCTCGACGGCGACCCAATCGCCCCCTTCTTCCTTCCCCCCAGGGAGGAGGGGAGAAGCAGAGGGCTGATAGCGATAAATCTGCTGAGTCGGAGACGCCACGCCCCGGGCCGTGCGCCGCAACGTCCGCCGCACGCGATAGATTTGGTTGTCGAGCCGAAAGTCGAACTCGACCGAGAGGCCGTCGCTGTCTTTGTTAATCAATTCAATGGCGTGCTGGCTGCCACCGCGATGATAGCCGAACAAGGCGTAAGTGACGGCGTCGAAAATGCTCGACTTGCCGCTGCCGTTGGCCCCAGAGAGCATCCACAGCGTTGCGTTGCTGTCGAAGGTGATCTCCTGTTCTTCTTTGTAGCACAGGAACCCTTTCAGGCAGATGCGGAGCGGGATCATGCTTGCACCTCTTTCATCAGCTCTTCCGCTCGCGCCAAAACGGCCGCGCGGAAGTCCTCGGGGTGGTTGGTCAGCTCTTGTTGCAGATAGTCGCGCACGGTTTGCTCGAAGCTCTTGGCAGGTCCGGCGGAACTGCCTGCAAGCGAAATTTTGTCCAGAGCATTGCGTTCGAGGATCTCGCGATCATACCAGCGCGGGAAGATGTCGTTCAACGCGCGCAAAATCTCTTCGCGATTATCGACGCCGGCCGTATAGTGTAAAACGATACGCACCAGGTCGTTGTGTGCATGAGGATAGCGCTCGCGCAGAGCGGGGATTTCCTGCTGCGGCGAATGGATGCGGATTTCGTAAACCGGCGTCGCCTCCAGCGGCAGCACTTCTGGCTCGCCACGCAGTCCCTCCGGACCAATATCGAACAAGACGACCCCTTTGGGATCGTCTTTCTCGCCCAAGTCCAGGCGCTCGATGCTACCGGAGTAGCGGACATGCTTCTGCCCGGCGAGACATTGCCCGCGATGGATGTGTCCCAGGGCGATATAGGCGAACCCCATCGGCAAATCGACATCGGAGAAGACCACGTCTTCTTGTTCGGTGATGCGAAAGAGCGAGTTGAGTTGGGCGCCGCGGACGTGGACATGGGCGGCCAGGACCGTTTGCAGCCGCGGATCGAAACCTTCATGCTTCTGAAGCGCGTTCAATTGGCGCGTGCAGGCAGCCATCAAATGCCGGTTCTTTTCCTCAAGGCTGTGGTAGCGCTGGCTGTCTTCACTGGTGAGATAGCGCGTCGGCGTGGGGTACGGCATGAGGAGGAACTGCACAGGCTGTTGGCTGTTGCGATCGACCAGTTGCAAGAGTGTGGGGATGGTCGCCAGATACACTCGGCCTGGGGTGGCGACAGCGCCTTGCTTAAATCCGGGGGCAGCCAAACTCATGGCATGGCGTAGCGTCTGGCAAAAATTTTCCTTATCGTGATTGCCAGTCAGGGCCAAAATGGTCCCGCCGCCTTGCAGGAAGGGCTGAAACGTCTCCCGCAAGTGCCGGATGGCGTCGCGCAGCGCCTCAGGCGAGGCCAACTCACTGAAGAGGTCGCCGGCTATCAGCAAGACCTCGACTTTCTCGGATGCGCAGTACTCAGCCACGCGCTCGACGGCCTTGCGCAGGTCGTCGGTGCGGTCGATGCGACCAAGGCGGTCGGCCAGGTGCCAATCGGCAGTGTGTAAGATACGCATGGGGGTGCTTCTCTCGTCATTACCTACGGACAGAATCTGAGATATTGTCGCAGAAAACGCCAGCCGAGTGCAAAGTCGGCAGCATAAACGCCGTCACAGATCACAGATCTTCCAATAGGGGCTTGCTCGGCACGGCCGGCAGGTCCTCGACTGCTTCCGCTGCCCGCAGCGCCCACGGCGGAAACGGGATTTTCACCAGCATCGGCTCGCGGAAGCTGTCCTGGATAAGCAATTTCTCTTCTGGCAGCAGCATGGATGCCTTGCGCCGCGCCGATTCGCTGAGGAAGCGCCAGACCGGATGACTTAATTCCAGCGAGCCGCTCTTGCCCAGTGCCCGGATGCCGGCATTCTCGACCACGCGCTTGGATACCAAAGACGCCTGTTGCTGCGCCCCAAGCAAAATAATTCCTTGCGAACGCATCTCCGCTGCTACGTGTTCGATCAACTGGGTGATCGGGTCATGGGCGTCGTGCGGAGCGAAGCGATTCAACTCATCGAGTGTGACCAGGTAAATGAGGCCGCGTTGCGCCTTGGGGCCGGTGCGCTCCTCTTTGAGTTGATTGAAAATCGTCGCCGCCACGAAGCGCTGGAGCGAGGGGACGGCGGCCAACGACGACAGGTCGATGACTTGGGGATCACAGGTATCGTGCGCCGTTATGGTCAACGGCTTGCCCTGGTGGTCGTAACGGCGCAGCACTCCCTGCCCTTCGGACAGAATGAGAAAAAGGCGGCGGTACAGCTTGCGGAGGGTGCTGATATGATGCTGTTTGCTGCTGAACGGCGTGCCGCTTCCCTCTGTCCAGTTGCGGACCTCCTTGAGTAATTCATCAAACGTCTGGGGCCTGCCCGCATGGGGAACGATTTGGCGGACCCGGCTGCCGTCGCGCTCCGTCCGTTCGTCGGTCAACCAGTCATCGAGATCATAAACAAGGGCCGCGAAATTCGCATCGTGGCGATCGTCTTCAGCGAACAGATAGAGCAGCAAGCCGCGTTCGATGATGTCCTTGAGGCCCCAGCTGTAGGGTTGCACGTCTTCCTTGGGACGACCTGTTTTTACGGCTACCGCTAAATTCGGCAGCTGCGGCGCATAGAACGTCACATTGCGGAAGGGGCCGGGCTTTTCAATGCCGAGCGCCCGCCATTCTTCCGCTTGCTTGTGTGGATCGAAACGCTTACTGCGGCGATCGATGTGGAAAAGGTCGAAATTCTTGACGTTGAGGATAATGGGCACGATACGCAGACGGTCGGGGTCACTGGGCCGCTCGCGCTGTTGGCGTCGCGCCTCTTCCAGGAGCAAATAATTGAAATGCAAGAGCAAGCTCGATTTGGTGCCGCGGCCGGCCACGCCGTTGACGTTGAGATGGCCGCCGTTGGCCCCCAGCAGATAATCGAGGTCGATGCGTCCGGGACCGGCGAAATGGGTGCCGCCGTTTTTAACCAGGCCGACGCGCAGCGGGTTCTCGATTTCATCGGCGCCGTAGGCGATGAAGGCTTCCTGCTCGCCTCCCAGAAAAACATCGCTGCCTTCCTTGGGCGGCGTCATCAGCGGCGGTTCGGTGCGCAAGATCGTCGCCGCGGCATAGGTAAAGCCCGGCGAATCGAACGGCGGTTGATAGCTGATGTCGCCGTCGTGACGATCGTACTCTTCACCCAAGTCCTTCTGCCGACTCTGGCGATACACTTCGCGGACCAGACCATAAAATACAAGGTCTTTGTCGGCAATTCGGCAGGCCGTGCGGACGATCTGCGATTTCTCAACCAAGGCCCCCGGCGCGACCCAGAAGTAGAACTCCTCGCTGGTCGCTTCATGCTTCGGTGGCGAAGCGACCTTGCCGATGGCGCCGGCGGCCATCGTCTTTTGTTCCTGGATTTGCGGCACATTCAGCACATCGTTCATTGTTGCCTCCTCCGAAGGTCTGCCTCATAGTCCGGTCGAATGATAAAACTGCTGGGCCAAGCTAGCCAGCGGGGTGAGCAGCGCTTTCAGACTTTCCTCGGCCCGCACAATCGGCCCCATCGATACCGGTGCGCGGGCATAACTGCTCTGCCGACAGCGCAGGTGCAGCAAAGCATTCGATATGCGATCTAAATATGTGAAATTGCAACGCTGCTGCTCGAAATGCGTACAGCTAATCTCGACGCGAACGATGCCCCAATTGGGCATCGTTCCGTGCGCCCCGTCGAGTTTGAGATACCACGAGATCACAGGCACGTGCCGTCGGGACAGTCGAAAGGCCGGCGTGCGCTGCCCGGGTTCGAGAGTATAGAACACCTGCCAACATTGCGAATGCAGGTCCAGATAAACCGTGCGATGCTGTTTGATGACGCCGATGGCTCGCGGATGCTCAAGCCGCCAAAGCGGCCCATCGACCAGACTGAGCGCCGCGGTGTCTTGGCCTAGCGCTTTTTCTTCCAAGATGCGCATTTCTACCTGTGCTTGCGCGTAGGTCCGCTGTTCCATGCGGGCGAGGTCGTAGGTCAATTGGCGTACTTCGCCGATCTTGGGCGGCAATGCCGGCGCGAGGTGTATATGACACTTCGCCAACTCAGTGGCAAAGTCTTCGATTTCCTGTGGGGGAAAGGAATCGACAATCAGACAAACAATCCGCTTTATATGAGCGCTTTCCCGGCGCAACGAAGGGCCGTTGCTGCGCAGGC
>JAJPIY010000196.1 GCA_021324515.1 Planctomycetota bacterium
CCGGGCCAAAAGGACCAGCCAGCTGGCGCGGTTGCGTCTGTGGGTCCGCCGTCATCCGGCGTTGGCGGCGCTGTTGGTGCTCTTGGTAGTGGGGGCCGCCGGGGCCACGGCTGCGGCCTTCTATCTGCGGACGACCCTGCTCGAATCGGAAGCGAATCGCCAGCGCGCCGAGGAGGCCGAGGTGGCGAGCAAGCACAAACTGTGGCTGTCCTACCTGAGCCAGGTCCAGGCGCGGCGGATGAGCCGGCAGTCCGGCCAGCGCTTCGCCAGTTTGCGTGCTCTCAAGGAAGCCTTGGCCCTGCCTGCGCCGCCGGGCCATTCACGCGACGAGCTGCGCACCGAGGCCATTGCCGCTCTTTGCTTGCCCGATTTGGAGTTGGCCTGGGAAGGCGGAGCAAAACCACTGGGGGCAAGCGGCTTCGCCATCGATCCTACTCTTCAACGTTACGCTTGGGCTGATAAGGGAGGCAACGTCCATATTCATCGCCTCAATGACGACCAGGAATTGCTGCAATTGCCCGGTAACGGATTGGTAGATGAGTATAGTGGGCTGCAATTCAGTTCCGATGGGCGCTTTCTGCACCATTGCTGTAAAACCCCGCGCGGGACGCGCTCTCGCTTGTGGAACCTGGCCGCCCCCAAGCCGGAAGCCCTGCTGGACGATCATCATGGCGCCTTGGCGTTTCGACCGGACAGCTGTCAATGTGCGGCCGTTTATCCAGATAAAACACTCCGCTTCTTCGAGACGGCGACAGGCCGCGAACTGCGGCGGTTCGCCCTCGATCTGCAAGCGGATAGTAGCTTTTCATTATTGTGGGACCCCAAATGGCCGCAACTGCTCATCAGCAACCGCACGACCATGCGCTTGGTGAACGTAGACACAGGCAAGACCCGAGAGGTAGGACTGAAGCTCCCCGGTGGATATTCTTGGGTGGCCTGGCACCCCGAAGGCCGACTGCTGGCTGTAAGTGGGGAGACGGACCACAAGATTTATCTGTGGGACCTCTTCAGGCATTGCCTCGTGATGCCTCCGTTGCAGGGACACAACACTGGCGGCGTGGTCATGTGTTTCAATCCTACCGGCGACCGGCTGCTTAGTACCGACTGGTCCCAAAGTGGGCATCTGTGGGACGTACATTCGGGGCGACTCTTGTTGACTCTACCGGGATTGGCCGTCAAGCTCTGCTTCCGGGCCGACGAATGCCAAGTGGGGACAGAAAGCAGCTATAGGCCTCTCCTCTATCACTTCCAGCGCGGCGCAGAATGGCGCACGCTGGTCCATCGCGGCCGCAGCCAAGGCTACAGCGCTCGGGCTGCTTCAGACTCTGAAGGTCGGTTGTTGGCCGTCAGCACGGGGGAAGGAGTGGCGCTCGTGGATATCGTGCGCAATGAGGAGGCGGCGCTGCTGCCTCTGCCGGGAAATCATCCGCTGTGTTTCGATGCGGAAGAGGCGCTCTGGACGCATGGGGAACATGGCTTGTTGCGCTGGCCCATGAATGCCGATGCCAACGGACGGCGTCGCTACGGGCCGCCGCAATGGTTTCATGGCAAGACCAACGGGGATCGCCACGGCAGCAGCGCGGACGCCCAGGTCGTGGCCATACCCCAATACTACAGGGGCGCTCTGGTGCTCCATCGAGACGGTCAACGGCTCTTGCACTTAGGAAATCAGGACGACGTGCGCAACTGTGCAGTCAGTCCCGATGGTTGTTGGGTCGTCACCGGCAGTCATTCGCTCCGCCAGGGAGTGGGGGCCAAAGTTTGGGACGCCAGGGAGGGGCGACTCGTCAAGGACCTGCCGGTCAGCGGTCTCTGCACTGTCCGATTTAGTCCGGACGGTAGATGGCTCTTAACGTCGTCAAGTGAGGGCCCTCGCCTCTGGAAGGTCGGTACCTGGGAAGAAGGCCCCAAACTGGGCGGAACGCGGCTCAATGCCTTGGGCGCGTTTACCCAGGACAGCAAACTGCTGGCTGTAGGAGACAAACCTGGTGTGGTGCGATTGGTCGCGCCGGACAGTGGCTCCGAAATCGCTCGCCTGACGGCGCCGGAACCAGTACGCCTACAACCGTGTTGCTTCACGCCCGATGCCACGCAACTGGTCGTCGTCGGCCTGGAAACAATGACCCTTCATATTTTCAACCTGCGTGCCCTCCGGGCTGGATTGGACGAGCTAGGTCTAGATTGGGACGCTCCGCCCCTTTGCACCACGGCAGATACAACTATGGCCCGCTTGCCGTCGCTTTCCCTTCAATTCGAGTTGGGCGATGTTCAGCAATGGCCCCAGGCGGATCGGTTGCAGCAGCAGGCGATCGAGCATCTCCGCAAGAAAGAACATACCAAGGCGCTAGCGGCGCTGCGGCAAGCCGTGACGATCGCTCCGGGCTTCGCCCTCCCCCACAATAACTTGGCCTGGCTATTGTTGACCGGACCCAAGGAATTGCGCAATCCGAGGCAGGCGTTGACGGAGGCACGCAAGGTCGTCGAGTTAGGTCCCGCTTGGGCCATGTATTTGAACACATTGGGCGTGGCCCTGTATTACACGGGGAACTTCGCCGACGCCATCCCCGTCCTGGAGCGGAGCCTCCGCGCACAACGAGGACAAGCCGACGCTTTCGATCTCTTTTTCCTGGCCATGTGCCATCATCGTCTGGGCGAGGAGGATAAGGCCAAGGACTACCTGAAACGCGGCAAACAATGGTTTGAAGGGCATAAAGCGAAACTGCCCGCCCGTTGGGTCGAGGAGATGTCGGCCTTCCAGGCCGAGGCCGAGAGCGTATTGGCCCAGTCTGCGGCCGAGCCGGAAGGGTAAATGCAGATGGTCTTCGCTCACCCTTCGGGTTCGGCCAACTCGATTCCGGCGGAGCGCAATCGTTCCCGCAGTGTCGGTAGGTTCTCCTCAACCACTCCCAAGGCGGTTGGGCCTAAGCGCTCTTCGATCAGTTCGCGTGTTTGCGGCCACTGCATCAGCCCCTCAGCGGTTTCTTCATCGGCGACGTGCAGTACCAGATGGCGCCGCAAATACGGCGCTTTCGCCTCCCCTGCTATCATCAACAAACGCGCCGCCGGCGGCAAGGATTGGCCGGTACGCTGATGAAACCATACCTCCAGCGCTGTCCGCGTCATTCCGGACGACCGCGCTGCACTCAGCGATGCCGGTGTTAGCCGATATTGCCGCCGACCGCTCGCCGGAGGGCCGCCGATCAACTCAGCGAAGCGCGGCAGCTCCGTCTCTAACAACAGGTCCGATCGGGCCAAGTCCACCGACAACGTTACCCCATCGGCCTCGACCTGGACGCACTTTTCCGGCGGCAGGGCATAGTCCCGCGTGCTGGTCAGGCGGAAGTGGCGAAACTCGATCGCTTCCTCGCTTGCGGTCACGGCCAGGCGATCCGACAACCGAACAGCAGACAGCCCTCGGGCCAACGCTTCGTTGAGGTCCTCGGCACTGCCGAACTCGAGGAGCGTTGCCGACGGATAGACGGTGATGCGGTCGCGCTTGTTCGCCCAAGTTCGCAGCGAGTCGAGCACGGCCGACGGCACGCCGCGGGTGCTGTGCTGCTCCAGCGTCCGTCGGATGCTATCGAACGACTGTCCCGCTTCGAGGGCGCGATAGACTGTCTCTGGTTGCAATTGCAGCGTGCAAGCGGCGCCGAGTCCCTCCCAGGCTGCAAATTGCGTCAGTCGAGCAATGAGGCTGCTGGTTAAGCCCTGACGATAGGCGATGATCTGCAAATTCGGTTGCACCAACAGCGTTTGGGTATGGACTGTCTCCAGGCTCGGCGCTTGGGCCAATCCCAGCAGCCAGCGGCCCGTCGGCGACAGCCGCACTTGCCACGCGCCGTCCTCGCCGCGCAACGCCTGTACCAGCCGCAGCTGGTAGGCCACGCCGAGGAGAAACGTTTCCAGCCACGGTTTCTGCCGCGAAGGACGCAGGGATTCGTTGGTCCAATAAGGGTGTTGCGCGACGATCCATTGTTCGATCATCTCCGGGTGTATCCACGCCTCGTTCGGCAACCGCGCCAGCAACAGGAGGGCAAGCAAGTACGCCGACGGGAAAGGATTGCCCGCCCGCACTGCGCTGCCGTGCCAGCCGTCCAGCGGATCCCATGCCGCCAAGCGGAACAAGTCGCTCTCCAGTGATTCCAGAGCCGCTGCCAACCCCTTGTCCCATACCGGCGGCAGTTGTCCCGCTCGCAATTCGCCGTCGAAGTTGACGAGGATGCCTTCTTGCTCGGCCAGCGCGATCGCCAGAAACGCCGCGTCCGGCACGTCCGCCAGCTGGTCCGCCGGCGCCGCATTGAGCAAGGCGTCTTGCCCCAGCCGCTCGAAATCGCGTTTGAAGAACTCGCCATGCTGCGTGAGCCGCAACGGCGCGGCGGATACCTGCTGCCAGAGCACCGCCAAGCGCAGCAGCCACTCCAGACCGTCCGCTTCATGTACTGGCGGACCGGCAGCGTAAGCTGTCGGATGGGAAACATTCCCTACCCGGCAGCTTACACTGCCGGTTCGCCCCTCACTTAGATCAGGCAAACCAAGATCTTCGCCCAATGCCCGAGCAGTGATGGCCGGCGGGGCGAACACCAGCAAACCCGCTGGCCCCGGCGCCGCCATCCATTGCTCGAAACTCTTGAGCTTTTTGCCGGCGGCTCCGTTGGTGCTCGGGGGCCTCTTCATACCTGTGAGGTTCGGATAGAGCATCCCCGCTTCGAGCAGTTCCAAAACGGGTTGCAGCCCATCACTATGTCCCAGGGCGATAGTTAGCTCAACAAGATTGCCAAGGTTCCAATAGGGTTGCCGACTGTGGCCAATCAGCGCCAGCACCCGGCGAGCGGGAGGCGTCAGATCTTGTATGCGGCGATCGATGAGGACGGGATTAGACGTGACGGCAGCGCTGCGTTCGATGAGGTCGGCGACCGGCCACTGATTGCGCGGCTTGACCAGACGCGCCGCCACTTTGCGCAGCAGCGCTTCATCGTAACCCGCCAGCGTATGCTGCTGCAACTCGGACCAATAGGAAGGATCGACCACGATCATTTTACCCTTGCTGGCGCTGCGGGCTGGAAGAATTCGGGCGCTGCGGGCTGGAAGAATTCGGGCGCTGCGGGCTGGAAGAATTCGGGCGCTGCGGGCTGGAAGAATTCGGGCGCTGCGGGCTGGAAGAA
>JAJPIY010000317.1 GCA_021324515.1 Planctomycetota bacterium
CTTCCTGGTTGGGAATGACCTTGACCTCACTGCCTTCCATGACCGCAACAACCGAGTTGGTCGTGCCCAGGTCGATTCCAATGATTTTTTCCTCTGCCATCGGGTTTGTTCTCCTTTACTGGACCACTCCCTTACAGGATCCAATCTCAGACATAACCATAAGGGAGCGGTTGGAAACGCCGCTTCCCAATCGTGCCCGCGAGAAACTAGAGAATTCCTAGCAAAGGTCATGC
Source organism: Planctomycetota bacterium (assembly GCA_021324515.1). Lineage (GTDB taxonomy): Bacteria > Planctomycetota > Planctomycetia > Gemmatales > Gemmataceae > JAJPHU01. The sequence goes on from JAJPIY010000317.1 coordinate 234, forward strand.
CGCAGCCGTTTGTTCGATGTTTTATGACCTAATACTTTGTTGCTATGGGACTTAGTGCAAAATTCCTCGTATCCGTCGATCCCGGAAGAGATGCGAAAACGCCCATTGCTGCCAAATTGGCAGAAGCACACCCCTTTTACCGCCAGTCCGCCAGCCCCTCGGGGCGCAACTCCGCTCGCCAGGTCAACCGGGGGGTTCACACCCCCCGCTCGTCAGGTCAATCGGGGAGTTAACACCCCCCCGCTCGCCTAAATTAGTGGTAGGTTCGCGGGCGGCAAAACAGTTGACGCTCCGGAAACTCTGGAATAGACTACGGAAATGTAAATTTGGACCCTCCCCCGTTGATGAGATTGGCCCCATGCCGCGCAAAGCCGAGGGCAACTCGACAAGCACCCCGATGAGTCCCGCCCGCGCTCAGGCTGCTCTGCGGAGCCTCCGCGCTCAAATCGACAAGCTCGACGCCCAAATCCTGAAGCTGGTCAACGAGCGGGCTAGTGTAGCCGCAGAGATCGGCAAATTGAAAAACGACCACGGTGAAGAAATCTTCTCGCCGGCCCGCGAGGAAGAAGTGCTGCAACACGTCTTACAGCTCAATGAAAAAAACAAAGGGCCGCTCGACGCCGGCACCATCCGCGCCGTGTTCCGCGAAATCATGAGCGGCTCGCGCGCCTTGCAGAAGGTACTCAAAGTCGCTTATCTCGGCCCGGAATACAGTTACAGCCATCTGGCCGCTATCGACCGTTTTGGGCAAGCAACGGAGTTTCTCGGCGTCAGTAACATCGCCGCCGTCTTTGAGGAAGTGGACCGCGGCCACGTCGATTTCGGGGTGGTGCCGGTGGAAAATTCGACCGATGGCCGCATCGCCGACACGCTGGAGATGTTCCTGCGTATGCCGCACCTGGTCATCTGCGCCGAGGTGCGCTTGCAGATCCATCACAACCTGATGGCCAAGTGCGAGCCGCAAGAGATTCGCCGCGTCTACAGCAAGCCGCAAGCGCTATCGCAGTGCCGCAATTGGCTAGCCAAGAACCTGCCCCAAGCATTGTGGAAAGAAGTTTCGAGCACGGCGACGGCAGCTGAGCTGGCCCAGCACGAGCCGGGCGCCGCCGCCATTGCCAGCCGCCAAGCCGCTGTTAAGTACGGCCTGCGCATCCTCTTCGAAAACATCGAAGATTCGCCATACAACGAAACACGCTTCGCCGTCATCGGCCATCAGAAGAGCAGCAAGAGCGGCCATGATAAAACGACGATCCTGTTCCGCATTCCGCACCAGCCCGGCTCGCTGGCCGAGGCGCTGGAGGTATTCAAGCAGAACAAGATCAATCTGACCTGGATCGAGTCGTTCCCCGGCCCACGCCGCCCCTCCGGCGAGTCCGCCGAAGAGAAAGCGACTAAGGTGCCCAAGCTGGAGTATCTGTTCTTCGTCGATCTCGAAGGCCACGTGGACGATCCCAAGGTCAAACGCGCCTTGCAGCAGCTCGGCGAGCACTGCCAGGAAGTGACCGTCCTCGGCTCCTATCCAGCGGCGCTGACAAGTGGATGATTTCAGCGGTAGAGATGGACACAAACAGGGGCGAGCGGGGCGAGCGGGGGGTGTGAACCCCCGGTTCCGCGGGCGAGCGGGGGGTGTGAACCCCCCGGTTGTGCAACCGGGGGGTTCACACCCCCCGCTCGCCCCGCGCCCAGTATAAATGGGAAGTTGTTTGTCATGATTATCGTTCTCCGGCCCGATTCGACCGAGGCGCAAATCGCGCACGTTCTCGACCGCATCCGTGAGCTGGGATTTCGGCCGCACCTTAGTCAGGGGGAGAAACGTACCATCATCGGTGTCATCGGCGAAGAGGACAAACTGCGGGCCGAACCGTTGTCGGCCCTTCCCGGCGTCGAGCAGGTGCTGCCGATCCTCAAGCCGTTCAAGCTAGCCAGCCGCGAGTTTCGCCGCGACGAGACAGTCGTCACTGTCGGCGGGGAGTGCGGCCCTCCGGTCAAGCCGGTGCGCATCGGCGGCGGCTCCCTGGCGCTGATTGCTGGGCCGTGTGCTGTCGAAAGCGCCGAGGTGCTCGAAACGATCGCTAGCCACGTCAAGGCCGCAGGAGCTAACCTCCTCCGCGGCGGCGCCTTCAAGCCGCGCACCAGCCCGTACAGCTTTCAGGGGCTTGGCGAGGCCGGCCTGAAGATCCTCGCCGAGGTCGGCCATCGCCACGGTTTGCCAGTCGTCACCGAAGTCATGGACCCGCGACAAGTCGACATGGTCTTTCGCTATGCCGATATGTTCCAGATTGGGGCACGCAACATGCAGAACTTCGATCTGCTGCGCGAAGTCGGCCAGACGCGTAAGCCGGTATTGCTCAAACGGGGCCTCAGCGCCACGGTCAAAGATTTGCTCATGTCGGCGGAATACATCTTGTCCGAGGGCAATCCCAATGTAGTGTTATGTGAGCGTGGCGTGCGTTCCTTCGAGGACTCAACGCGCAACATGCTCGATCTAAGCGCCGTACCCAACGTCAAAGGGCAGAGCCATCTGCCGATCATCGTCGATCCCAGCCACGCCACCGGCCGGCCCGACTTGATCCCGGCCATGGCGCGGGCGGCGATCGCCGCTGGTGCCGACGGCGTTCACGTCGAGGTCCACAGCTGTCCCGAAAAAGCCCTGTCGGACGGCCCCCAAGCGCTGTTGCCCGCCCAATACGCTGCTCTGACCCGCGACCTGCGCCGCCTCGCCGAATTGATGGGCAAAACGATGTAAGGCGGCGAACGGCCGGCATCAGCAGGTTGACATCGGCCGTTCGCCATTGGGGCTAGATCATGCGTAAGAAATTCGTTGCCGGCAATTGGAAGATGTTTACCACCAGCGCCACGGCGCGGCAGTTGGCGGCCGCGGTGGTGCGCGGACTCGGCGACGAGCAAGGCGTCGCCGTGGCGATTTGTCCGCCGTTTCCTTATTTGTCCATCGTGGCCGAAACGCTCCAAGGTAGCCGTGTCGTCCTGGGAGCGCAGAATTGCTACCACGAACAGGAAGGCGCTTTCACTGGCGAGGTCAGCCCCGCCATGCTCGTCGATGTCGGCTGTCGTTACGTCATCCTCGGCCACAGCGAACGCCGCCACAAACTTGGCGAGACGGATGCGTTTATTAATCGCAAGGTCCATGCGGCCCTAGCGGCGGGATTGGACGTGATCCTCTGCCTGGGCGAAACGTTGGAAGAACGGCAGGCCCATCGCACCGAAGCTGTCCTGGAAGCGCAGTTGATGGGCAGCCTTGCCGGTTTGGAGGCAGCGGCGTTGCGGCGCATGGTGCTGGCTTATGAACCCGTCTGGGCCATCGGCACCGGCCAGAATGCCACGCCCCAGCAGGCGCAGCAGGCCCACGCTTTTATTCGCGGCCACATTCGCCAACACTTCGGCGCTGAAGCAGCTTCTGCGCTTCTTATTCAGTATGGCGGCAGCGTCAAACCCGACAACGCCGCTTCGTTGTTCCATCAAGCCGACGTCGATGGCGGACTGATCGGCGGCGCCAGCCTCAACGCCGATCACTTCCTGGCCATCGTCCGGGCCGCCTTGGCGTGAAAACGAAAAAAGAGGCAAGGAGAGGATTTGATAACTCTGCCCGATCCGAATAGACTCCTGTGTTGGCGAACGGAGAAGATGATAGCAGCAGCTTCATTGTCGAGTTTCCCGGAATCGCATCCATGTTGTCCGCTTCTCCAGACGACCATGCCCTTTGTCCACCGTATGCGCCAGCCGATGCGGCGGCGGTGGCGGAACCTCAGGGGGAAAAAGCGGCGGCGATCGACCGTGCCGCCTCCTCGAAGCCGAATCCCGCCGCTACGTCGCTTTCCAAGCCTCGTGGGTTCTCCTTGACGACGAAGACGTAGTCGCCGCCTTGCTCGACCACCTGCTCGGCAAGGTCGCGTTGACAGAAGATCGCATCACCGACGACAACCTTGCCGGCCAACGGTAGCAAACCGAGCCGTTGCAGGGCCGCTTTGTGTTCGTTGGTCGTGGCCTACGCGTTGTTGCCGAAGCAAGCGCTAAAAACAAACGGGGCCCGGCGCGGGTCCGGGCCCCGTCGCGACGGGGTGAAGGAGGCTTTTGGTGTACTACGGATGGCCGCCGTCGGCTGAGCAAGTGGCGCCGCCACGATAGCATTCGTGAGCAAAAGTCGCGTGAACGCCGCTGCCTTCGAGGCACTTCGGATTGAGGAAGAACGTATAAAGCGGCAAGGTGCCTTTATACTGGCAGCTATTGCATCCCTGCGTACAGGAACAGGCACGGTACTTGGGGAAGTAAGTGGCCCAGGCGACGAGGCGGCGTACGTAGCGGCCCCTCCTGCTTCCGGGGCAACAAGTGCCGTCCGCAGGGGGGCCGTACTGCAAGAACGAATCGGGCTTGGCCAAAGCACGCGTGCCAGGCGTGGAGACGTTGAACCAGTTGGTGGGCGGCGGTTGTGGCGGCGCCGGCTCGGGAGCGGTTTTCACCGCTTCTTGCCGAAGGTCTACGGCTGCGGCCGGCAAGACGCTCAGCATCAGGGCCGCCGTCGTAAGGAAACCGCAGAGCAAAGACTGCGCCCTTACCATCGCGGCCTCGAACGGATTCATACTGTTTCGTCTCATCGCTTCACCTGGTCGCATTCAGCTACCGGTTCCTCCACACCTAAAGTTCGGCAAACGACAAGCTCCGAGGCAAACGAAATCGGCGAATGCGGTGAGAAGGTGTAGGACCGGCTGACATATCACGGAGAGCTTGCCCCATCGCGCAGCTTTGCCTAACAACAACATCAGCGACTTCCCTTTGGTATGGCGGATTCTATACTGGGCACGGGAAGATTGGACATTTTTCCCCTTTCCCCCCCACCCCAACCCTCCCCCACCAGGGGGGAGGGTTGGGGTGGGGGGAATGGTTTCTCCCTCCCCCCTGGTGGGGGAGGGTTGGGGTGGGGGGGGAATTGTGCCCAATTCAACCGTGTTCAGTATTAACAAGGAGATGCCGTGGCTAAGCACTGTTTCCCGTTGCTGTGTTTGTCCGTCTTTGCGACCCCGCTTTATGCCGATGGACCGGGTGACAATCTGCCCGATAAGGTCCGTCCCGTGCCGCCGCCGGGCATCGCCATTGCGGATGCTGACCGGGCTCGACTGCAAGCCGGCGTCGAAGCCTTGGGTAAAGACATCGAACAACTGCGTCAAGACCTCAAGGATAGGCCCGCGCTTTTGGAACTGCTGCCGGACGTGCAGATCTTCCACAACGCTGTCCGCTACGCCCTGACATACAACGAGTTTTACAGTCCCAAGGAGCCAGCCATCGCGGGCAAGCTGCTCGCTCAGGGCCGAGAGCGCGCCCACCAGCTGCGGAACGGCCAAGCGCCGTGGACGACGGCGACTGGCCTGGTCGTGCGGGGCTACCAATCGAAAATCGACGGTTCCGTGCAGCCTTATGGCCTGGTTGTGCCGCCGACCTATCAGGCCAACAGCCCCTATGAGCATCGTCTGGACATCTGGTGCCACGGCCGCAACGAAAAGCTAACGGAGTTGGCCTTCCTCAACGAACGACAGTCGTCGCCCGGCCAATTCACGCCCAAGAACGCTTTTGTGCTGCACCTGTACGGCCGCTATTGCAATGCCAACAAGTTCGCCGGTGAGATCGATTGCCTGGAAGCGTTGGCCCATGTCCGCAAACACTATCCCATCGACGAAGATCGCATCGTCATCCGCGGTTTCTCGATGGGCGGGGCGGCCTGTTGGCAATTCGCCGTCCACTACGCCGGCCTCTGGGCGGCGGCCGCCCCCGGCGCCGGCTTCAGCGAGACCGCAGACTTCCTCAAGGTGTTTCAGCAGGAAACAGTCCAGCCGACCTGGTACGAACAAAAACTCTGGCACTGGTACGACTGCACGGACTACGCCCTCAACCTTTTCAACTGCCCCGTCATCGCCTACAGCGGCGCGAACGATCGGCAAAAGCAGGCCGCTGATAAGATGGCCGACGCTATGAAAAAAGAAGGCCTGACCCTTCTGCACTTAATCGGTCCCCGAACGGGCCATTCCTACGAACCCAAGACCAAGGAAGAACTGGATCGTCGCATCGATAGCATCGTCAAGCATGGCCGCGATGTGATGCCGCTGCACGTGCTCTTCACCACCTGGACACTGCGCTACCACAAGATGCGGTGGGTACAGATCGACGGCCTGGAAAAACACTGGTCCCGCGCCGAAGTTGATGCCGTCCTCAATGACGGCGTGTCGATCCAAACCAGGAATGTGACGGCCCTGACGCTGCACTTCGAACCGGGGTCGTGTCCGCTGGAAGCGCTGGAGAAGCCGAGTGTCCGCATCGATGATGACGAGGAAGAAATCAAGGGTGTGCCGCCGGTGCTGTCCGATCGCTCCTGGACGGTGCATTTCCGCAAGAAAGACAACACCTGGGAGGTGGTTGACAAGGTCGACGACGGCAGACTGCGCAAACGGCCCGGACTGCAAGGCCCAATCGACGATGCCTTTCTGGACAGTTTTCTGATGGTCCGGCCGACCGGCCAACCGTTCAACGCCAAGGTCGGCGCCTGGGCGGCAGCCGAGATGAAGCACGCCGTCGAACACTGGCGCAAGCAGTTCCGCGGCGAAGCGCGGATCAAGGACGATTGTGCCGTCACCGACGCCGACATGGCCGCTCATAATCTCGTCCTCTGGGGCGATCCCGCCAGCAACCAGATCTTGGCCAAAATCGCCGACAAACTACCGATCGGCTGGGACCGTCGCCAAGTGCGCTTGGGCAAAGAGACATTTGCCGCCGAAAACCATGTGCCGCTGTTGATCTATCCCAATCCGCTCAATCCCAAGCGCTATGTCGTGCTCAACAGTGGTTTTACCTTTCGCGAGTATGATTATCTCAATAATGCACGACAAACGCCGAAGCTGCCGGACTTCGCGGTGATCGACGTGAACACGCCGCCGTCCTCGCGTCTGCCGGGCAAGGTCGTGAAGGCAGGGTTCTTCGACGAGGAATGGAAACTGCCGACCAAGGAGGAGTAAGCGAACGATCTCCAATCCTGCTGGAGGGCGAGCGGGGGGTGTGAACCCCCCGGTTGTGCTACCGGGGGGGTCACACCCCCCGCTCGCCCTCAGAACTACCGGGGGGTTCACACCTCCCGCTCGCCCTCCAGCAGCAGACTTTGCAAGTTTCTGCCTTGACATCCATGCCCTCCTTTGCCATAAGAACATCCCTTCATCGGACTACAGTAGGGCCGGCTGCGCTGCGGACGGCGGAGGGGCTGTATGGGTCGCATCAATCGCCGGCAGGTCCTCGTCACGAGCGCCGCCACGCTAGCCTTGGCGTTGGCAGGCTGCTCGACCGGGCCGCTGCGCGAAAATCCCATCCTTTTCCGCCCCGGTCAACCGATGTCCCGCGAAAGCACCCTGCTTCATCCGGAACCGTTTGTTGCCCAGGAGAACCCGCTCTATCTTCCCCAAGGTCCGCAGCCCGAAGTTTACGATAAAGTTTTCCAGAAGGCCCTCGACATCGTCGATGACTTCTGGGAAATCGCTTACAGCAATCGCTATGAAGGCCGCATCGAGACGCAGCCTGCCGTGGCGCCGGGCATCCTCCAGCCGTGGAAACCGGGCAGTCCGGATTTCTTCCAACGCCTGCTGGCCGACCTCCAATCGATCCGCCATCGCTGCATCGTGCTCATTTCAACCGCCGACGAGGGCGGCTATTACATCGATGTGAAGGTCTTAAAAGAGTTGGAAGACATGCCAGCCCCGGTACGGGCCACCGCCGGCTCAGCATCCTTCCGCATGAACAGCACCGTCGAACGACAGTTCGAGGTGATCGAACAGCCGGTCTATGAATCGAACTGGATCCCCATTGGCCGCGATTACAAATTGGAGCAAGTCATCTTGGAACGCTTGGCGCAGTGCGATTTCCGCTCGCTGCCCGATCCCAAACCTATTTACGGCCCGGCCCCGGCGGCGCCGTAACATCACTTCGTCCCGACGATTTCCAGGTTCGCCTTATCTGCGAGGAACGTCCGTTCGCCGGCCGTGGAAAAGCGGATCTTGACCCGCCGGTGCGCTCCCTGCCCACTTACCTCGACGATGCGTCCCATCCCATAAGTCCCATGCCGCACCAGCATGCCCTTGACGAATCCTTGGTCCGGGTGGTTGGCGGCAAGGCGCGGGGGAAGAGAGGCTGGCTTCGGCCGTACACCGGCATCGTACCACCCCTGCTCCGCCGCCGCACCGCCGCCCTTGCGCCATTCCTCGAAGGCGGAGATGCTTCTGCCGCCACCGTCGATCTGTTCGATCGCTTCCGTCGGCAGTTCGCGGAAGAACATGCTTTCCACTGGATACACCGTCTGCCCACGAAACTCGCGGCTACGGGCATGGCACAGATACAATTCTTCTTTGGCGCGCGTCATGCCGACGAAGGCGAGCCGCCGTTCTTCTTCCAGCTCATCGGGGCGAGCAATGCTGCGCTCATGCGGCAGCAAGCCCTGCTCCACCGCCACCATGTAAACGATGGGGAACTCCAGACCCTTGGCGGCGTGCAACGTCATGATCGAGACGCAATCCTGCCGCTCGTCCCAGCTGTCCACATCGCTGGCCAAAGTGATGCTTTCCAGGAAGGCGCCGATGGTATGGCCCTCCTCTTCTCCGCCCCGTTCTGAAGAGGGAAGAGGAGAGGCCGCGAATTGCTTGGCCGCTGTGATAAGCTCCTCGATGTTGGCCAGCCGCTCCTGGTCGGCATCGTCGTCGCTGTGGCGCAGCATGTCCCGATAGCCGCTACGATCAAGCACTTGGCGAATGACCTCGTCGGGCGGCGCTTCGAGCAGTTGGCGCAGGTCGTGGATCAGCCGATGAAAGTCCTGCAAGGCCGCAGCCGCTTTGCCTTTGAGGGCTTTGATTTTGCCTGCTTCGCCCGCTGCTGATAGCAAGCTTAGCTCGCGCGGCCCGGCATAGTCGCGGAGATGGTCGAGTGACACTTTACCGATGCCGCGCGGCGGCTCGTTGACGATGCGCAGGAAGGACAAATCGTCGCGCGGATTGACCATGAGACGCAGGTAGGCGAGGATGTCGCGGTTTTCTTTGCGCTCGAAGAAGGCCAGGCCGCGGACGATCTGGTGCGGCACGCGCTCTTTGATAAATGCCGTCTCCAATCCGCGCGACAAGGCGTTGATGCGAAGAAACACGGCGAAATCACGATAGCGGCGCTGGCCCGCTTCGACCTCCTTGCGGATGCGCCGGGCAATCCCTTCCGCTTCGTCCACGCCCGTATCGAACGTCAGTACGGTCACCGCTCGGCCCTGGGGATTGTCGGTGAACAACTCCATCGGTTTGCGCTGGCGATTGTGAGCGATGAGACAGCCGGCCGCGTGCAGGATCGCTTTGGTGCTGCGATAATTGGTGCTCAACCGCAACACGCGGGCGTCGGGAAAATCACGCTCAAAATCGAGGATGTTCCGGATGTCGGAACCGCGAAATTTATAGATCGATTGGTCGGGGTCGCCGACCACGCATAAATTCGGATAATCGATCGACAGCGCGCGGGCAAGGGCATATTGTGCATGATTAGTATCTTGATACTCATCGATAAGCACGAAACGAAAGCGCGCATCCAGCTCGGCCCCCAACTCCGGGTCGTGCTTCAGCGCCAGGGCCGGCCAGTATAGCAGATCGTCGAAGTCGAAGGCGTTGGCTTCGCGCAGCCGCTTCTCGTAAAGCGGATAGATTGCCGCCACGGTCTTTTCATAAAAATCGCGCGCCTGTTTGGCATAACCATCGGGGCCGAGCAGCTGGTTTTTGGCCTTGCTGATGGCAGCGGCGATAGAATCGGGCGTAATCCGTACATGAGGGAGACCAGCATCTTCCAGGGCCATCTTAGCGATGCGCGCGCGATCGTCCTGATCGTAGATGGTGAAGTGGCGGTCGATCTGTAGTCGGTCAGCATACTGGCGGAGTAGGCGGGCGCCGAAACTGTGGAACGTACTGATCCAAACGCCGCTGGCGGGTGCCAGCGCCTCGACACGCTGCCGCATCTCGCTGGCGGCCTTGTTGGTGAAGGTAATGGCCAGGATATTGCCCGGACGTACGCCCTGCTGGAGCAGCCAGGCGACGCGGCGTGTGATGACGCGCGTTTTGCCGCTGCCCGGTCCCGCGAGGATGAGCAACGGTCCCTCAAAATGCGTGACCGCCTCACGCTGCGCCGGCGTCAGGTCGGATAGCAGGTCCGGTATGGTTTTCGTCATGCGGTCTTCCTCCGTCTGCGGAACAAAAAGCGCCTAGACAGCGATTGTACTCCAAAGCGGCCTCTTTGCTAGAATCGGAGAACCAGCGCCATCGACGAAAGGGGGCAGGCGTCATGGAAATCGTGGGAATCGGTACGGAGATTGTGGAATGTTTGCGTGTTGGGCGCATGATCGAGGAACACGGCGAGCTGTTTCTGCTGCGCGTTTACACGGAACGCGAGGTTCGCTATTGCCGTTCGCGGCAACGAACTACGGAACAATTCACCGCCTTGTGGGCGGCCAAGGAATCGATTCTGAAGTGCCTCAGTATGCCGTGGCGGCGCGGTCTGGCCTGGACCGACATGGAAGTGCGCATGGACGCGAGCAATCGGCCTCAGGTGATGCTGTGCGGCGCCGCCAAGGACATCGCCCAGGAACGGCAGGTGAGCGACATCCTGCTGTCGTTGTCCCACTGCCGCGCCTACGCTGTCGCCCACGCCATCGCCGTGCGGATGCACAAAGAGGAGTAACCATCAGCGACATCAGGAAGGGACCCCCACGGCCAGTTTCGTTCGCAGGGAAGACCATGCTTGAGGCCATCAACCGTCGATCCGTGTGCTTCGATGGGGGCGAGGTTAACCGCCCGGCTATCCTTTCGGAAGATTTGCAGCCGCACAATCGTTCCCTTCCGCCCTTCACGCTATGTAGAATAATCCGTTGCCCTAGGCCTTTCGACAGGTGCCA
>JAJPIY010000323.1 GCA_021324515.1 Planctomycetota bacterium
CCGCGCGAGCGGGCAAAGTTGACGGCCGCCTCCAGGACCTCCTCCAGGCGGCGGCGAGCCTGGACCTTGGCTCTTTCCAGAATCTGCTCCAGCTTCGGATCGCCCGAACGATCCAGGACCGCCAGCGCCATACCGCCGCGACGATCCAGGACCGCCAGCGCGGTGAGAAGCCCGCCCTTCAGCTGGGCCTGCTCGACGGCTGCTTCCAGGGCCTTCTCACTTCCGGGCAAACCATCGATGGCGACAAGAATTTTTGGCATCGCTCGCTCCTTTCCTTCTCGCTGGGCGGCGTCCTGCGTGGCAGGGCCGGCCAATAAAAAACCCTCCGAAGGATGGTCCTCCAGAGGGTATTGGCTCAACGAAAAGCCCCTACCTCCAAGGAGAACCTTGTCCGTAGGGGTCATCAGCCGCACAAACGGCGCTTGAAGGCGAACCCCATCGCCTCTTTCTCCATAGTACGTCGGCGCTAGTCGCCGGTCAACTTGAGTTCACACTGCGGAGCGGGCCAGGCTGCTGGGGAAGCGTGAGAAAGCACTAAGGAAAGGGGCGCGGCCAAGCCGTTGACCATCGGGTTGCCTTTGGATAGACTGATGAATGGCGATGGGGTTCGCCACAAACCGCAGCGGTTCCTTCGCAGAGCCGTCGCTGATGACCCCTACCTTGAAGGTTCCTCCTTTGGGTGGGGGCGTGCCGTAGAGTATCCAGGCCCCACCGGGAGGATCGCGTTCCCGGTGGGGCTTTTTTCATGCGCCCCTCGTCGGAGCGTTTGCCATGAACGTCGTCACGATAACTCGCGACTTTGGTGCGGGCGGCTACGAAGTTGCCGAACGGCTGGCGCAGGCGCTCGGCTGGGAGCTGCTGGACCGCGAACTGCTGCACCGGGCGGCGGCGGTCGAGCATCTCCCCGATGCCGAGCTGGAGCGGCTGGACGAGAAGGCGATCAGCCTGGCCGACCGCTTTCGGCTGCACTCACCCCATCAGCGCTATCTCCACGGGTTGCGGGAAGCGGCGCTTCAGGCCGCCGCTCGCGGCAACGTCGTACTGGTGGGCCGCGGCACGGGGCACCTGCTGACCGATGTGCCGAACGTCTTGCATCTGCGGCTGGTTGCGCCGAAAGAATGGCGGGCGGGGCGCATGATGGCGAAAGAAGGCTGGACGCGGGAACATGCTCTGGCCCGATGCACCGAGGAAGATCGCATCCGCGAACGCTTTACCCGCTACTTCTTCGGTGAAGCTCCTTTCCAGGCCGCATCGTACCATCTCACCTTCAACACGGAGCGCGTTCCTCTCGATGACGTGGTCAGCAGCGTGGTCGCGCTTCTCAGGAACAATTGGCCCGCTCCCGCTACCGCACCCCCTTCTGCCCGGCGCGTGCTGACCTTGGCGCGCGAGCTAGGGGCCGGCGAAAACAGCTTCCCCATAGTCCTGGGAGAACGGCTGAATTTGCAGGTCTGTGACCGCGACGTGCTCGAACAGGAAGCGATCCGCCTGGGCGTACCTGCGTCCGAGCTGGAAAAGATCGACGAGCAGCCGGCAGGGATTTTTCAGCGTTTCCGGCCCGGCAGCTTGTACCAACGCTACTTCGAGGCGCTGGGGCAGATCATGAACGAACTGGCGGCACGCGGCGATGTGCTGCTGGTGGGACGCGGCGGCAGTCGCTTCCTCCGCGACCATCCGCACGCTTTTCATGTGCGCCTTGTCGCCCCCTTGTCTGTGCGAGTGCGCCGCGTCATGGAACACCGCTGGATGCGCGAAGGGCCGGCCCGGAAACTTATCGCCGAAAGCGATGAGCAGCGCAGCCGCTTCTACGAAAGCTATTTCGGCGCCAGTTGGGCCGATCCCTTAGAGTACCACGTCACGGTCAACAGCGGACTGCTGGGGCCGTCAGCCGTGGACCTGACCGCCTTCGCGGCCGGACAGCATTGGATACGCAGTAGCGAGCGGCCGGCGTAAGCTGACGGTTGGCATTCAAAGGAGTTTCCGATGGAAAGCAGTTTCGGCCTGACCCACGGCCACATTAATCAGGAGCAGTATTCCGTTCCGGTGACGGTGGTGATCGGCAGTGCCCACCAGAACTGGTACTTGCTCCTCGGCACGGGGTTCTGCGGCGGTTACACCACGTTCTCCACGTTCGAGTGGGAAACCTGCAGGCTCGTCCGCGACGCGGATCCCAAATAGCGGGAGTCAGCACAGGAGGCGGCCGTGCGGCTCGATGGCGTACAGACGGTGCTGCGGATTTATCTGCGAAGCCCCAGGGATTGGCGGCCGTCGAGGATGTTCGGGCGATGCGATACCGCCGGGATGACGGCTGGTCACGGCTTTGAAGAGACGAGTGGGGGGGTAAGATGAGCGCGGGATGGAATGGGCAACTCGACGTGGTAGCTGGCATCGTCCGACAGTTCGAGTTGACTTCGCTGAATCCTGCGGTGCAAGCGTGTGAGGCGCTGTCCAGGGAGGATGCACCGCTCGATGTGGCAGTGCTGGGGCAGTTCAAGTCCGGCAAGTCTTCGCTCCTCAATGCCGTCCTCGGCGAAACCGTTTTCCCGGTCGGGGTGGTGCCGGTCACGGCGGTCATTACCCGAGCAGCGGCCGGAACAGAGTATGTTCTCCGAGTGACCTACCAGAACGGCTCCGTCGAAGAGGCCAACCCGGCCCGCATCGCAGAATTTGTGACCGAGGCGGGCAATCCAGGCAACCGGCGGCGTGTCGCCGTGGTGGATGTGTTCACGCCGGCGCTGGCTGACTGGCCGGGGCTGCGGCTGGTGGATACGCCGGGACTGGGCAGTGTGTTCCTTCATAACACCGAGGCGACTCATGCCTGGATACCCAACGCCGCCGTGGCCCTGGTCACGGTCAGCGCCGAACGGCCGCTGTCGGACGAGGACCGGCGTTTGCTGGCCGAGGCGCGGGAGACGGCCCCGCGTGTCGTCGTCCTATTGACCAAGGTGGACTTGTTGACCGACTCCGAACTCGCGGAGGTGGAGGCTTTCCTCGATAAGTCATTGGAGAAAAGCTTCGGAGTTCGCCTCCCGGTACTGCCGTTTTCGTCGCGGGTAGAGCCGGAGCGGTACGTGCGCCGGCTCCGCGAGGCGGTCTTCCTGCCCGTGATACAGAACGCGGCCAAAGAACGCCTGGCGGCGCGAGACATGAAGTTGGCTGCCCTTGTGCGGGCCTGTCGCAGCTATCTCGCGGTCGGATGCCAGGCAGCGGAGCGGGTCGATGCAGATCGGCAACGACTGCGGGCGGCGGTGCGGGACGAATCGGTCAGCGCAGCCGTGATCCGGGATGAGCTTCGGCTAGCTGGGCAGCGTGTGTGCGAGGAGGCCCGTCCGAAGTTCGAGAAACTGCTTCTCGACCGACAGGCGGCCGTGGCGCAACGGGTCACAGCGGCCCTGGCGGATGTGTTGCTGACATGGCACGGCAATCTCGCCAAACAGGCTCAACGCTATGAAACCTGGATGGCCGAGCGGTTGACGGCTGAACTGACGCCTTTATCGAGGGAAGCCGCTCCACTGGCAGCTGAACTGCTAGGGCAGGCCGAGAAGCGATTGCGTCGGATCATCGAGGCATTCCGTGATCGACTGGGCCGAAACATCCGTGAAGCCACCGGCATCACCCTTTCCCCGGCGAGCTGGGAAGTCAAGCGGCCGCAAGTGACCGTGGTTCCGGTGTCGATCAGCCGGGCATTCATGACCGATTGGAGCCTGCTCTGGTGGCTGCTGCCCCTGTGGCTCGTCGGCGGGCTGTTCCGGCGGCACGCTCTGGGGCGGGTGCCCTGGGAAGTAGAAAAAAACCTGCGGCGTCTGGCCGGAGATTGGACGGAAGCGGTGGAGCAGGCGGTGGACGACCTGTGGTGTCAGGCAGCGGCCTGGGTAGACGCCGAACTGGTTACGCTTGACCGGATGCTGAAGCAGCAGCCGACGGAAGCAACTGCCTTCCGCGAGGCACTCAAGCGGCTGGAGGAAGCAAGCGCGGGAGCGATGCCGTAAGTTCCCGACTGCGGCACGCGAGAGGCGGCTTGCCCTGTCCACGCGGCAGCCTAAAATGAAATGGGCGTGGCGTGGTGGTATCGGGATGAGCACTTGCTGGCGCGGCGTGCTCGGGGCTCGGGGCGTGGTGGTATCGGGATGAGCACTTGCTGGCGCGGCGTGCTCGGGGCGTGGTGGTAGTAATACGAGCACGCCGCGCCAGCCAGCAAGTGCTCATCCCCTCACCATAATCACGATCACGAGCACGCCGCGCCAGCCAGCAAGTGCTCATCCCTCACCATAATCACGATCACGAGCACGCCGCGCCAGCCAGCAAGTGCTCATC
>JAJPIY010000094.1 GCA_021324515.1 Planctomycetota bacterium
CACAACTATTACGCCCTCTATCGCTGGCTCCGCGACGATTGGCAAGCCGATGCCATCGTCCATCTGGGCAAACACGGCACCTTGGAATGGCTGCCCGGCAAAAGCGTCGGCTTGTCCGCCGATTGCTATCCGGATTCTTTTCTTGCAGATATGCCTCTCTTTTATCCGTTTATTCTCAACGATCCGGGCGAAGGCGCCCAGGCCAAGCGCCGCGGCCATGCCGTCATTGTCGATCACCTGACGCCGCCCCTGACGACCGCCGACGCTTACGGCGAGTTGGCCGAATTGATGCAGCTGGTGGACGAGTATTATCAGGTGGAGATGCTCGACCCCGCGAAAATGCCGCTATTACAGCGGCAAATTTGGCAATTGATCCAACGGGCCAATCTGCAAGACGACTTGCGGCACTTGCTGCGGCAAAACCACGGCGATCATGTCCACGAATGGGACGAGGCGCTGACGGCCGACGGCACTCCCTGGACACTATCGCAGATGGCTGGCCGTGAGGTCGCTCATCTGATTCAAGAACTGGACGGCTATCTGTGCGAATTGGCTGGAGCGCAAATCCGCGACGGTCTGCACATCCTGGGACACGTGCCCGACGGTGAGCAGATGATCGGTCTGCTATCAGCACTGACGCGCTTGCCCAACCTGGAAGTGCCGAGTTTGCGTGCTGCTATTGCCGATATTTTCAATCTATCATTGGACGTATTGTTGAAAGAAGGCGGCGCTCGCCTTGATTTCGTTCCCGCGGCACTGGAGCGCTTGGCCGATCGCCCTCTGGTCACGAACGCAGATGCGCTAGAGACCATCGACGAATTGGGCCATCACCTACTAGCACTGCTGCACCAACGCGATTTCGATGCTGGGGCCATCGATACGGCGGTGAGCGAGGTCGCGTTAGCGTCCGACGAGGCGAGCGGGGTCGCGTTAGCGCCCCGAGCTCGGGGCGCTAACGCGACCCCGCTCGCCTCGTCGAGTGAAACGGAGCTGCGAACAGTGCTGTCCTTTGTCTGCACGCATCTCGTTCCCGCACTGCGGCGGACAAGCGACGAGATCGATCATTTGCTTGCCGCCTTGGATGGCCGCTACGTGCCAGCGGGGCCGAGCGGCGCGCCGACACGTGGCATGGCCCACGTTTTGCCGACGGGTCGTAATTTCTACGCTGTTGATCCGCGATCGTTGCCGTCGTCCGCCGCCTGGCAGGTCGGCCAGGAGCTGGCGCGCGAAGTCCTCGAACGCTACCGCGCAGAAACCGGCGCTTATCCCGAAAACGTCGGCATCAGCATCTGGGGCACCAGTGCCATGCGCACGCACGGCGATGATGTGGCTGAGGTGCTGGCATTGCTGGGCGTACGTCCACTTTGGCATAAAGAAAACCATCGCATTGCTGGAGTCGAACCGATTCCGCTGACAGAATTGGGCCGGCCACGCATCGATGTGACCATGCGCATCAGCGGTTTCTTCCGCGATGCCTTCCCGCACCTGATCCAGCTGCTCGATGAAGCTGTGCGCATCGTGGCTACCCTGGATGAACCGCCCGAACAAAATTTCATACGCAAGCACTACCTTGCCGACCTGGCCACGGGTCGCGCCGCCGGCTTGCCCGATGCCGAGCGACGAGCGCGCTATCGCATCTTCGGCCCCAAACCCGGCAGCTACGGCGCCGGCATTCTGCCCTTGATCGACGAGCGCAACTGGCACTCCGACGCCGATTTCGCCGAAACCTACGTCAACTGGGGCGGCTACGCCTACACCGCCGACAAGATGGGCGCAGATGCGCGGGCCGTGTTCCGCGAACGACTGGCCGGTGTACAGGTGGCCCTGCACAATCAGGACAACCGCGAACATGACATCTTCGATAGCGACGACTATTTCCAGTTTCACGGCGGCATGATCGCCACCATCCGCGCCCTGACCGGCCGCCAGCCGCAGCATTATTTCGGCGACACCCACGACCCGGCCCGCCCCATCGTGCGCGATCTCCAGCAAGAGGCCCTGCGCGTCTTCCGCACGCGCGTGGTCAACCCGAAATGGCTGGAGAGTATCACTCGGCACGGCTACAAAGGAGGTCTGGAATTAGCAGCCACCGTCGATTATCTGTTCGGCTACGACGCCACCGCCGGCGTGGTTGCGGATTGGATGTACGAGCAAGTCGCCCAGAGTTATGCGCTCGATCCGGCGATGCGTGAGTTTTTCGCACGCAGTAATCCATGGGCGCTGCACGCGATCGCCGAGCGCTTGTTGGAGGCAGCGCAGCGTGGATTATGGGAATCGCCGGCGCCGGACACCCTGGATGCACTGCGCGCGACGCTCCTCGACAGCGAGGCAATGTTGGAGGCGCGGAATGAAGTTGTCCCGAACGTTTAGCCGCGAGCCGTAGGCGAGCGTGGGCTATCGCGCTCGCCTACGGCTCGCGGCGAAACGAAATGGGGGAAGGAGAGGGCACCAGTGGACTATCCCTTCGCGGCCCTGGTGGGGCAGGAACAACTGAAGACGGCCCTGCTCGTAATTGCCGTCAATCCGACCATCGGCGGCGTGTTGATTCGCGGCGAGAAGGGCACGGCCAAGAGCACAGCCGCGCGCTCTCTGGCCGCACTGTTGCCGCCCGTGCAGCTGGTTGCCGGTTGTCCGTTTCACTGCGATCCTGATGCGCCCTGGGGCGAATGTCCTCATTGCAGCGCGGATGCCTCCGGGATAAACCCGGAGGCTCGCCAGGTTGTCGAAATGCCCGTACCGTTCGTTGATCTGCCGCTGGGGGCCACCGAGGATCGCGTGTTGGGCACTCTCGATTTCGAGCGTGCTCTGCGCGAGGGGCGGCGCGCGTTTCAGCCAGGGCTGCTCGCGGCGGCGCATCGCGGCATTCTCTACATCGATGAGGTCAACTTGCTCGCCGATCATCTCGTCGATGTCTTGCTCGACGCGGCGGCGATGGGTGTCAACACGGTGCAGCGCGAGGGCGTGGCGTTCCGGCATCCAGCTCGCTTTCTTCTGATCGGCACGATGAATCCGGAGGAGGGGAACCTGCGGCCGCAGTTACTCGACCGATTCGGCCTTAGCGTCGAGGTGACCGGGCCACGCGATCCCGAATTGCGAGCCGAGGTGGTCCGCCGCCGCTTGGCCTACGAGTCTGATTCGGTCGCGTTCACCGCACGTTGGGCCAAGGAGCAGAACGTCCTCCGCGAACGTATCCTCGCCGCGCGGGCGCTGCTACCGCAGATTGTGCTCGACGACGGCCTGTTGACACTCCTGACGCGCTTGTGCTGCGAACTGGACGTGGATGGCTTGCGGGCCGACATCGAGTTGCACAAGACGGCATGCACTCTGGCCGCACTCGATGGCCGCACGCGAGTCCATCTCGATGACATCCGTACTGCGGCGGAACTGGTCCTTCCCCATCGCCGCCGTCGCCGGCCCTTCGAGCGTCCCGAGTTGGAACGCGAGCAGTTGGACGAAGCGTTCTCGAAGATGGAATCGCAATTGGAACAGGAGGCGAGCGGGGTTGCGTCCGCACCCCGATCTCAGGACGCTAACGCAACCCCGCTCGCCCCAGAGGCGCGGACGCAACCTTGCTCGCCAGAGAAGGTTTTCTCTCCTTCATCGGTTGAAAACGTGCGGCGGATCGAGGTGTCGGCGGCAACGACGCCACGCGAACAAGGCCGCCGCAATCGCAGCACCGCAGGCGAACGCGGTCCCTACGTGCGGGCTGTGCCGGAGGAAAAGCCGGTCGATCTGGCCCTTGATGCGACGCTCCGCGCCGCGGCGCGGCATGGTCTGCAACCCAACGGCGGCGTGACAATCGAGCGCTCGGATCTGCATCGCAAGGAACGCGCTGACCGGAGAGGGACGCTGATTCTCTTCGTCGTCGATGCCTCCGGTTCGATGGCGGCGCGGCAGCGCATGGCGGCTGTCAAGGGGGCCGTACTCAGCCTGCTGCAAAGCGCCTACGAACAGCGCGATGAAGTCGGCGTTATCGCGTTCCGGGGGCCGAACGCCGAGCTTCTGCTGCCGCCGACGCGCGGCATCGACCGCGCCGAGGAGGCATTGCGCGTTTTGCCGACGGGAGGGCGAACGCCTCTGGCTCATGCCTTGGTGCTGGCCCGCGAGACCATCCGCCAAGCCCAGCGCCCTGCACCCACTCGGCTCGTGCTGCTCGTTTTACTCAGCGACGGCAAGGCCAACGTCGGCCTGCTGGAATCGCCCGGCGACCCGTGGCAGCAAGCCCTGCAAGCAGCCGCGGACCTGGCCGCCGATGGCGTCCCCGCCCTGGTCCTGGACAGCGACGCCGGTTTTATTCGTGTGGGCCGGGCGCGCCAGCTGGCAGAAGCGTTGAGGGCAGAATATCTGCCCTTAGAAGATTTATCAGCAGAGAAATTGACTCTGAAAGTGCAACAACGGTTAAGGGAGTATCGATGACGGCGCGACTGGTTATCGCCGGAACGCATAGCGGCGTCGGAAAAACGACGATTGCGGCTGGCTTGATGGCCGCACTGCGACGGCGCGGTTTGACCGTGCAGCCGTTCAAGGTCGGTCCCGATTACATCGACGCTGGCCATCACACGGCCGCGGCCGGCCGCCCGTGCCGCAATCTCGACGCCTGGATGATGCCGTTGGAAGCAGTTCGTTCTCTGTTTCTCCACGCTAGCCGCGACGCCGACATCGCCGTCATGGAAGGCGTCATGGGAGTTTACGACGGGGCTGGCTACGACGCAGAGACTGGCAGCACGGCCGAAGTCGCCAAGCTGTTGCACGCTCCGGTGGTCCTGGTCCTCGATGCGAGCAAACTGGCCCGCAGCGCCGCCGCCCTGGCCCAAGGCTATCAGCGCTTCGATCCCCAACTGCTTCTGGCTGGCTTCATCCTCAACCGGGTTGGTAGCGCCGCGCATGGAACGGGTGTGGCCAGGGCCGTCGAGAAAGCGACGGGCCTGCCCGTGTTCGGCTGGCTGCCGCGCGATGAAAACCTGAAGTTCCCGGAGCGCCATCTCGGCCTCGTGCCAGCGACGGAAACGTCTGCCTGTTCCACCTTCGTGGGACCTGCCGAGAAGGCCGTGGTGCGTCATCTCGCCCTGGATCGCCTCCTCGCCCTGGGGCGAGAGGCCTCATTTCGTCGCGAGCTGGAGACGCCTGCGGCCGCTGCCCCGGCCTCCGGCTTACGGCGAAATCATTGCTACACACCCCTCCTCGCCGTGGCGCGGGATGAAGCGTTCCATTTCACCTACGAAGAGAACCTGGAGTTGCTTCAGGCCGCCGGTGCCCGCTTGGCGTTTTTCAGCCCCCTGCGTGATGCGGCCCTGCCCGAAGGCGCGGCAGGAGTGGTCCTCAGCGGCGGATTTCCCGAGGTCCATGCCGCGCAGCTCGCTGCCAATGTCTCGATGAGGCACGCCCTGCATGATGCCCATCAGCGCGGCCTGCCTATTTATGCCGAATGTGGAGGTTTAATGTATTTGACAGAAGCAATCGTTGATCTCGATGGCCGAGAACATCGCATGGTCGGCCTACTGCCGGGACGCTCAGTGATGAGCAAACGGCTCACGCTTGGCTACCGGCTGGCGCGGGCGGTCGGCTCGTCCTGGCTGCTCACCAGCGGTGAGACAGTACGCGGCCATGAATTTCACTATTCGCATTGGGAAAACCGCCCCGCAGACTTGCCGCCGGCCTACCTGTTGCTGCCCAGCAGCGGCGCGAGCGACAATTGGGCCGACGGCGCCTGTGTGGGCAATCTGTTGGCCTCTTACGTCCATCTGAACTTTTGGGCCAAACCCGAGTTGGCGGAACGTTTCGTGGCAGCTTGTTGCAGATGAGGAGCGCTATGGGAAGACCTTGGCTCGACGGACGATACGCTTGGCTGACATCCAACGTGATGAGCAGTCTGGCAGCCGTGCAGTTCTTGACCATTGCTCCGCCCCTGGTGCGTCGCCCCTTCACCGGCGAAGAATTGGGCCGAGCGGTAGGATATTTTCCCCTTGTTGGAGTGCTAATCGGCGGTTTCCTGATCGAGGCTGATCGTTTCTTGACCTTATTTCTGCCGCCGTCCGTGGCCGCTGCCCTCGTACTGACCGGGTGGGTTTGGTGTACCGGGGCGCTGCACTTGGATGGTTTTCTCGATAGCTGCGATGGGTTGTTTGGCGGCCGCACACC
>JAJPIY010000375.1 GCA_021324515.1 Planctomycetota bacterium
CCTCCCCCCTTGTGGGGGAGGGTTAGGGTGGGGGGTTAGAACTCCTTGTCTGCATTGTACTTACCCCCCACCCCAACCCTCCCCCACAAGGGGGGAGGGAGTTTTGTCCGTTAGCCCTTAGGCGTTCCTTCATGCAACTGGGGATACCGAGGCAGATGCCAGATCGAGTTGCCCTGGACACACATGCGGGACAGTTGATATGACACCAAACCAAAATCGCCGTCGGGAACATGGGGAGAATGGGCTTATGAAGGGAGATAGGAGGATTATCTCCCACGGATTTATAGGACGGGGCCACGAGGCCCAAGGACGTGAGAATGAGGCTAAGCTGCGGGCACAAGGCGGGATGGGCCGTCTTGCTGATGCTGTCGCTGGCGGCCCCGTCCGTATCCGCCCCCCCTCTCCCGGCAGACGCGGAAGCGGGCAAACCGTGGCCCAGCTGGCTGCCACGCTATGAGGTCCAGATGGAGCTGGACCTGGCCGGCCATGTCGTCCGCGGTATTATGCGGGCCACCTGGACCAATCCGCAGCCCTTGCCCACGCACCAACTGGTTTTCAATGCGCATGCACGCTATGTCGTACCCAAGAGCGACATCGGCTTGACCGCCAAAACGCTGGAACTGCTGCGGCTGGCGCCCGGCGACGCCCTGATTGTCACGGACCCTCCGCTGGTAATCGAGCGCATCTTGCTAGTAGACGGCCCTGGGGCATCATTTCCCTTGGCTTTTCATTATGAAGGCGACACCCAGACCTCGCTAGTTGTGTCGTTGCCGCACCCAGTCGGCTCTGGTGAATCGGTGACGGTAGCGCTCGAATTCACTCTGCGCCTGCCCCGCAAGCAGGGACGCTGGGGCCAATGGCAGGGTGTCACCACGCTGAGCAATTGGCTGCCGGTGTTCGCTTACTACGGCCCGCGGCGCGATCCGCCCACCTGTCCCCCGGCGCCCGCTCGGCAGCCGATTTGTGTTTGGCAGCCGACGCCGTTCTTGCCCTGGCACCAGCCGTTCTTCAACGAATCGGCCCACTATCGCGTCCGCGCCACGCTGCCGGCCGATCAGCAAATCGCCTGCACCGGCAGCATCGTTGCGCGCCGTATTGTGGGCGACGGCCGACAACAGGTGGATATTTATGCTCCGGGCGTGCGCGATTTTGCTTTCCTGTGCAGTGCCCGCTATCAAATCTTTGAGGGAACGGTGTTCATACCCCAGTCAGAACCAGGGCCTGATACCCTTCATGCGCCGCGTCCCGTTTCGACGGCTTGGCGCCGCGAGCAGAGAGAAAATACCGGAGCGGAACGAAAGCGCCCCGTCCGCATCCGCATCTTCGCTTTTCCTGAACACGAACATTATGGCCGCGAGATGGTGCGCATCGCCGCGGAGGCCCTTCTCGCTTACAGTAAATGGTTTGGCCCCTATCCTTGGCCGGAGTTCACTATTGCCGAGTCGTTTTTCGGCTGGAACGGCAACGAATGTTCCACCCTCGTTATGATCGACGAGCGCGTCTTCAATCTACCGCACATCGCAGGCGGCTTTGTCGATTCCCTGGTCTCGCATGAGATTTGCCATCAATGGTGGTACAATCTGGTCGGCACCAACGGCTACTGCGAGACCTGGATGGATGAAGGTTTGGCCACATTTTTCTGCCATCGCTTGCTTGATGGCAAGGTCGGCAAGAACAACAAGTTCGTGGCTTATCCGCGCGGCCTGGGCTGGCTGCCGAACATCGAGCGCGGCACCTACAGCTGCTACACCCTGTATGGCACGCTCGGACGAGGGGAAAACGGCCCCGCCGTCCAGCCGTTGTCCGGTTTCGGCCATGTCGTGAACCTCTTCGGCATGACCTACGACAAAGGCATGCGCATCGTCGGCTTGATCGAAAACCGCCTCGGTCCCGCCGCTTTTCTGGATTTCATGAGCCGCCTCTTCTGCCGCTATCGTTACCGCATTCTCCGCGTCGCCGACTTTCAGCGCGAGCTGGAAAACTATAGCGGCGCTTCGTGGGAAGAGTTTTTCCAAAACTGGCTTTACGGTCCTGGGCTGACCGATTGGTCCATCGACAAAGTGCAAGTACGCCAGCCGCCAAAATGTGCTCCGCAGAACGCCACGCGTGTCGTCGTCTTCTTGAATCAGAAGGCCGACATCAATGAGCCAACGACGCTGGGCATCGCCCTGCCCGGCCAGGAAGGCTATCCGATCCGCATCCCCATCGATCCCCGGACGGCGGCTTATGATTGGGACGAACCGCCGGCCCACGTTGAATCGCTAGGCGGCAACCGGCTGCGCGTCGAGGTCTGGCTGCCGGAAAAGCCCACCCAGATTGCCGTCGATCCAGACCAGGTCCTCGTCGACCGTAATCCGGTCAACAATTTTTGGAAAATACCTATACGCTATCGCTTTACCCCTCTTTATACATTCATCGATGAGACAGACATGACCACCGCCTACGACCACTGGAACGTCATCCTCGGCCCGTGGCTCTACGGTACGGCTTATTATGACGCCTGGTATCCGCGCACCTATCAGACGATGCTCGGTTTCCGCGCCGGGCTGTACCGCATGCAGACGTATTATGGCGGCGTCTATGCCGGTTATCGCACCGATTACCGCGATGTGGTGGCCGGTGTGGATGGCCTGTTCGATCACTGGCCCGATAGCCATTTCCAGGTCGGCTACGATTTCGAGCAGCGTTTGGCTCAATTCTATCCGGGCCAGAGCAATGCCAAGCGCGGCGTCTTGTTCGCTCGTTACATTTTCAAATACGGCTCCAGTCTTTATTATCCGCCGATGGAGTTTGTGGAGACGTTTCTTACGTTCCAGGACAATTTCTTGCCCTTCGAGGCCAATCCGGCGCTTCCGGGCGTCCGCTTTAATGAAACGGCTACGGCCGGTTTGCACTATCGCAAGGATTATTTGACGCCGTATTGGGACCCGGTGGGCGGTTTTCGCTGGGACGTGTGGTATCAGGGGGGGAGTGCAATGCAACCGGCCACGGTCGGCATGCAGGAAATCTCCAGCCAATTTTCCTTCGTCAAGGCGCTGCCGGACTTCTCCGAGGCCGTAGGGGACGTGCCCTGGCTGGCTGGTCCTCTGCACTGGTTGGGGCAATCGCGCTTGGCGTTTCGCATCTTCGGCGGAACGGCCCTGCCGAGTCGGGGCCAGTTCTTCAGCATGGGCGGCAGCATGTATTTCCGTGGTTTCGACTTGGCCCAGCGCCAGGGCAGCAGTGTGTGGGTCGGCAGCGTCGAATGGCGTCTGCCGGCGGCGCGCAATCTACACCTCAATTTTATCGATCACATCCTAACGCTTCACGGCATCGACCTGGTGCCGTTCTCCGATGTCGGCAACACCTACGTCTCCGGCCATCAAGTCGCCCCCACGGTGGTCGATGCCGGCCTGAGTCTGCGTTTGGACGTGTCCTGGTTCAGTTTCGTCGAACGCACTCTGCTGCGCGTTGACATCGCCAAGACGCTGAACGCCGATACCGGTACACAGCTCTGGTTCGGCGTGGGTGTGCCGTTTTGAAGGATGAATGTGACGAGCCGTAAGCGTAAAGCGACGGCAAGCATCCGTCGCTTACACTTGCGGTAGGTGCGGCGCCAGCAAGAGACCACACAGAAAACATACCAGGGCCACAAGAAGGATCTGCACGTGCTTAGACATGGATGGACCTCGTGTTGGAACAGCTATGTCCCAATAGAAACGTCCCAAGGCCCAAAATAACGATTCCGGCGGACTTGTCCACACCTGGAGTCATCCATAGTCAGTAGTCAGTAGCAGAGAAGCGCCTGCCTTTGCCACAGACTAC
>JAJPIY010000051.1 GCA_021324515.1 Planctomycetota bacterium
AAGGCGAATAGCGCCCAGACGCACTTCTGACGGACGAGGGGATCGCTGTCTTTTTCGATGGCGTCGAGAAGGGCGGGCACGCTTTTCTCGTTGGCAGGATATTGCATCAGCGCCAGGGCTTCAGCGGCGAATTGGCGTACTTCGAGCGGTTGACTGCGTTCCAGGGCCTTGACCAGAGCGGGGACGACCGGCTTGGCAGCAGCCCCCATGTGCGAGAGGGCCAAAGCGGCATTGCGCCGCACCGGCACGGCATTGGCGGCGTCGGTCAGGGCGTCGGCCAGATCATGCATGGCCGGGGTGGCCAAGGGGCCGAGGGCGGCCAGGGCCGCCGCGGCCAATTCCTGAATATGCGGCTGCGTCTCTTTCAGGGCCGAGCGCAGTACCGGCAAGGCGCTGACCGCCTCCGCGCCGCCGACACGCGCCAACACCAGCGCGGCGGACAGGCGGATCTCGGCGTCTTTGTCTTCCAGCAGCGGCCTCAGGTTCCTGGCCGAATCGGCTTGCTCGGGACTGGCGATATGGACCAGGGATTCTAGCGCCGTTTTCTTGACCACGGTATCCGATTCCCCCTGAACCAGATCGATAAGAGAGCGGGCGGCTTTCTCACCCGCTTTGCCCATCGAACCGAGAGCGCCCGCGGCATCGCGGCGCACCAGCGCGTCCGGATCACGCAAACAAGCGCAGAGCTTCGAGACCGCCGCCGCGCCCGCGGCTTCGCCGATCTGGCCCAGGGCCCAGGCGGCATTTTGACGCACGGATGCCTTGTCGTCGCTGAGAGCTTTTATCAAGGGCCCCGCCGCGCCGGCGGCTTGGGGGCCGAACGCTCCCAAGGCGTAGGCAGCACTGCGGCGCACACGCTCGGACGAATCATCCGTGAGGCGCTGCATGAGAATTCTGCTGCTTTTAAACCACACGGCTACGTTGTCGTCTTTGAGGGCGCGGGCAATGTCGCCGAGGGCGGATGCTGCCATGTCGCGCACGCCGGCATCCGCATCCTCTTGCAGCAAGCGCACCAGTTGCGACACAGCGCTACGGGCATTCTCGCCCATACGGCCCAGCGCAAAAGCAGCGCTGCGACGCACCGACGCATCCCGATGAGTCAATTCTTTCTGCCACAGCGCCAGGGGTTTATCGAGAAACACCGGTGTCCCGGCCCGGAGGACGGAAACGTTCGAGACAACGAGGCATCCTGCAACAACAAAGAGACGATACATGGTGCGATCCTTGGGAGGAGGATTGAAACCCAAATACGGCCTCTCATCATCGGTCCTCAGAGGCCCCTTGGCCTTTCAGCGACGATTGGTTTGCTTGGGAGCTATTCCTTTTTCGGGGGCCTTCGGGGCTTCCTTCACCAGCGGCTTCTTGCGAGGGGCCTGGAGTTCTTCGATCATCTTGCGGACCCAGTCCTTCTGATAATTTTCCAGCGACTTATGTTCCAGTACCTTGTCCATCGCCCTCATCACCTCGGCATTGTTAGCGCCGAGCAGTACGAAGGCTTGGCACGCACTGAGGACGACGCCGAGGCTTTCACGGCTATCCTCTTCCGTCAAACGAATGAGCGTGCCCAGGACACTCGGCCCCGTATTTTTCATGCGGCCCAGCGCTAACGCCGCGGCGGCCTTGACTGCGGGGATCTCCTCGCGTTTGAGCATGTCGAGAATGTTGCCGACATAATCTTGGGACTTCTCTTCCAGCGCTCCCAAGGCGGTGACGGCCTCTAAGCGGACGGCGGCCTCGCGCTCTTTGAGGTAGCCAGCGATGGTGTCCAGGTCTTTTTTGTTGACCTTCTCTTCCAGAGCGATAACGGCGACATGAGCCCAGATGCGAACGCTTGGGTTCCGACTTTGGAAGTTGGCCGGCATCTTCAGAACATTCAGCACGTTTTGCAACAAGCGCGGATCTTGCGGACGACCCTGCGCCCCCAAGGCCATGATCGCCTTCACCCGCACCCGCGTGGCGGCTTCGTTAAGGTGGTTGGCATGCATTATCAGCGCCTCGGTGACTTGCTTATCAGGCCCGTTCTTCGGATCGACACGCGCCTTAATGAGGGTGTCAATGCAGACTTCACGCAACTCATATGTGCTTGTCGAGTGAAGCCCTTTCACCAGGTCCTGGAGCACGTCCCGTTCTTCTTTGACCTCGAAGTTGAGGGGGCAGAAGGCTTGCAACGAGACCGCCGCTTCATAGCGGACGACGCTCTGGGGATCATGGCTAATAGCATGAGCCAGGCCGCGGATGATGCGAATGCGATCCGTCTCGTGATGCGGGACCATGCGAGGCAGTATCGCCGCCTTAACACGCACGCTGGCATCACCGTCCTCGTAAAGTCGGGTGATTACGTCTGGGAGTGCGTCGGCGGCTTGCTTGAAATTGAGGATGGCCAACACGGCGGCGACGCGATAGGTCGGATCGGGATGGCGAAGATCCTTCGTCCATTGATGGATGCTTTTGCCGCCCCATTCTTTGGTATAGCCGGTGTTGGCTCGCTGCAAGGCGCCGCTGGAACCACTCTCGTTGTTGGCCCGACTGTCGTTGGGCCTTTCGGCAGCGCGGGCAAGCAGGTGGGTGCAAAGCAGGCAGAAGATGAGACAAAAGGGTTTAGAACAAGACATGGCATTCCCCCTTGAAACGTGGAGCTTCCCCATGCTCCTAGCATAGCATCGGAAGAACGCCCAAAGCAATGACGAAAGGGGCGCGGGGCACTGCACCCCGCGCCCTCGTCACGTATTGAGGTGGCTAGGTGGTCTCCCCCCCGACCACCTCAATACAAAAGTGCGAGGAGAGAGATCATTGTGCTGTGACGAGTTTGGCCCCGAGGTCCTCGAAGGAAACGGTTACGCGCTCTCCGGAGCGGAACTCGATGCGCCGGGTTTGGGCGATCGGTCGCCCCTCACGCACGACCTCGGCCTTCAAGAGGTAATAATACCTCTGCCCCGGCGTCAGCGGCGGAGTAGCGAAAGTGCGCGTCGAGGAAGTCAAGGGACAATCGACTCCGTCAACGGTCAGTTTGGCGTCTGCGGGCAACTGAACGGTGATGTGAGCCGGTGCCGTAGCCTTGTCAGCCGTTTTGCTCCAGCGTCCATCGGCAGGCTCCATGTCCTTAAAGGCCAGAGAAACGACCTCGCCTCCGTGGAGAGTCAATTGCTTGACACGGTTGATACTCTTGCCGTCGCGCACTACGGCTGCTTCGATGTTGACGACCTGTTGCTTGCCGGGGCCGAGCAGCGGCGTGCGGAAGACCGCGTTGCTGGGGACGGGCTTGTCGTTGAGGACGACCAAGGCGTCGTCCGGCATCTCCAGGACGATTTTGCCCCGCTCTGGTTCCGGCTGCACAGCTGCTGGGCGTGCTCGTTTGAGCTCTTCCAGGGTCTTGCGGATTTGGTTCTGTTCCTTCTTCAGTTCTTCGATGGAGTTTTTCAAGTCCTGAAGGGTTGGCGCCGCCTGAGGAGTGGTACTGCGGATAGCTGGCGCAACCGCAGGAGCAGTGGCCGCCGGCACGACTACCACGCTGCCGCCGCCGCAGCCATAACAACCCCAACAGCCGTAGCAGCTACCCCAACAGCCGTAGCAACCGCCCCAGCAACCGTAGCAGCCACCCCAACAGCCATAGCAACCCCAACAGCCGTGGCAGCCACCCCAGCAACCGTGGCAACCCCAACAGCCGTGGCAACCGCCGCGGCATCCCCAATCGGGAGCGACGTTCCCGGTGGTGAGAAACGCTGCCAACACAAGGGTGTACATTGCACAATCCTCCTCACTGTGAACCAGAAATGTCCGGTCTCCGCTTTAAGCGATGGCCTCATTGCGCTCGCGGCACGCGGAAATCCGGCGAGCCTTCCTTTAAAGCTATTCATGGGAGGTTTGGGAGTCAAAGGCAATTTGGATAAACTTGAGAAAGAGGGCAGGTCGTCACGGCCTGCCGAGGAGATTACCTTCTGAGGCGCAATTCCGCCGTCTGCACCGCCCAGATGTCCAAACCGCCTTTGCCGCCGGGCCGATCGGAAGCAAAGTAGAGAAAGTTGCCATCTGCGCTCAGCGCCGGCGAACGATCGCCCTTGGGCGCTTCGGGATGGTTGAGCATCGTCAGCGCTTCCGGCTTGCTCCAGCCCGCAGCCGATTTCGTGGCCACGAACAGGCCAGTGCGTCCGCCGTCGAGCGGCCCTTGCAGATACATCGTGTTGCCGTCGCGCGTCAGCGCGGCGTGATAAAAGTCCGGCGGCAGTTGCTCGATCAGGACCGGCTTATCGAACCCTTGTGCTCCTGTGGCCTTCTCTCGTTTGCAGACGAAAACGCGCCAACCGTCCTTGGTTTTGCGGCTGAAATACAGCTGTTTGCCGTCGGCGCTGAGCCAGGGGTGCATCTCATCGGCTTCGGAATTGGCCGCCTGCACCGGCGTTGGCTCGGTGAACGCCTTGCCTTGTTCCTGTTTGACCGCTACATACAGGTCAAAGTTGGTGGTGTCTTTGTCTTTGCGTGTGGCGAAGTAGAGATATTGCGGATAAACGCCGTCACGCGTCAGGCAGCCGCAGCGATCCTCGACTTCCGTCTGCACGTAGCCGTCGGGTAACTCGCCTTTACCCCAGGTCGAGCGCGTGGTGCGGCGTTGGGCCATGAGGATGTCGAATTTTCCGCCGGCATTGCAAGAATACCAGAGTGTCAGGCCGCTGCTGGATAAAAACGGATCGTCTTCATCCGCTTTGGTATTGACGGCCAGGTTGATCGGCTTGACGAGCCTGGTTTGGCCGGCAGCATCCCGCGGCAAAGAAAGAGCAACCAAAGCGAAAACAGCGTGACGAAGGACGGCGAATTGGTTCATGCGCAGGGTACTCCTACGAAGGAGGGGTCAAGGCCGCGGCATTGGCCTGTAGGAACGCCTCGGCCCAGTAATAATGGTCTAGCAAACCCGTGGTCGGTCGGCCGAGCAGGTGATAGGCTGCGAAGAGCGCCTCGATGGAAGCGAGCCCGTTGGCGGGGTCGGTGCCACGTTTGGATACCCGCGGATAGGCGGTACGCCAGCCATGTAGCGAGCGGGCCGGCACATCGCAGAAAGCGCGTGCCATCGCCGCCGCCCAGCGCCAGCTGCCGTCCAGAAGCAGCAGCCCCTTAGCGGCGTCGGCCGGCGACAAGGGCGGACCTTCGGCGGACAGACGAACGTAGCCGTCCAGCGGCGGACTTTCGCGGACGGGATAGGTCCACAACAGCACGTCCGCTCGGCCGCGTAGCGGCAACACCGAGCATTTGCGCGGGTTCTCACGCGGATGGCGGACAATGATCGTCGGTAAATACGCCCCTTCCATGCAACCTTTATCCTCGGAGGGCAACGGGAAGCATGACCGTGTTCCGGCTCGCCCAGGGTGTGTACTCGACAAGGTTGGCGACGCTATCTAATATACCAAAGTCGGCGTCGTGGGAATCGGCGCTGCACCAAGCGAAGAGCACAAACAAAGGAGGTGGCCATGCATCTGGAGCTGCGCTACTGAGCCATGTGAGGGTACGAACCTCAGGCCGTCAGTTTGACGAGCAAAATACTGACAAGGTTCAAGCAACAGATTCAAGATCTGACCTTGGTTCCCTCCAGCGGAGGCTGCTTCGAGTTGAGCGTCAACGGGGAGTTGCTCTATTCCAAGCTGAAAACCAAACAGTTCCCCGATGAACAATGGGTGCTCGAGACGCTCGAGGCCCGCATGAAAAAGAAAACGTAACAGGCAAGAACAACAGACCGCCGAGACGCCAAGGACACCAACAAAGCAAGCGAGATAGAAATACGAACAAAGGACAATCTGGCCTGGGCTGTCTGGTTTGGGGGCATTCACTCTCTTCGTCTCGCTTGCTTTTCTTGGCGTCCTTGGCGTCTCGGCGGTCGACTTTGTGGAACACGCATGTTGTTTTTTGGCCAAAAAAAACGCCTGATCGATTACGCCTCGTGCGGCGGCTGAGCGGGTAAGCTGCCCCCCCAGGGCATCGCGCAGGTTCTGCGCCACCTCCCTCCCAGCGACGATCCCCATCTCCTCGTCGGCACCGGTACGCATGACGACGCCGGCGTCTATCAGCTGACTGAGGATCTGGCCATCGTCCAGACCATCGATTTCTTTCCGCCGATCGTCAACGATGCGTTTGTGTATGGCCAGATTGCCGCCGCCAACGCCCTGAGCGATGTCTATGCTATGGGCGGTACACCCAAGACCGCCCTCAATCTCATTGGTTATCCCGATGATAAAGACCCGGAGAAGACCTGGTTGGCCGACATGGTCCGCGGCGGGGCGGAGCGCTGCCGCGCGGCGGGGGCCGTCATCCTGGGAGGACATACCGTCCGCGACAGCGAAATCAAGTTCGGCTACGCGGTAACGGGCCTCATTCATCCCAAACGGATTCTCACCAACGCCGCGGCGCGCCCCGGTGATAAGCTGGTGCTGACCAAGGCGCTGGGCACCGGCTTCGTGACCACCGCCCACAAGGCCGGCGAATGCCCAGAGGAGGTATTCCAGGCGGCCTGCGCCAGCATGGTACAGCTCAACGACCTCGGCAGAGATGCCATGCTGCAAGCCGAAGCGCATGCCGCTACCGATGTCACCGGCTTCGGCCTGGCCGGACACGCCTATGAAATGGCCGACGGCAGCCAAGTAACGCTGCGGATCGAGCTGGCGCGGCTGCCCTTGCTGCCGGGTGCGGAGAAACTGGCCCATAAGCCATACATAACGCGCGCCAGCGCCACCAATGCCGCTTACGTGCAGCCGTTCCTGCGCATCGACGGCCAGCCCGACCCAGTACGGCTGGAGTTCTTTTACGACGCCCAAACGTCCGGCGGCTTGCTCATCAGCGTCGCTGCCGACAAAGCCGAGGCGCTGGTGGAGGACCTCCACAAAAGGGGGGCCTCTAGCGCTTGCATCATCGGCGCAGTCCTCCCCAAGCAAGAGGCGGCGCTGATACTCCAAGCCTGATTTGCTATACTGGGCACGGTTAAATTGGGCACAATTTCCCCCCCCACCCCAACCCTCCCCCACCAGGGGGGAGGGAGCCTTTTTCTCCCTCCCCCCTGGTGGGGGAGGGTAGGGGTGGGGGGAATGATTCTCCCTCCCCCCTGGTGGGGGAGGGTGGGGGTGGGGGGAATGATTCTCCCTCCCCCTGGTGGGGGAGGGTGGGGGTGGGGGGAATGATTCTCCCTCCCCCCTGGTGGGGGAGGGTGGGGGTGGGGGGAATGATTCTCCCTCCCCCCTGGTGGGGGAGG
>JAJPIY010000047.1 GCA_021324515.1 Planctomycetota bacterium
CAGGAATCAGCAAACGGTGTGCGATCATGGGAGATCTCCTGGAAAGAGACGCAACGGAATGTTCGTCACGATAATACCAGGAGCGCGGCGATTCAAGGGGGTTGTTGTACTGCCAGAGGATTTTAAATCGCTAGCAGTTCCGCTATAGTAATCAGGATCTCAAGTTGGTCGAACTTCTTCTTGAGGCGGCCCTTCAGCCGCTCAAGATAGCGCAGGCATTCCAGCTGCGTTTCTTCGCGGTAATCCATGACGCTGAAAATGACTACCCTGTCCTGATAGACTTCCGCTCCGGATTGCCAGATTCCCTGTAGGGGAAACTGTCGCTGGACCGAAGTCACGCCGCCGAAACGGCCCAACAACTCCCGTTGGAGGGAGACATATTTGGCCTCCGGGATGGGCTGACCATCGTTGTAATCAAGCGGTAGGTAGACATCGATGCTTCTAATCGGCCGTGCCATGGCGCCGCTTTTCCACCCGGCGTGGCCGCGTGGCCACGACCTCATAGGAGAAGCCTCGCGCGGTCAACACCTCCAGGTGGGCCGGCAGGACTTCGTAAACAGGATCGTCACTGATCAGTCGCACCGGCGCGACTTCGATCATGGCCCGCCAGGCTTTGGCCCAATCGGTTTTCGCGAGACGGATCATCTGCATCATGAACTCCGGATGTTAGATGCTTAGGTCTGGAGAACCCGGATAGAACGCACCACCGAATTCAACTGTCCACTCTCTAACCAACGGCAAAGCTGATAACTCAATCATGATATTGACCATCGGCCCTTCGGACATAGACCAGTATACCGTACCGAGTCGTATGCCCTCTAACACCACTTCAGCCGCATCGGGAGGTAGCTCAACAGTGTTCATACGCCCCGTGAACAGGTTGTGAATCACGCGGCTTGGCTGCCAACGGAACTCAGGACGATGACCGGCCAGTTGACACCGCATCAAGAAAAAAGACTACTTCTACACCTTGCAAAACGTCGTCGCCGCCGCCCCGGCCGCCTGGGCGATCTTCGCTCGCTTGTTGGCGGCGAGGTGTTCGAGCACCAGGTACACGGTCTCGGCTGCATCAGCGGCGCCGATATCGTGAGCGATCTGCTCAGCCGTTCGCGGTGTTGTGGACAACGCCTTGACAATCTTCGCCTGAAGCTCCAGTACGGCGGCGGCGGCCTTCTTGCCGGCTTCGACGCCCGGTTGATGGTAAGCGTTGATGTTCACGAGACTACCGTAGAAACCGACCGCACGCTCAAAGAGGGCGATCAGGATGCCGATGGTACGGGCGTCGACGCGCGGCACAGTGATCGTCAGCGATTGGCGGTCATTCTCGAACAGGGCGGCGCGCGTACCGAGTAGGAAGCCGTGCAAATAATCGCCGGCGCTGACGCCAGGCTGCACTTCGACCGGCGCGCCGCCGGATTCGAGCACGCGGATGAAGGTAACGAAGAAGTTGTTCACACCGTCGCGCAATTGCTGCACGTAGGCATGTTGGTCCGTTGACCCTTTGTTGCCGTAGACGCTGATGCCTTGCTCGACGCGCTTGCCGTCCAGGTCAAGGCGTTTGCCCAGCGATTCCATCACCAGCTGTTGCAAATAACGACTAAAGAGAAGTAAGCGATCCTTATAGGGAAGAACAACCATGTCTTTCTGTCCTTTGCCGCTGGTAGCGGCATACCACATGAGCGCCAGCAGGGCAGCGGGGTTGCGGCGAGTGTCGTGTTGGCGCGTCACCTCATCGCAGGCTGCGGCACCGGCAAGCATGGCATCGATGTCGATTCCTTGCAGGGCCCCCGGCACCAGGCCGACGGCGGACATCTCACTGGTGCGCCCGCCCACCCAATCGAACATCGCAAAGCGCGCCAACCATTTCTCGCTGACCGCCTGCTTGTCCAGCTTCGAGCCGGGCATGGTGACGGCGACGGCCTGCGGCGCAAATGCAAGACCGGCGGCCTTGAAAGCCGCGGCAGTGACGGCCATGCCGTTGTGCGGCTCCGGCGTGCCCCCACTCTTGGACATGACCAGCACCAGCGTCTCTTTCAGCTTGCCTTCGAGCACGGTCAAGGTCCGGGCCATGCCGTCGGGATCTGTATTGTCGATAAAATGTATCTGCATACGATCTTTTCCCGGCTGGCTCAGCGCATCGGCCACAAATTGCGGCCCCAGCGCCGAACCGCCGATGCCGATCGACAGCACCTGGGTGAACTTGGCCGCGCTTGGCGGCTTGATTTTGCCGGCATGAACATCGGCGGCAAACGCTTTGATGCTGGCCACGCTGTCGCGGATCGCCTTAGTAATTTCTGGTGTCGGCGCCCGCTCCGGCGCACGCAGCCAGTAGTGGCCCACCATGCGGTTTTCGTCTGGATTGGCAATGGCCCCTTTCTCCAACGCATCCATCGCCTGGTAGGCGCGCTGCATCGCCGGCTCCATGCGCTCCAGGAAGGCATCCTCGAAGTGCATACGGCTAATATCTAGCGTCAGATCGAGCGACGGGGCGGTGCAAAGATATTTCTGATAGCGTTTCCACAGGTCGGCCGTGTTCATGGGATATGCTCCTGGGGCGATGGTTATCCTGCTTACAGGGCGATCAATCTTTCTTGAGCCGTAGTCCAATCTGGGCCAAGCGCCGTCCGAGGGCCCGGCAGATGGCCGCTTCGTTCGCATCGATTTCCCGTTTGTTGTCGCCCCCGGCCACATGCCCTGGCCCATACGGCGAACCGCCGCCTTGCGTCGTAAACAGTTCTTGTACCGAGTACGGCACACCCACCAGGACCATCCCCAGATGAAGAAGCGGCGCCATCAGCGTCAGCAGCGTCGTTTCTTGTCCGCCGTGCAGGCTTCCCGTGGACACAAACACGCCAGCCGGTTTGCCCTCGAACGCTCCCTTTAACCACAACCCCGTTAGTTGATCGATCTGATTCTTGAGCTGAGAAGAGACGTTGCCGAATCGCGTCGGTGTTCCGAACGCAAACGCATCTGCCTGCTGGAAATCCTCTTCCGTCACCAACGGCACATCTTTTTGCATGTCCCGGCCTGCCTTCAAATCGGGGCGGGAAGCGATGATGCTCTGCGGAATCAGTTCCGGCACAGTACGGATAACAGGCTCGGCCCCCTCAACCGTACGCACGCCCTCGGCGACGAGTTGGGCCATCTTGAAGACATTTCCATAGGTACTATAGTAGACAATAAGAACCTTCATATGGTGATTTCCTTTCCCCTGGCGACAGTGTCGGGACTGGTAGGTAGATTTTTCCGTGCTTATTTAGCGAAGGGCACGGGCGACGATGTTCTGCGCCTCGGCGACGATAGCTTGCAGGTGCTCCTCATCCTTAAAGCTCTCGGCGTAGATCTTATAGATATTCTCCGTGCCCGACGGCCGGGCTGCAAACCAGCCGTTGGCGGCGACCACCTTCAGTCCGCCGATGGCAGCGTTGTTGCCCGGCGCTTTGGTCAGTTTAGCGAGGATCGGTTCGCCAGCCAGCGTTGTCGCTGTCACCATCTCCGGCGATAGTTTTTTCAGCATCGCTTTTTGCTCCGGCGTGGCTGGGGCATCGATGCGCGTGTAGAGGGGTGAGCCGAATCGGCGGGTCAATTCTTGGTAGTGTTCGCCGGGGTCTTTGCCGGTTTTAGCGGTGATTTCCGCAGCGAGCAGGTCCATGATCGGACCGTCTTTATCTGTGGTCCAGACAGTGCCGTCGCGGCGCAGGAAGCTGGCGCCGGCGCTTTCCTCCCCGCCGAAACAAAGCGAACCATCGAACAACCCCGGCGCGAACCATTTGAACCCGACCGGCACTTCACACAACTTACGTCCCAGATCCTGGACCACGCGGTCGATCAGGCTGCTGCTCACCAGCGTCTTGCCGACTGCTGCGTTGGCCGGCCAGTTCGGGCGATGCCTCAGCAAATAGTGGATGGCCACGGCCAAGTAGTGATTGGGGTTCATTAGCCCTGCCGAGGGTGTGACGATGCCGTGACGGTCGGCATCGGGATCGTTGCCGAAGGCGACGCGATACTGGTCCTTCAGGCCCACCAGTTTCGCCATCGCGTAGGGGCTGGAGCAGTCCATGCGAATTTTGCCGTCGTGATCGACGGTCATGAAAGCGAAGCGGGGATCAACCGCGGTATTCACAACCGTGATATTCAGACCGTAGGTGTCCTTAATCGGCCCCCAGTAATGTACGGTGGCGCCGCCGAGCGGATCGACGCCGAGTTTCAGTCCGGCCGAACGAATCGCCTCCATGTCGATGACGTTGGCAAGATCTTTGACGTAGGGCAGGACGAAATCGTCGAGGTGCGTTGTGCCGGCCTTGAGGGCGGTTTCATAGGGCATGCGTTTGACGTCCTTGTTGCCGGCGCGGAGCAAGGCGTTGGCGCGGTCCTGCACCCAATTGGTAATGTCGGTGTCGGCGGGGCCGCCGTGGGGCGGATTGTACTTGAAGCCGCCGTCTTCCGGCGGATTGTGCGACGGTGTGATGACGATACCATCGGCGAGATGTTCCATACGACCTTTGTTGTAGGCGAGGATGGCTCGTGAGATGACCGGCGTGGGCGTGAAGCCGTCGTCGCGCTGGAGGAAGGTTTCGACGCCGTTGGCGGCCAACACTTCCAGGGCGGTACACTGAGCGGGACCGGAAACAGCGTGTGTATCTTTGCCCATGAACAACGGGCCGTCGATGCCGTGGTCCTTGCGATATTCGCAAATGGCCTGGGTGATGGCGAGGATGTGGGCCTCGGTGAACGTGCCGTCCAACGGCGTGCCGCGATGGCCGCTGGTGCCGAAACTGACCCGCTGCGCCGGATCGTCGAGATCTGGCTGGCGCTGGTGATAATCGCGCTGGAGGCGTGCTACATCGATGAGCAAATCGGCGGGGGCAGGTTTGCCAGCCAAAGGGTGCAGCGCCATGAAATCTTCCCTCTCCCTCTTCAGGAAAAACAGCTTGGATATTCGGGTCAAAATGGGTCAGGCTTCCCGGGTTCGGTCGGCGGCCGAGGACGCGGCAAGTCCTCCGGCGGCCGCTTCCAGGGATACGTGGGACTGGAATCGCTTCCCGCTCCGGACTTGGAAGCGTTCGTCTTGTCTTTTTTGCCGATGCTACAACCGGCCAGGCCAAGGACAAGACATCCCAGGATGGTCCAACGCAACAAGAACATGTCCCGTCACAATTTCTCATCGATTGAACACGAACTCCTTCGACGCCAGCACGGACCAGAATAAGTCCTCCAGTGCCTCGCGGCGCGTCGTCTTGGCATCGGCGGCGGACTCAGCGAGCAGGGCCAAAAATTTCTTTTGCTCCGAGGCGGTCGGTTCGCGGCACAAGGCCAGCACGAAGAGGCGGCGGAGCGCTTCCTCATCGGTGATTTTCTCGCGCAGCCAAGATTCAATGCGCGAATTTTTGGCCCGGATCTTGTCGTTGAGTGTTTGGCCATTGTTGATATGCAGTGCCTGAGTGACGCTGGAATCCTGCTGACGTTCGCAGGAACAGGTCTGGGAGCGCTCCGGTCGGCCAAAGGTGTCGAGGAAACGCGATACCACCAGCGAGTCTGGCAATTGCAGCGCCCGCGTGCCCAGCGGATAGCCGTTGTAGGTGCTCGTGGAATCGCCGGCTGCCGAACTGACCTGCGTGAACGATGTCGGCACGCCGGTCACTTGCGAATAGGCGTCGAGGATGACTTCGGCCGACAAACGACGGACCAAATAATGCGAATAGAAGCGATCGTCGTTTTGATTGCCTGGCAAAGGCTGCGAGGATCGCTGATAGGACGTCGAGTTCATGATCGTGCGAATCAGATATTTCACATCATATTTGTGGTCGATAAAATCTTTCACTAGGGCGTCGAGCAATTCGGGATGAGTCGGCGGGTTGGTCTGACGCAGGTCGTCCTCGGGTTCGACGAGACCGCGGCCCATGAAGTTGCGCCAAACGCGGTTGACCAGCGCCTTGGCGAAATACGGATTGTCCGTCGCCGTCAGCCAATCGACGAAGTAAACCCGGCGGTCGACAGGGCTGTCCAGCGGCAACGGCTTGCCGTCGAGCGGCGTCGGCGGCATCGGGATGCCCCGACGCAGGTGCAGCACATCGCCCGACGGCAGCACTTGTACGATGACCTCGCCAGCCCGTTCACCATTTTTCAGGGCCACGCGCGAAAAGAGATTGGCCATGCTCCAGTATTGGTCCTGCGTCCATTTTTCCAGCGGATGATTGTGGCAGCGGCAACAAGTGAGCGACATGCCCAGGAAGGTCACCGAAGTCGATTCGGTCAGGTCGCTGATGTCTTTGTGCAGCACGAAATAGTTGGCGGCGCCGTTGTCGAGATTGCTGCCCTTGGCCGTGAGGATGTCGCGGGCCAAGCGGTCCCACGGTTTGTTGTCGGCCACGCTCTGGCGCACAAATTGGTAGAACGACCACACCGCCGACTGCGGTAAACGCCGCGTGGAAATAAGCAACAATTCCGACCATTTGTACGCCCAATAATCCACGAATTCCGGCCGTTCCAGCAAGGCATCGATTATTTTCGCCCTTTTCTGGGCGGATTTATCGGCGAGGAATGCGGCCCGTTCTTCGGGTGTGGGCAGGATTCCCGCTGCGTCGAGATAAGCGCGGCGCAAGAATTCCTCGTCGCTGCACAACGGCGACGGCGGAATGCGCAAGTCCGCCAATTTCTTGAGGACTAGATCATCGATGAAATTGCTCTTATTTGCTGATGTGAAAATATTTGCATCTATAGCATCCAGATGCGGCACGGTGATGCGGTTAGCAGCGACGAGATTGGAGTACCATACGGTGATGGCTGCTTCACCGTAGCCCGCGACGGTGACTTTGCCGTCTGCGTTGACAGCGGCGACGCTTTCTTCACTGCTATTGAATTTGGCCCAATGTGTTACGTCTTCGCTATGCCCGTCGGAGTACCAGGCGCGGGCAAGGACCTGGAGGGTGGCTTTGGGCTTGAGGACGGCGGCGGCCGGCAACAATTCCAGGCGCTGAATACGGGGATCGTCGCGGCGCGGCCCCGGCGCACCGGCGGCGATCCAATCGGCGAGGACATGATAATCGGCCGAGCCGGGTTCGAGCTTTTGACCGCCGCCGTGCGACACCGCCTGCGTCGGTTTGAGCAACACCAAACTGCGGGCCGGCTCGCTGCGGTCGATGCGCCGTCCCAGTGCTTGCCGCGTTAGCACGAAATGATCGCTCGTGGGATCGTAGCCGCGCAGCGACAGTTTCAGTCCGCCCTTGCCGGCCAAGGCGCCATGACAGGCCCCGGAGTTGCACCCAGCCCGCGTCAGCATTGGGATGACATGATTGCGGAAACTCCAGGTAAAGGGGGCCTTCGTCTTGCGGACCGTGACTCTCGCCATTGCTTGCTTGCCATCTACGATGGCCGTGATTGTCGTCTCGCCGTCGCCGACCGCGCGGACGATGCCGGAAGCATCCACGGTTGCCACGGCAGGATGCGCGGACGTGAACTGGGCCTGCGGCGTCCGTTCGCCGACGATTCGCCCTTTGTCTTCCGCCACCACCAGCAAGCGCTGATGGGCGTGCGGCCCTGTCAGGATCACATCAGCCGGCAAAATCTTCACCTCCGCGGCGAAAACTGCCGGCAAGGAGACGACTGAACAAAGAAAGACAACCGCCAAACTAAAGACCTTTTTCCGCATGGTGCTTCTCGAAGCTCCTCCAGCATCCGGAGAAATAAGCCAATCACGGAAAACACAGATTAAAAATCCTGATTTATGTTTTTATCTTATCTGTGCTATCCGCAGTCCGTTTTTTAGAACAGCTCCTTGAGCGGTTGCGCATCGTAATCGACCAACGGCAGGGGGCGATTTTGCGGTCCCGGCAGTTCGCGGTGCGGATCGAGGCCAAGCCCTTTGTAAAGTGTCGCCGCTACCATCGCTGGCGTGACCGGCCGCGTCTTGGGGATGTAACCCAACTCATCCGATTCGCCAACGATACGGCCGCCCTGAATGGGACCACCGCCGATCAGGATGGTCCAGACACCCGGATGATGATCGCGGCCGCCAGCCGGGTTAATTTTGGGCGTGCGTCCAAACTCGCCCATCGCCGTCACAATCGTCGTCTGGAGTAAGCCGCGCTCATGTAGATCTTCCAGCAGGGTGCTGTAGGCGCGGTCGAAATCCGGGGCCACCAGGCGCGCCATCTCGGCGATGTCGGTGAAGGGTCGGGAGCCGTGAATGTCCCAGGTGATTTCGTCGAAGACGGTTTCGTACATGTTCACTGTGACGAAGCGCACGCCGCGCTCGATGAGGCGGCGGGCCAGCAGGCAGCTTTGTCCGAAGCGCGTCCGGCCATAGCGATCGCGGATGGCGGCCGGCTCCCTGTCCAGGGCGAACGCTTCGCGCGCCTGGGGACTGGACATCAAGCGATAAGCCAGATTGAAATTGTCGTCGAATTGCTTCGCTTGGGCGCTCTTCTCGAAAGCGGCGAGTGCTCCCTCCACGGCGTCGCGCATCTTTTGTCGGCGGCTGGCGCGGACGGCGGAGATGTAGTCCGGCGGCAGCAGGTCGGGCACTTTGAAGTCCTTGGCCGACGGATCGGCGTTGAGGACAAAGGGATCGTACTGTTTGCCCAGATAGCCGGCCGTTTGGCCGTGTGGCATGTTGCCGCCGGTGCGTCCCATCGGCCGCGGCAAGAGCACATGGGCCGGCACTTCACCGCGTTGGCCCTTCAAATAGCCCAATACGCAGCCGATGTGCGGATGTTCGATACCGCCTTGGAACAACCGGCCGGTCTGCATCATCTGATGGCCGGTATCATGCACGGCGGCAGCGGTGTGATAGACACTGCGGATCAGTGAATACTTATCGGCGTGCTCGGCCATCTTGGGAAAAATTTCCGTGATGCGAATGCCGGGTACTTTGGTAGCGATGGGCTTGTAGGGACCGCGAACCTCGGCTGGCGCATTGGGCTTGGGGTCCCAGGTATCGATGTGGCTGGGAGCGCCGAGCAAAAACAGCATGATACAGTTGATGTCCTTGTCCGGCGCGCTGGCTCCCGCACGCCGAGCAAAATAGCCGGGCAGCGTCAGACCAATCAGCGGCAAAGCGCCGACATGCAGGAAATCGCGGCGCGTCAAACCATCGCAAACGGTAACGCCACGGTCAGATTCCAGACGCAACATAGAAGTATTCTCCCGTGAAAACGGCAGACAGCGAGCACTTTGCAGGTAGTGTATTCAGAGTAACGCAAAACGGGCAACAATGCAAAAGGAAGGAAGACGAGCCGGAAGCGTAAGTGATGGACAACTGGCTCGTCTCTTTGTGGCATTCACGTTCCTAATTTTAGGGACAGAAATTGTTTGCTACAACAGGAGGGCCAGGCTAAAATCGGCGTTACCCAATCCCTCATGGTGAGCAGATGATGACGCCCTCCTTTCTGGATCTTGTGCAGCGCCTGGAGTCTGGCGACGCCGAAGCCGCCGCGATTCTCTTTGATCGCTATGCACGGCGGTTGATCGGCCTGGCACGCCGCCGGCTGGATGAGCGTGTACGGTGTAAAGTCGATGCCAATGATGTCGTTCAGTCCGGTGTTCCGCACCTTTTGTCGCCGCGCCGCCGAGCGTCCCTTCGATCTCGAGGGGCCGGACAGCCTCTGGGCATTGCTGGTCGAAATCACGCTACGCAAATGCGGCCGCTGGAACCGCTATTTCCACACCCGCAAGCGCGACGTGCGCCGCGAGCAGACGCCTCTTCTCGATTCCGATTGCGACATGGAACCGCTCGATGCTGCTGCTCCCCACCCAGAGGACGAAGCCGTGCTGCGCGAGATGGTGGAGCATCTGCTGCGTGGCTTGGACAATCGAGCGCGGGCGGTGTGCGAGATGCGTTTGCAAGGCTACGAGGTCGACGAAATCGCCGCCGCCTTGAAACTCAGCACGGCGACGATCAACCGTAAGATACGCAACATCAAAAATCGCATGAAACGACTATGGCCGGAGCTGCCGGATCTTCCTTGATAGGTCTCGCAGCGTTTGGGGAATTAACTCTCGTAAGGATGGCTTCCACAACATCATTCGCCCGGAGGATCGCCGTCATGTCCTCGCCTCTGTCTGCAAACATGGAATCGATCCTGGATCGCTTCGATGATGCCTGGAACGGGCCCACGCCACCGAGCATCGAAGATTACCTGGCGTTGTGCCCGCCGGAACAACGACTCGCCTTGTTGGTTGAGTTGGTGCGCATCGATCTGGAACGCCGCCTGAAACGCGGTGAGCGCGTCCGGCTGGAGGAAACATATCTGTCGCGTTTCCCGGAGCTGAACAAGGATCGTGCCTCGGTCGTCGCCTTGATAGTGCAGGAGTTCGAGTTACGGCGACGCCGCGAGCCGAACCTGTCGCCTGCCGAATACTTCGAGCGCTGGCCGGAATATCGGGAAGAATTGACGCCTCTGCTCAGCTCGCATCCGACGCTGAGTATAACGGAGGGCGAGACGACCGAGAAGAAAGCGCCCACGCAAGGCGGGCAAGCCACCGAAGAAACGCGCGATGTCTTTGTCTTCCTCGCGCCGCCGCAAGGGGCGGACGAGATTGGGCGGCTGGGATCGTATCGCATCCTCAAGGTGTTGGGTAGCGGCGGCATGGGCGTTGTTTTTTTGGCCGAGGACGCCCAGCTGAAACGGTCGGTCGCCCTCAAGATCATGGGTCCGGGACTGGCGGCCAACGACGCGGCGCGGCAGCGCTTTCTCCGCGAGGCGCGAGCGATGGCCGCTTTCAAACACGATCATATCGTTACCATCTATCAGGTGGATGAAGACCGCGGCGTGCCGTTTCTGGCGATGGAGTACCTGGAGGGCGAGACGCTGCACGAGCGTTTGAAACGCGAGACGGTGCTGCCGTTGTTAGAGGCATTGCGTCTGGGCGGCGAGATCGCTGACGGCCTCGCGGCCGCACATGCGCGCGGCCTGATCCACCGCGACATCAAACCCGCCAATA
Source organism: Planctomycetota bacterium (assembly GCA_021324515.1). Taxonomy (GTDB): domain Bacteria; phylum Planctomycetota; class Planctomycetia; order Gemmatales; family Gemmataceae; genus JAJPHU01. Next base: position 10,942 of record JAJPIY010000047.1, read on the forward strand.
TCTGGCTGGAGTTTAGCCGCGACCCGCAGGGGAGCGCGAACGCGCTCGCCTGCGGGTCGCGGCTAAACGAAACCGGCCGCGTGAAAATTCTCGATTTCGGTTTGGCGCGTCCGGCCCAGGGCGACGACGCCCACTTAACGCAAACCGGCGTCATCATGGGCACACCGGCGTTCATGTCGCCGGAGCAAGCGCGTGGCGAGAAAGCCGATCCGCGTAGCGATCTGTTTAGTCTGGGATGCGTCCTCTATCACATGGTGACGGGACGCCCGCCCTTCCAGGGCCGCGATGTGGTGAGCACACTGTTCGCGTTGGCCAACGATCATCCCCCGCCGCCGCGACAACTGAATCCGCAAATACCCGCGGCGCTGAATCATCTGATCCAACGGCTGCTGGCCAAGAACGTCGCCGATCGGCCCTCGTCGGCCGCATCGGTAGTCGAGGCCCTGCAAGCGCTGGCAAGCGAAGGCGAACCGGCACCCTCGCCGCGTCGTCGCCGCCTTGTGCCGGCGACACTGGCCGCCCTGTTGCTAATCAGCGTGGCCGTGCTGATGGCTGGAATCGTCATTCGCATTCGCAGCAAGGACGGCCGCGAGACCACGATCGAAGTGCCCGAAGGCAGCAAGGTAACGATTGAGCAAGAGGCCAAGGTCGTGGTAGTTCCTGCCGACGCGCCGCATCCGGGCCGCGACCGTGAGCGAGCGGTTGTGCCGCGGCCACTGCTTCCTGACGCTCGCGGCTCCGTTGTGCCGCCGCTCGCCGAAGGGACCGAACCGCTAAGTCCGTGGGCGTTGGTGCATCGTCCGGCGCGGCTCAAGGG
>JAJPIY010000118.1 GCA_021324515.1 Planctomycetota bacterium
CCCACTTTGCATGCCTTGCAAAACGCCTTGTTGAAAACCATTGAAACAAACACAGAAGCCCGTCAACTCATTGATTACCTGGCCCAAGAACTCAACGAGATCCTTCAACATGCCCAGCGCGAGCAGCTAGCGCGGCGGATTTAATACATCAGCGATATAATGAGGTGTCTATTTGTCGGCCCTTCTCTACGGTAGGAGCAAAAAAGCCCTTCTCCTGAGCTAAGAGTGCCTGTTTGCGTTTCTGGCCCCAGCGGTAACCGCCAAGGCTGCCATCGGTACGCACCACGCGATGACAAGGAATGACGAGCGAGACCGGATTAGCGGCGCAGGCACGGGCCACGGCGCGGACAGCGTTGGGCCGGCCCAATGCACGAGCGATGTCGCGGTACGAGCGCGTGCTGCCGTAGGGGACAGCCCGCAGCTCTTGCCAGACCTGCCATTGAAACGCCGTCGCTCGTACATCCAGCGGCAAATCCAGACACGGCTGCCGACCCTTCAGGTGATTCACGAGTGCATTCGCCCAGGCGCTCAACTCTGCACTCTTGCGCCGCACCGCAGCAGGAAAGGTACGCATCAGCTCGGCCTCAAGCTGGTCCTCGCTATCGCCGAGGTATACTGCACAAAGGCCGCGCTCGGTCGCGGCCAGTAACAGATAGTCTTGCGACGCGCAAGGCGCCGGTCCTACCTGGCATCGTGTTATCGTGAAGCCGATCACGGTTTGCCCCTCCCCCAAAGGGGTGATAAACATTGTTTCGTCGGTAGAAGTCGGGTCAGCTAGCCATCGAGAACTCAGCGCGTGTTTGCAAATGGACCTCCGCCGTATTATAACAGGCATAAGCAAGACGCAAACCTATCCCAGCGATTTCATGGATGCCCAGGGGGCTTTGATTCAGCTTCCCGCTCTCCTTCGGATTGCGACTAACCGAAACGCCATACCTTTCCTCAAGGCGCCCCTAAAGAGCATCTTTTAGGCGGCACGGCGGAGGGGACGGGCTGTAGGTTGCAGCACCTGATCGAGATAGCCAAAAAGTTCCTCGGCGAAGCGTACTGTGTTGAAGCGCAGAGCGTGACGGCGGGCTGCGGAAGGAGAGAAGAGATCGCGGTTGTTCTCAAACTGGATTAGCGCGCGAACCAGCGCTTCGACCGTTTGTTCGGCGAACCATAACCCCGTGGGGTCGGCGTCGCGCTGCTCCGGTGGAATGACTGTTTCGGTAGCGCCGCCGCGGCCGAACGCGATCACCGGAGTACCGCAAGCCTGCGCCTCGACCGGTACGATGCCGAAGTCTTCTTCCCCCGGGAAAAGCAGCGCCCGACAACGGCGCAGATGATAGCGGATGACGGTGTCTGGCTGCCAGCCGAGAAAATGGATGGTCGGTCCCGCCAAGGCCCGGAGACGCGCCTCGTCCTGGCCGTTGCCGATGAGCAGCAAGGGCCGCCGCAGGGCATTGCACGCCTGGATGGCCAAGTCGAGCCGTTTGTACGGCGCAAAAGCCGACACCGCTAGATAAAACTCTTGGCGTGGCAGGGCAGCGGGGTGGTAGAAGTCCGTATCCACGGGCGGATAGATGACGGTACTGTCACGGCCATAGCATTCGGCGATGCGTCGCTGCACGGTTTGGCTGATGGCAATAAAGTGCGTTACGTTGGCAGCGGTGCGACGGTCCCAGCGCCGCAGCCAATCGAAAAAGCGCTCCAACAGGCGGGCTTTGACACCGCCGAAATACGCTTCTTGCATGTGCCAGATGTAGCGCATGGGTGTGAAGCAATAACAGACGTGGGGCGCGGGCTGGCGAGGCGGCGGTACGGCCTTGGCGACGCAATGGCTGAAGCTGACGATCAGGTCGCAGGGCGGTAGGCGCCAGCTAGCGGCGGCCGCCGGCATCAGGGGCAATAAATAGCGATAATAGCGATGGTTTTCCGGCAATAGATTGAGGAAAGTAGTGCGCGGCCGCAGGCGTTCGATGGCCGGACTGACGGAGCCGCGGCGGTGCAACAGGGTGAACAGATGGGCATGCGGCCAACGGCGACATACCACTTCCAGGCATTTTTCGCCGCCACGCATGCCGGTCAACCAATCGTGAACCAGCACTACTCGCGGTCTGCGCGCTTCCATACGTCCGCACCCTCCGCTTTGGTTAGCTGCGCTCCACGGGAGAACAGGTTCGCATGCCTCAGCGAGGCGCGACCAACCAAAGCGGAGCAAGTAGACCGAAAGAAGCGACTTCAAGTCAACAGCGCTTTCCACCAAGAAAGCAGCTCGGATCTTCACCGGGCGCGACGGCAATCACCTGAATCTCCGGAGACGTTTCTACGGCGTTCATTCGCCCCTTGTGGTGGAGATAGCGCAGCAGGCCAAACATCAGTACCACGACGGCAACCCCCAGCAGGATCAGCGAAGTTATTAGTACGATTCGCCCCCAGTCGCGCTCGATGTCGTGTCGTTGTTTCTGTCGTGGGCTGCGGGGACGTTTCTTTACAGGAGGCGGCGACGCTGTTGTCCCAGGCTTTTTCGCTGCTTTTGGCTCTTTTTTCGCTTCTACAGAGGTTTGCGGCGGCTCATCAAGGACTTCTCCCTCTATCTCCTCATCCGTGTCGCCGCGCTCGATGGCCTCGATTCGCTCCACGACCTCGCGGGCTGACTGCGGGCGCTCCTTGCGGTCCTTGGCCAGCAGGCGCATTACCAAAGCAGAAAACGCCGGCGGCAATTGCGGGTCGATCTTGTGGGGAGGCACAGGCGCCTTTGTCGCCAAGGCCATCAATACCGCCATCGTGTCCTTGCCGTCGAAGGGCAACCGGCCCGTACTGAGCCGATACAGCACCGAGCCGAGACTGAACAAGTCGCAGCGGCCGTCGACTTCCTCGCCATTAGCTTGCTCGGGGGCCATATAAGAAGGCGTGCCGATGACCGCCCCCGCCTGAGTGAAATGGGCATCGCCCCCGGCCCCGCGGGCCAAGCCGAAATCGACGATCTTGACGCGCTTGCGATCCTCTTCCAGCCAAATATTGGCTGGTTTGATGTCGCGATGTACAAGTCCCTTGGCATGGGCTGCGGCCAGTCCTTCGGCAATTTCGCGGCCGATACGCAGCGTCTCGGCCAAGGGCAGCCGACCGCCGCTTCGACCCAAATAGGTTTCCAGCGATTCGCCTTGCAACAGCTTCATGGCCAAAAAGGGGATGCCACGGTCCTCGCCGACCTGATAGATGGTAACGATGTGTTCGTGTTCAATGGCGGCAGCCAGCTGGGCCTCGCGCAGGAAACGCCGGTGAAAGTCTGCCTGCGCCGCCAAAGTCGGCTTCATTACCTTGAGGGCCACCAGACGTTTAAGATGGAGGTCTTGCGCCTCGAAGACGATGCCCATAGCGCCGCTTCCCAAGACCCGGCGGATGAGGTAATTGCCGAGTCGGCCCATCTCCGCCGGGCCTTCCGGCGGCGCCAGAAAGGAGTACTCCGGCGGCGGGGCCAGTTTGAAATCCGCGGGGAGCGTCTCCCGGGAGTCCGCACAGATAGGGACCGACGTCGGCTGCTTGGCGGCGCTGCGCTTGGCGGACCCGGAGACGGAAGATGCGCCAGCCGGGGGCGCTTGCACAACACGGCTACAGCCGGGGCATGTGCTGGTTTTGCCGGCCATGCTCTCCTTGGCTTGGAGGGACACGCCGCAGTGAGGACAAGAGAAGGCTATCATGACGCCATCGTGATCGCAACAAGGCTCGGTTTATCTCGCGGCGCTGCAAGGGGCGGCGATAAGGAGACCTGCTCTTCATCTATCTTAGCATCATAGCGAATCCGCCGGTCAAAAGGCCCTCTTTTTTGCTTTCGATTCCCTAGGGTTCCTTGCCTGGCCAAGGGATCGCGTTGCCCTTCCGGAAGTCGGGGCCGTATACCCCTGGCCGATTCTAGCGTTTGGGCCTATCTATGGGGATGTCCTCCCCGCTTCAGGAGCAATATCATGAAACATTTCGCCATGCTTCTCACGCTGGTCGTGGCCTTCTTCGCTGCCCCGACCGTTCACCCCGAGGAAACGTCGGGCAAGAAAAACGTCCTCTTCATCGCCGTGGACGATCTCAACACCGCCCTGGGCTGTTACGGCCATCCGCTGGTGCAATCGCCGAACATTGACCGTCTGGCGGCGCGCGGCCTGCGCTTCGACCGCGCCTATTGCCAATTCCCGCTGTGCAGTCCCAGTCGAGTTTCCCTCCTGACCGGAATGCGCCCCGACTGGACGCGCATTTTCGATCTCCGCACAGATTTTCGCACAATCCATGCCGACGTCGTTACGCTGCCCCAGCTGTTCCGCAACAACGGCTACTTCTCGGCCCGCGTGGGCAAGATCTTTCATTACGGGGTGCCCGGCCAGATCGGCACCAACGGCCTGGATGATCCGCAATCGTGGGACAAACGCATCAATCCACGCGGCATCGATAAGGATGAGGAAAACAAGCTGCACATCCTCACTCCGCAGCTGAAGAATCTCGGCGCCTCGCTCTGCTACCTGGCCGACGCTAGCAAAGACGAAGAGCAGACCGATGGCATCGCTGCCGCCGAAGCGATCCAGCTGCTCGAAGCCAACCGCGCTAAACCGTTCTTCCTCGGCGTCGGTTTCTACCGCCCCCACGTGCCGTGGATTGCGCCCAAGAAATATTTTGATATGTACCCTCTGGATAGCATCCGTGTGCCGAAGATCGTCCCCAACGACCGCGAGACGAAACCGCCGATTGCCCTGACCGGCCAGAGCGATCCCAAAAAACCCAACTATGGGTTGAGCGAGCAGCAGTGCCGCGAAGCCATCCGTGCGTATTACGCCGCCGCTTCTTTTGTGGATGCGCAGATTGGCAAAGTGCTCGACGCCCTCGATCGCCTCAAGCTAGCTGACAAAACCATCGTTGTCTTGTGGGGCGATCACGGCTGGCACCTGGGCGAACACGGCCTGTGGCAGAAGATGAGCCTCTATGAAGAGTCGCTGCGTGTGCCGCTGATTATCGCTGTGCCGGGAATGAAAACAGCCGGCAAGGGATGCCCGCGCCTGGTCGAGTGCATCGACGTGTATCCGACCCTGGCTGAGTTGTGCGGCCTCAAAGCGCCGGCGAACTTGCAGGGCAAGAGTCTCTGTCCTCTCTTCGAGGATCCGCAACGTAAATGGAAGGAAGCCGCTTTCAGTCAGGTGACACGCGGCAAGTTCATGGGACGCACGGTTCGCACCGAACGCTGGCGCTATACCGAATGGGATGACGGCAAGCAGGGCGTCGAGTTATACGATCACCAGCACGATCCCCGTGAAGAAACCAACCTCGCCGCCGAGCCTGCACAAGCCGAAACCATAAAGCACTTGAAAGAACTGCTCAAGCAGATGAAGGCCGCGCCGTGAAGCTCGGACAGAATGGGCCGCCATATGCATTCGTTAGAGTTGCTGGACAAAACTCTCCCCTTGTGGAGGAGGGTGAGGAGAAAGTACTGGCAGGCGAAGGACTTCTACCCCTCCGTCCGAACCTTCCTCCACAGGGGGAAGGGGAAAGTCCACTAGCTCTTAGGTGGAAGTGGTCAGGATCAGCGACCAATTTTGCAGAGTACCGTAGTGGCTGCCGTAGTTGCGGATGGCCAGCCGCCAGTTGCCGCCAGCGCTGGCGCCTATCAGCCGGTTCAACGGCCACTCAGGCCGATAGCTCCCCGAAAACGGCGCTTTGGCATCGGCAATAGGCGTGCTAGCTTGGTCGGAAAAGAGAGTATTGCTGAGGTTGGCCGACCAGCCGCCGCGGTTGTAATCTAGGGCGATCGTCTTGCCCGCAGGCGAAATCAGATAGATGTACAAGTCTCGATCATAAGGATATTGCACATTCACACGCACTTCGACATTGCGTATTGTCCCGGCCGGCGCCTGGACTGTGGACACGAGGAAGGAATTCGGCTTAATGGTCTCTGTTGTGCCGTTCGTGTACGTCCTTGTTGTCGTGGTACTCGCGGCGGTGGTCGCCTGGAGAGTGCTGACGGAGACCGCAGGCGTGATCGTCAGCGACCAATTTTGCAGAGTACCGTAGTGGCTGCCGTAATTGCGGATGGCCAACCGCCAGTTGCCGCCAGCGCTGGCGCCGTTCAATTGGCTCAACGGGGCCTCGGGAAGATAGACGCCGGAAAAGGGTGCCTTGGCATCGGCGATAGGAGTGCTGGCCTGCTGCGAAAACACGGTGTTGCTGAGGTTGGCCGACCAGCCGCCGCGGTTGTAATCCAGCGCGATCGTCTTGCCCGCAGGCGAAATCAGATAGATGTACAGATCCTTATCGACGGGGTAATTGATGTTCAGACGCACCGTCACATCGCCGACGACGCCAGCTGGCACCGCAATCGTGGACATAGTTAAAGAATTCGCCTTGATGGTCGCTGGCGTGGTGTTGGTATAGGTCTTCGGCGCCTGAAGTGTGATAGCGCCCTGATACGGCGCCATGGGGTTGCCCATGAGGTCGCGGACGCTGGAATTGATAGACAGGTGGTAGGTCCCCACGATCGTCTGCTTGGCGAAGAACAGTTCAATTTGCCGATCGCCGGAATTGCTGACTACCCGGACGGCGACGGGGACCTTGGCGCCATAGGGATTGGTCAGGGTAACGGCGGAAGAGGAGAAGGAACTGACATCGATAGGTTCATTAAACGTCAGCACAATCTCCGTCATCGAATTGCTGGTCGGCCCTTCGGGGGTAACGCTGGTGACAGTCGGCGTAGTGCGAGTGGACAAATTCCAACCAACGGCGGCGGCGAGATCGAGCCGGCCGCCGGTCTCGACCTTGCCTTTCAAGCTCGGCAGCTTGTCGGTGGTGCTGAGCACCTGATTGATGACTTGGGTATAGTTCCAGGTGGGGTGCTCTCCCCAGACCAGGGCCATAGCACCGGCGACCTCCGGCGTGGCCATGGACGTGCCGCTCATGGCTTCGTATTTGCCGTCGGGCATGGTGCTAAGGATGTTGACGCCCGGGGCGGCCAAGGCGACGCTGTGCGGGCCATAATTGGAGAACGGGGCCAGTTGATCCGTGTTGGTGGTGGCGGCTACGGCCACAACGCTGTTGAGGCTGGTGCTGAGGCTGGCTGGATAGTTCGGCACGGCGTCGATGTTAGTGCCTTCGTTGCCGGCCGCAACTACGGAAAGGACGCCGTGCTCTTGGGCATTGAGGAAAGCATCGTAAAGGGCTTGGCTATAGGGCGCCCCTTCCCAACTGTTGTTGGTGATCTTGGCCCCGTGCGCGACGGCATAGCTAAGGGCTTCGATGAAATTGCTGACGCTGCCATAGCCATCGGCGCCGATGAACTTCAGGGGCATGATCTGCACGTTCCAATCGACGCCGGCCACCCCCAGGCCGTTGTTGCCGCTCGCCCCCAGGATGCCCGCCACGTTGGTGCCATGGCCGTTGTCATCCCAGGGATTGTTGTTGTTGCCGACGAAGTTCCAACCAATCAGGTCGTTGGTCTTACCCGGTTGCTCCCAGCCACCTTGGCTGAGGGGGCGGAGCAGGTCGCCGGCATCGACCAGGCTGTGACCGTCGCTCTTCCAGACCAGGCCGGCGTTGACAGGGTTATTGAGGTCGCGGAAGGTGATTATGCCGGGGGTCGCCGTCTTGATTTCCCACTTGTAGACGATCTTGTTGTAGCCGCTCGTCGGGCTGGACTTGGTGTACCAATAGTTGGGGATATCGGCCTGGTTGATCCAGATGTTCTCGGCCAGGTCGGGATTGTTATAATCGATGCCCGTGTCCAGGACGGCGACGACGACGTTGGGGCTGCCGGTGGTGACGCTCCAGGCCTGTTCCGCGTGGATATCTGCTCCCGGCGTCCCGCCATTCTGCCCGGTGTTGTTCAAGGCCCATTGCTGGCTCAACAGGGGATCATTGGGCACTGTGGAAACGGTTAGTTTGTAATCCGGCTCGGCGCTGAGGACGCCTTTCTCGGCTTTGTACTCGGCCAGCGCCTTGTCCACCGTCATGCCCTTGTCCAGGTTTATTTGGTAGTAGCCATTGGCCAACGGCAGAGGACTGCCAAGCGTGGTACCCGCGACGATGGCCGGCCCGTCCGGAGTTCCTGGCGTCTTCTGGAACTGCACCAGGATGTCTGTCGAACGGTATTGGCTGGGATTGACGGTGAGGCCGTTAAGATCAAGGACCGTAGGGGGGGTGGTGCTGAGCAGGGTGCGGTCTTCGAGCACTTCCAGCGTCAGCGGCGGCCGGCGCAGCCGGCACGGTCTCTTTTCCTGTCGGTTGCGGGGCAGAAACATGGGGCAGCATTCCTCGCTGAGGTTGTGGCGGACCTACACGGCAACATGACAGACACCGGCCAGACCTGGGGTCTACGGCGCGACGCCTCGGTTTTCACGGAGCGCGCGTTCCAAAAATGGAAGCACCAAAAAATTAGGCCGCGCAAAAAGAAGTTTGGGGGCGAAGCTCCTCAGAAGGAGCGGCGCGGCAAAGATACGTCATTCGTAATAAGGCCCATTACGCGGGCGGGGCATGGCGATCGGGTTCACAGCGCTGTCCCCCGGATGGAACATGGGTTGTTGCCCACGATCGATCGGCCCGCGCTAGAGAGCATCCGTGCCACTCGATCGAACGATCTCCCGACCATTTCTGCTAAGGAAACTGACAGGGAGCAATACTCCTATCGGCAAGTCTGAGGGCGGACTTTAGACGACTCACATTTTTTTTGTGGAATTTAGAGAAAATATCTCGAAGGCGTCCTTTAGCGAGCGCGAATTCAAGAAGGATGCGGACAGCAGAGGAGGCCCGGAAGATAGCAAATGGAACGGGAGAACGCCCCGTTGTTTCCACCAGAGTGGTCCTTCACCCCGCTCACCTAGTTATCATATTTTTCCTTTTCCCAGGGAGAAATCGATACGATATTCCTTGCATACAATCTTCGCTCTTTCTCCTGTAGGGCCGCCCTTACCGCAAGGATTTTTCTTATGCACCGCGCCTGCATGCTCCTTTTCACGAGTTTGACCCTGTTATTCACGGTATCGCTCGTCCTACTCGGCAGCATTGCCGAGCCGGCTCGGTCGCAACGACATGGGATCGTGGTCGCCGTCTCGCCGCCCGGCGCGGACGTGGGCTGCGGCATTCTGCAAAAGGGTGGCAACGCGGTGGATGCCGCAGTGGCTATGGCCTTCGCTATGGCTGTCACCTATCCGGCGGCCGGCAACATCGGCGGCGGCGGCTTCATGCTGATTTATCCCGCCGGAGGCAAACCCGAGCCGGTCGTCATCGATTACCGCGAGAAGGCCCCGCTGGCCGCCCACAAGACCATGTACACCAAAAGAGACAGCCGCTACAGCGCCAAAGCCGTTGGCGTCCCCGGCACGGTGCGCGGCCTGGCCCTGGCCCATGCTCGCTTCGGCACGCTGCCCTGGAAAGACCTGGTGATGCCGGCCGTCAAACTCGCCGAGGAGGGTTTTGTCATCGATGCGCCGTTGGCCCACTCCCTCAACTGGGTCGTCGCCGACTCGCCGGAGTTTCCCGAATTGCGGCGCGTCTTCGGCAAGAGCAACGGCGCCGCCTGGAAAGCCGGCGACCGTCTGGTCCAAAAAGACCTGGCCCAAACGCTGCGGCTGATCGCTGAGCAAGGCCCGAATGGTTTCTACCAAGGCACGGTGGCCGAGCTGCTCGCCGCCGAGATGAAGCGCGGCGGCGGACTCATCACCCTCAAAGATCTCGCCGCCTATGAGGCGAAGATACGCCGACCGATCCACGGCACCTATCGCGGCTACGACGTATACGCCCCGCCACCGCCCAGCTCCGGTGGAACTTGCCTTATTGAGATGCTCAATGTTCTTGAAAACTTCGACCTGCGCAGCCAAGGCCGTTTCTCCCCGGAAACACTGCACCTGATGATCGAGACCATGCGCCGCGCCTACTGCGATCGCGCCCGCTATCTCGGCGACGCTGATTTTGTCAAGGTGCCCGCCTTCCTCACCGACAAGGGCTATGCACGTAAGTTGGCCCAATCGATCGATCGCAACAAAGCGACCCGTAGCGAAGACCTGGCCAAGGACATCCCCCTCAAGGGCGAGGGCGACAGCACCACGCATTTCAGCATCCTCGACGGTGATGGCATGGCCGTGGCCAACACCTACACGCTGGAACACAGTTACGGCTCCCGTATCGTGGTCAAAGGTGCCGGCTTCGTGCTTAACAATGAGATGATGGACTTCAACTGGTTCCCTGGCGAAACGACACGCGAGGGAGGCATCGGCACCGAGCCGAACCAGATCGCCCCCGGCAAACGCATGTTATCATCGCAGACCCCGACGATCGTGACGAAAAATGGCCAGGTCGTCCTCATCACCGGCAGTCCCGGCAGTCGGACCATCATCAACACCGTGCTATGCATGATTGTCAACACGATCGATTTCGACATGGACCTGCAAGCAGCTGTGGACGCGCCGCGCCTGCACCATGCCTGGTTCCCTGATACGGTTCGTTTCGAGGGGATCTGCGAATACCCCGAGGCGGTGCGGCGTCTGGAGGCGATGGGCCATTCCATCCACGGTACGCGCCAGGGCGACGCCCATTCGATCGGCCTGGACCGCAAGACAGGCAAGTACATCGGGGCAGCCGATCATCGGATCGACGGCAAGGTGGCAGAGTTTTGAGAGTGGAGCGAGACCTTATACTGGACACGATAGAAACGGACGCAACCCCGCTGGTGAGCGGGGGGTATGAACCCCCCGGTAGGACCGAGGGCGAGCGGGGGGTGTCAACCCCCGGTAGAACCGAGGGCGAGCGGGGGGTGTCAACCCCCCGGTAGAACCGAGGGCGAGCGGAGGGTGTCAACCCCCCGGTAGAACCGAGGGCGAGCGGAGGGTGTCAACCCCCGGTAGAACCACCGGGGGGTTCACACCCCCCGCTCGCCCTCGGGACGCTGGCAACTCTGCTCGCCAAGTCAGATCTCCCCGTGCCCAGTATAACCAAGAGGATTAAAAAGTAACGATGCCTGGTGCAAAAGAACAAACGGCCGTACCGAAACCCCTCAATGCTTCGTCCTATCTTATGCTCCTTCTGCGGTATGGCGGGATGTTGGCCATCGCTGCCGTTCTTTTCTTCCTTATCGATACTTATGGCTCCAAGTTGCCGGCGGCGCTTGCCTTGCCGCCTGAGGTCCGTGGCCCCTCGCTGAGCGGCAAATCGGATGTCCTGCGTCATGTTCTCCTCGCCCTGTTTGCGGTGCTTGTCACCGGCCAATGGCTGGCCTGGGTGCTGCGTTACCTGGGACAACCCGCAGTCATTGGCGAAGTGCTGGGCGGCATCTTGCTGGGGCCTTCTTTTTTGGGCCAACTGTCTCCGGCAGCGGCGGAGTTCGTGTTGCCGCCCGACGTGGCACCTTATCTGAGCGTCATTGCCCAGTTGGGTGTCATCCTGTACATGTTCTTGGTCGGTCTGGAATTAAATCCTGCGGTATTGCACGAACGCTTCCGTTCGTTGTTAGCGATTACTCACGGCGGCACTGTTGTGCCGTTTCTGTTGGGCGCGGTCTTGGCCCTTTACCTCTATCCGCGTTTTTCCAACAGCCACGTTCCGTTCACCAGTTTTGCCCTTTTTATCAGTGTCGCCCTGTCGATCACGGCCTTTCCGGTGTTGGCGCGCATCTTGACGGATCGGCGGATGCAGAAGACGCAGTTGGGCATCCTGGCTCTAGGATGCGCGGCGATGAGCGACGTGATCGGGTGGTGCCTGTTGGCTTTCGTGGTGGGCGTGGCCCAAGCAAAGATCAGCGGCGCTTTCCTGGTCTTGACCCTGACGGCAGCTTACCTGGGATTCATGTTCTTGGGGGTGCGTCCTGTCGTTGCTCGTCTCCTTCGCCGCGGCGACGAAATACCCTGGACCCAGGGTCTGGTGGCCTTGATCTTCGCGGCGCTGTTGTTGTCCTCCTTGGCCACCGAGACGATCGGTATTCACGCCATCTTCGGGGCTTTCTTATTAGGGGCCGTCATCCCGCATGACAATCCGATCGCCGTGGAGATGACGCAGAAGCTGGAAGATCTCGTTACCGTGTTGTTGCTGCCCTCCTTTTTCGCCCTCACCGGCATGCGCACGCAAATCGGCCTGGTGGCCGGCAGCGAAGAATGGTTCGCTTGCGCTCTGATTATTCTTGCCGCTACAATTGGCAAATTCGGCGGCACCTTGTTGGGCGCACGCATGGGTGCTGGTTTTTCTTGGCGCGACGCTCTTGGCCTGGGTATCCTCATGAACACACGCGGTTTAATGGAACTCATTGTCTTAAACATCGGCATGGACCTGCATCTGCTTTCACCGACCTTGTTCACCATGATGGTCCTTATGTCCCTGGCAACCACCTTGGCGACTACACCGCTGTTGCATTGGTTCGAACGATCCAGTGAAAAGCTCCAGCAGGGTCGTGTGAGCGGCTCGAGCTGAAGTGCTCAGGGCCTTCTTGCGATCTCGCGCCAATGTTTGCATTCATCCTTTAGCGCCTCGGGAATCGTCGCTCTTCTGGTGGCTTTCCGATATACCAATCCGCAGAGTTCCAACAAACTATCTTCTGAGGGTGCTTCTCTATGTCCACTCTTCTGAAGGTCGAGCAAGCAGCTGTTGCCAGTGATCCCGAAGCAGCGCCGCTGCAAGTCTCCGACATCGAATTTCGTGGGGAAACGATCTACTTCATCATGGTCGATCGTTTTTACGACGGCGATCCCAACAACAGCGCCGGCCCTGATCCTCACCTGTACGATCCCACCCGCAGCGACTGGGGCAAATACTGGGGCGGCGACCTGCAAGGCGTCCTAGACAAGCTCGACTATCTGCAAGCCTGCGGTGTGACAGCCATCTGGCTGACGCCGTTGTTCGAGCAGGTCGAACGCATGGCTTGGCAATCCGCCCCCATCCACGGCTATTGGACCAAGGACTTCAAGCGCATCAATCCGCGCTTCGTGGGTGGGCCGGACGAGGTCCGCGTCTTCACGCGCAACGACACGGTTTTCGATAAGCTCGTAGCGGAGATGCACCGTCGCGGCATGAAGCTGGTCCTCGACATCGTTTGCAACCACAGCTCGCCGGACGCTGGCGGCGTCAAGGGGCAGTTGTTCGACGACGGCAAACTCATCGCGGACTTCAACGACGACAAGGACCACTGGTATCATCATTATGGCGAGGTGCGCGACTGGAACGATGAATGGCAAGTGCAAAACTGCGAACTGGCCGGCTTGGCTACATTCAACGAAAACAATCCGAAATATCGCAATTATATCAAGTCGGCCATCAAAGGTTGGCTCGATAAGGGCGTGGATGCCCTGCGTGTCGATACGGTCAAGCACATGCCGTTATGGTTCTGGCAGGAGTTCACCAGCGACATGACCAGCCACAAGCCCGAGACGTTTATTTTTGGCGAATGGATTTACAGCAATCCCAACGATCCGCGCTCGGTCGAGTTTGCCAATCTGTCGGGCATGTCGCTGTTGGATTTCGGGCTTTGCACGGCCATTCGCCAGGGTTTAGGCCACAGCGATCCGCGCGGCTTCGAGGTCATCGATGAGGTGTTTCGACTCGACGACCGTTATCGCGGCGCCACCGAACTGATTACCTTCATCGACAATCACGACATGCCGCGCTTTCAGTCGCTCAACGGCGATCCCGACATCCTGCGCCTGGCCGTGGACCTGGTGTTGACCTGCCGGGGCATACCCTGCATTTTCTACGGCACCGAGCAATATCTGCACAACGATACCAACGGCGGCAACGATCCGTACAATCGGCCCATGATGGAGAAATGGGACACGTCTACTCCGATTGTACAAGACATGAAAAAACTGTCCGCGCTGCGCCGCCGTAATGCCGCCATCCGCTTCGGCCGGCAAGCCGTCAAGTTTCTCAGCCCCGACGTTTACGCCTACACACGCATCTACCGTGATTGGCGCGTTTTCGTAGTCCTCAACCGCGGCGGCGAAATGACGCTCCCGGAGTTAGACGCCGAAATGCCCGATGGAACGCATCGTTGTCTGCTCGATGGGACCGAGCTGCGCGTAGCCAACAGCAAGACGGCGTCCTTGAAATTGGCGCCCAAATCGGTACACGTTTTCGCCGTGGAGGGAAAACCGCTGACGGGCAAGCTCTTGGCGCGCGTGCAGCTCAATGCGGCCCCGACCAAACCCGGCGACTGGGTTGGCCTCATCGGCGATTGTCCCGAATTGGGCGATTGGGACACGGATCGCGCCGTTCGTCTGGAGTGCATCAATCCCAACACTTGGTTTGGCGAAGTCTTGTTCGATCAACGAGCCGGTCAAACGGTTTCTTACAAATATGCGGTCTTCCGCGCCGGCGGCGGCTTGCCGCAGCGTGAGAACATGACCCCACGCCGCCGCATTTTGCCGGAAAAGGGCGTCGTCAAGTGGCGCGATGTCTGGGAAGCCTGAACGTAAGAGTTACTGGACAAAGTCCCCTCTCCCGGGTGGGGGAGGATGGAGATGGGGGAAAGGGCCAGAAAACCAAGGGGTTTTATTCTTCCCACCTTAACCCTCCTCCACCAGGGGAGAGGGCCATCTTTTTCTCTTCTTTCACTAAGGGGAGAGGAAAAGGAGCACAATCAACCATGCGAAGTATAAAAGCAGGCATTTCTATCATCGTTGACAACCATTCTAAATTCGGAGGGGAAAGCTTTTGATAAAACTCCTCTAGGCGATCTTTAGCGGAGGGACGTTTTGCTATGCTGCCGGAGTTGACCCCAGCCGTCGCCCGCGTCCTGGAGGCGGCCCAGCTTCACGCCTCGGTGCTTGGTTTGTCTGAGGTATTACCCATCTCTCTCCTGCACGCTCTGCTTGCAGAGGAAGAAGGCCGGGCCTGTTCGCTGGCAGTCGCTGCCGGCTTGGACGCCGCCGCTTTTCGGGCAAGCCACGCCGAGACGCTCGAGGTGCTAGCGCGACCCCGCTTACCTTCGCCTTCGTCCGCGGTGCCGCTACACCCGCGTGTGCGTTCGGCCTTCTTCGCCGCGCGCGATCTGGCCCGTGAATTATCCGGCGAAAGCGCGGTCGCCAGTGATGCCCTGCTATTGGCGCTGCTTCGCAGTGATGAAACGCTGCCCGCCGAATTGGAACCCTTCGGCTTGCGCGTCGCCAAGCTGGAAGCCCTGATGCTGGCGCAGCGCCAACCGCCGCCGAAACTGGAACACCCCCTGCACCTGGGCGCCTGTACCGAGCGTATGGACGCGGCCCGTCTTCTCGACGCCTGTGCCAACCGCGCCCGTGAAGGGCTGCGCGTATTGGAAGATTATTGTCGTTTCGTCCTCGATGATGCTTTCTTGTGTCGCACCTTGAAGGAATGGCGTCACGATCTGAAAGCGATCCTGGATGAGCTGTCGCCGAGCCTCCTTTTGCAGGCGCGCGATACAAGACATGATGTGGGCGTCGAATTATCCACGCCGTCGGAGCAGTATCGTGCTTCGCTGGGCGACGTGGTGCAGGCCAATTGCAAGCGCGTGCAAGAAGCGTTGCGCAGCTTGGAGGAGTACGGCAAAGTCCACAGTCCGGGCCTGGGGCAGGCGCTCGGACAGTTGCGTTATCGTGTTTACACCCTGGAGCGTGCCTTGGTCCTTGGAGTCAGCGCTCGCCAGCGTCTGCAAGGAGCGCGGCTGTACGTGCTGCTAACCGGCTCGCAGTGCGTAGCCAGTCTGGATTGGATCATCGCCGAAGCCGCTGCCGGGGGTGCGCAGATCGTGCAATTACGCGAAAAAGATAAAAGCGATCGGGAATTACTTGAACGTGCCCGTCAAGTCCGGCGCTGGACGCGGCAAGCTGGCGTCTTGTTCATCGTCAACGATCGCGCTGATATCGCCCGGCTGGTTGAGGCCGACGGCGTACACTTGGGCCAAGACGATCTGCCCGTCAAGGAGGCGCGGCGTATCCTTGGTCCCGATGCCCTTATCGGCGTCAGCACCCATAATTTGGACCAGCTGCGGCAAGCGATCCTCGATGGCGCCAGTTACGTCGGCATCGGCCCAACGTTTCCGTCCAACACCAAGGACTTCACGGAGATAGCAGGTCTTGAATTCGTACGCCAGGCAATGGCCGAGACGACGTTACCGGCTTTCGTAATTGGCGGCGTCAACCCGCAAACGATCCGTGCGGCGGTCGCCGCCGGGGCGCGGCGCGTCGCTGTCAGCAGCGCCATCGCTCAAGCCGATGATCCCCGCGCCGTCTGCGCCGACTTACTCGCCGCTTTGCCGGCCCTCTGACGACACGGCCGGCGGAAAAGCAAAAACGAGGCGAGCAAACCGAATCCAGAGCAGGCCCCTACTTGGCTTGTAGGAAAGCAAACTTAGAGCTGACGGACAAAACTCCCTCCCCCCTTGTGGGGGAGGGCTGGGGTGGGGGGTAAGTACAACACAGACAAGGAGTTCTACCCCCCCCACCCTAACCCTCCCCCCTTGTGGGGGAGGGAACAAATACAACTCCCTCCCCCCTTGTGGGGGAGGGAACAAATACAACTCCCTCCCCCCTTGTGGGGGAGGGCTGGGGTGGGGG
>JAJPIY010000038.1 GCA_021324515.1 Planctomycetota bacterium
CAGGCAAGAATGATGGCTTGCTACGAAGAAAACGGTTGCGGGAACTGTTGTTTCAGAATTGCCAATCGGCAGCCGATAACAATTGCGTAGAAGACGTCCGACTCGTGCCATTTTTGCTCCCGGAATTCAAGGACGAGCGCGGAAGGGAAAGCACATAGTGGACGCGTTCGAACCTACAGCCCCGCAACGCTGGCGCTGGCTGCTCATCGTAGGGCTACCTGGGCTGACAGCACTTCTGGCACACACCTGCTTCACGCCGCGTTTCCAGAGTAACGACGATCCCGGCATGGTGATGCTGGCGGCGGGCTACGGACTGGGACCGCGGCCATCGCCGTTCCTGATCTTCATGCACCCTTTGCTGGGCCAGTTCCTCAGCAGCCTCTATGGGATGTCGCCGTCCGTGCCGTGGTACGCGCTATTCATGCTGGGAGTACGGCTGCTGGCGGGTATGGCCATCGCCTTCGCCGCGCTGGACCGTCGGTCCACGTTGCAGCAGGTGGGGCTGGTGGTGATCTATTTGCTCGCCTTCGATCTCAGCGGCCATGTCTGCCCGCAGTTCAGCCGAACTGCGGCGGCAGCCACTCAGGGGGCCGTGCTGCTGTGGCTTTCGCGCCGCCCCGACCGGCCCTGGAATGCGGCCCTGGCCATTACCGCCGCCGTCTTACTGATCCTCGGCATGATGATTCGCCCCGACCACGCCATGCTATCCCTGGAACTGGCGTCGCCCTTGGTGTGCCTGGATGTGCTGGCGACCCTGCGGGGCGGCTGCGGTTGCGTCGACCGGCGTGCTCGGCTGCTCACCTGGGCGAGACGCACCGGCGCGCCGTTGTTGGTCGCGGGAATCCTGGTCGGGGGATTGCTCGCCTACTGGAGTTGGTTTTATGCCGTCTCGCCCGGCTGGTCGGACTTCGAACGCTACAATCGTTTGCGCAGCCAGTTCACCGATTTCTGCCGAGATAATTCCACGCCGACCTCGGAACAGGCGTTGGCACAGGTCGGTTGGAGCCGCAACGACCTGGCCATGATCCGGGAATTCTTCTTCGCCGACCGGCAAGTCTTCAGCGCCGATAACCTGCGCAAGTACCTGGAAATCAGCCGGCCCCCTCCGCGCATCTGCTTGCCGGAGTGGAAGAACCAACTGGCGGCGTTATGGACGAAGCATGATCTCCGCTTGCCTCTAACGGCGATTTTCTTTACGGCCTTGTTCATTCCCGGCCGGGCGTGGCTGCACTTCGGCGCTGTGGGTGCGACGGCGGGGGCGGCCTTGTGGCTGGTAGCCGGGGTGATGCGTCACTACTGCCCGCAGCACTTCGTCCAGGCGCTGCTGGCCTTCGTCGCCGGGGTTGGGGTGGTGCTATCCGGGCCAGTGTCGTTTGGGCCCTTGCGCAAGATGGGCTTGGTTCTGGGACTGCTGGCAGCGGCCTATTTCAACGGGCAAGTCTGCTGGAAACTGCATCTCCAGTCTATCCAATCCCAGATCTTGGCTGAGGAACTGAAGAGCGCCATCAAGGGCCTCAACCCGCGGCCGGACCAACTCTATGTCGTCTGGGGCGGCTTCTTCCCCTACGAATACCTGCTTCCCTTCGACTCTGGGAGTCACATGCGGGACTTCAAATTGTACGGCCTGGGCTGCGCTACCAACACGCCTATCGAGGATGAGCGGCTCCGCGAGTTCGGCATCGACGATCTGGTGACGGCGCTGTACACGCGGAACGATGTCTTCGTGATCTGTGACGGCCCGCTGCCGAAAATGCTGGAGACGTACATTGCCGAGCACCGAGGCGTCCGCGTCCAAATGAACTTGCTCTACGAGACCTACACCGACCTGCTGCCGCAGAAGCGGCTGTTCCGGGTCTTTCGGGCCGTTCGGGCGGATGCGGCGAAGTACGAGGAGGACGTTGGGTCCGACAGCAAACAGAGCGAAGGATGCGCATCTTGTCCAGGCGAGCATCCTCCTTGGGAATCGCGAGTCGATAGAGGTTGCCTTCAAACCGGTCAGCAAAATCGCCGATAAAAGACATGGTTTCTAGCGGTTAGTCTGACGTTATCGAGTTGAGAAGCTGTCCTGTCCTAAACAATCATCGTTCCCTTCAACTCGCTTCTCGACTCCGAAATCGGTCCGGTGGCCCTGGTGATAAAACGTCAAGGAAGGCAGGCATGCGTATCCCTTTCAACAAGCCCTACATGACGGGCCGAGAGCTAGAATACATCGCGCAGGCACATGCCAACAAGCACCTGGCTGGCAACGGTATTTTCACGCGCCGCTGCCAGGACTGGCTGCAACAACGCCTGGGTTGCCGCAAGGCGCTGTTGACGCACTCTTGCACTGCGGCCCTGGAAATGGCCGCACTCCTTGCCGATTTCCAAGCCGGTGACGAAGTCATTCTGCCTTCGTTCACCTTCGTTTCGACCGCCAACGCTTTTGTCTTGCGGGGGGCTGTGCCGGTCTTTGTGGACGTTCGCCCCGATACACTCAACCTCGACGAGACATTAGTGGAAGCGGCGATCACGCCGCGAACGCGGGCCATCGTCGCCGTTCACTACGCCGGCGTCCCGGCTGAGATGGACGCTCTGCGTGACATCGCCGACCGGCATGGTTTGTTGCTGATCGAGGATGCCGCTCAGGCGGTGCTGTCGCAGTATCGCGGCCGGCCGGCCGGTTCGCTCAGTCACCTTGCCGCCGTCAGTTTCCACGAGACCAAGAACGTCATCTCCGGCGAAGGCGGCGCTCTGCTCATCAATGATCCGCGTTTTCTGACCCGCGCCGAAATTCTCTGGGAGAAGGGGACCAATCGCACCGCGCTGCTGCGCGGCGAAGTGGATAAGTACACCTGGATCGACATTGGCTCGTCGTTTTTGCCCAGCGAGCTGATTGCCGCTTTCTTATGGGCGCAACTGGAACAAGCCGATGACATCCTTGCCCAGCGGCTGCATATCTGGGAAACCTATCACAAGGCGTTTGCTCCCTTGGAGAACCAGGGTGCGATCCGGCGGCCAATCATTCCGCCGCACTGCTGCCACAATGCCCATATGTATTATCTTCTGCTCGATGGCCTGTCCGCGCGCACGCGCTTGATCGAGCAGTTGAAAAGTCAGGACATCTCAGCGGTGTTCCATTACGTACCACTCCACAGCGCCCCAGCGGGACGGCGCTATGGTAGGGCGCACGGCCCCATGAGCATTACCGATCGCACCAGCGACAGTCTCGTGCGCCTGCCGCTGTGGCTCGGCATCGAAACAGTTTTGCCGCGCATCATTGCTAGCGTTTATCAGTCATGCCATGCCGTCTCCCCTCCCCTAGCCGCTTAGGAGACTATTCGCCATGCAGGCAACTTGCTCGGACGCCTCCGCCCAACCAAAGACGGCCCTTACCGCCAATGGTCCGCTTACGAGCTTGGAGCGACTCAGCCAACGAATTCGGTCTCTAGGCATGGAACCGGCGCACGCCATGTCTTTGCTGCTGATCGCGTTGGCCCTCATCGGCTGGGGCGCGATCGTCAGCGGCACACTCCACGCCGGCGCGATCGCCTTTGCTCTGTTGTACCCGCTTACCGCTTACTACCTCGGACGCTTGGTCCTCGCCGCCGTGAATGTGGAAGTTTGTGTAAAGACGAGTTTCGCAGTCCTTTTTTTGCTCGGCTACTTGGCGTTGGGACTGATTCAACTGGCAGTCCATTCTTTGCTACCTGGACTTTTAGGATGGCAATTTGGGGTGATCTTCGCGACTGTGTTGCTGGGTCAGTTATTGCTTGTTCCCCGAGATCAGAACCCTGCCGCGCCGGATGCCTGGGGGAGTGTATACCTGTGCGGTTTCTGTCTTCTCGCCGCGACCTGCTGGGCGCGCGGACTGTTGCGTCCGGTCCAGTTCGATGGCAGGGAAGTCGTGTTCCGCCATTGGTGGGATTTCTTCATCCATGCCAGTCTCATCGCACGCTTCACAACAGAGTTAGGCCTGTGGCGCATGGGCAACGGCGAGATAGCGGGGCTGCCGCCCGTGTTCTACCATTACGCCAGCTACCTCGGCCCGGTCACGCAGACCCTTTTCAGCGGCCAAAGCGCGCTGGAGGCGGCGCGCGGCTACTGGACGCCGATGGGCACGTTTCTGACCGGACTGGCGGCTTACGTCCTGGTCCTGCCCTGGGCGGGGCGCGGCGGCGGCGTCTGTGCGGCCGTGGCATTGTTGGTCGTGCCGGATGCTTCGCACTACTGGCCGGCCAACTGTTGGTTGGCCTATCACTGGCTCCAGCAGATCGGCTGCGCGGGGATGTACGGCACAGCCTGCGCCGCGCTGTCCCTGACAATGCTAGGGCAATGGCGACGGCAACACGCGCGCTCGGCTTTGGTGCTGGGCCTGAGCTTGATGGCCGCCACTTTGCTCTACAAGGCACAGATCTTTGTGGTTTTCGTGCCGTTGTTCGGCGCCTGCCTGGGTCTGTACTGGCCAGGCTTGTCGCGGCGGCGGCGCCGTCTCCTCTTCGTCGCGTGGGGGGTGGTCTGCTTCCTGGGCGCACTGTTGCTGAATCGTCTGCATCCCCAGGACCGACCGTTTGGCCTTAATTACCCCTTTTTCGAGGACTATGGCCGCCTTCTGGCCGTCAACTTCCCGGAGGGCCGATGCCGCCGCCTCCTCGAAGCCGGTTTCGCCGGCTTGGGACGCAGCCGCTATTACGCCGCGGTATTGGGCCTTAGCGCCCTCAGCGCTTTCGGCCTATGGCTCGCGCTGGCTGCGTTATTGCTGCTGCGGACGCTATTCCAACGGCAATGCGCGGTGACCGATGCGCCCCCTTGGCTTGCCTTGATGGTTTACTTGATCTTCCTCGCCGGCCTGAATGATTACGCCCTGGTAGGGCATACCAAATGGGAGATTACCCATCGGCCCTTCGTTTGGGTATATTTTCTGTTGTGTACCTGGTGCGCGGGGCGGACCTGGTGCTTGCTCAAAGAGCGGCGAGTGGTAGGCGGCGGTAGAAACAACCGCTTGCTAGCGGTCGCGGCCCTGGTGCTCCCCTCGCTGATGTTGGTGTTGCCCTGGCGGATGGGACTGCGGGTGCAGGAAGGCACGTTCCCTTGGCAGTTTGAAGCCGCGAACGTGCGTGCGGCGAGCGGCTTGGTAGAATCGGCCCATTTTCTCGCGGCGGCTGGCCAGCGCACGGACATCATTCAGGACAGTCATTGCGATGCCCAACTCGTCCTGGGCGGCCTTTCCGAGAAACGATCCTACCTGGCTCGCCTAAACGATTGGCAGCGCCATCACTCCGCGCGCGTGCGGCAGGAGGTCGAGAAGCGGCGCCTATACGTCGAGCGGCTGCCATGCCTGACCAGCCTCGCCGAATTGGTGGAGGCGGCACGCGAGTCCGGCATCCGCTGGTTTGTCTTGCATCCCGATGATGACGTTGCTTGGCCGCGGGCCATCCTGGACAAGCCGGCATTCGCCTGGGGTGGCTATCGCGTCTTCGACCTGGCAGCTTTACCCTCGGCTGCCGGCTATCCTACTGATAAGATAGCCATTACCCCCAGTTCTTCCCCTGTGGCCCCATTGAAACGCTCGGAACGCTAAAGCGCTGCCGCGCGCTCTCGGCCCGGTATAATCCGTTCTTCCTGCCCCGCTCGTTGGCCCACTTTTTCTTTGTCCGCTTGCCCTTTTTCAACAAGTGCAAGCTATAGTTGAACAGCGTCGCCCGGAGCGACATGTTGTTGTCGCTTTCCAAGCGGACACCGAAGCCGCGAGGGAGGGCATCGTGAAGCGGACCATTCGCCTGCGCGGTTTAAGCCCCGCCCCATTCAAGGGGCAAACGTGGGAGGCCGAAGACTTGCTGCGAATCGGTCGGCTCGGCCCCCTGGAAGTCGTGCTCGACGATAACTCGGTCAGCCGCAATCATGCCGAGATTCGCTACACCGAGCGCGGCTGGCGTCTGCGTGATCTGGGCAGTACCAACGGCACCCGCCTCAACGGCGTGCGCCTGAGCGCCGGTTCATGGCCGCTGCGCGTTCGCGACATCATCCAGTTCGGCGAAGTCGCCCTCGCGGTCGAGGTCATCCAGGAGAAAACGGGGGAAACCGACAACAACACCAGTGAGGAGATGCGCGTTGAGGCCGCCACCCTCTCGTCCTGGGAGGAGGCGCTGGAAGGTTTGGCCTTTGACAGCCATCGCTGTCCCCGCGCCGGTGAACAACTCTTGGCCTTACTTCGTGCCGGCCATCATCTCGTCAATATCGAGAAAGAGGAAGAACTGCTGAACTCTATCCTCCATGATGCCGTCTCTGTACTCGACGCTCAGCGCGGCGCCATCGTATTGGCTGAAGGGCCAGAGAACAAACTGAAACTCAAGGCGCTGGCCACAGGCCGAGACGAGCCGCGGGCCGTCATCGCGGGACGCGACGGCGCGAGTGGACGTTTCCCTTTTAGTCAAAGCTTGGCCAATCGCTGCTTCAACAGCGGCGAATCGATCCTCTGCCATCGCGTCGAGGAAGATCCCGAACTGGCCATGTCCAAGAGCATCTCGGAGGGCAGCATGTCCTCGGTGCTGTGCGTCCTGTTGCGTACCCCGCGCAAACGTCTGGGCGTGCTGCATCTGGACCGCAGTCCCTGGCAGAAACCGTTCAACATGGATGATCTGCATTTGGCCGATGCGCTGGCTGCCAACGTCTCCGCTGGCATCGAGTGTGCGCAATTGGTCAAGAAACAGCGTGATCTCTTCCTCGACACCATCACTATCCTTGCTCAGGCTGTGGAGATGCGCGACGAATACACCGGCGGCCATACTCTGCGCGTCAGTACTTATGCGGTCTTGCTGGCCCAGGAGCTGGACATGTCGCCGCAGGAAGTCGAGCTGATTCGCATCGGCACGCCCCTGCACGACATTGGCAAGATCGGCATTGACGATGCTATCCTCCGCAAACCGGAGCGTTTAACGCCGGAAGAATTCGAGATCATGAAAACCCACACCGTCAAGGGAGCGGAGATCCTTGCGACGGTCCCGGACCTACAGCCGATCATTCCCATCGTCCGTTCGCACCATGAGCGCTGGGACGGCAAGGGCTATCCGGACGGCCTGGGCGGTGAGGCCATTTCGCCGTTGGCTCGCGTGGTGGCCCTGGCTGATGCCTTCGATGCCATGACCTCCAACCGTTCTTATCGCAAAGGAATGCCGCCGGCCGCCGCCTTCGCCGAAATTGAGAAACAGCGCGGTCAGCAATTCGACCCCACTTTCGCCGCTGCTTTCCTGGGCATGAAGGAAACTATTCTCAAAGAGATGAAAGTGCAAGTCACCAAGCTTACGCCTTCCCCGCGTGTGCGCATCTCCTCCCTGAGATGACCCAGCAAACGGCTGGTGGAGGCCTCCCAGAAGTCTAGGTGCCGCCTGGCAGCGGAAGCCTCTTCCCTGCGATGCCTTTCAATGTTACACTTTTAGAGGAAGAGCGGCCGAAGTGTAATCGGCCGTGGAGGGAGGCCGTTTGCAGAAAGGAGATAGGGGTATTCCTCCGTTCGATCGTCATTCGCATCCGCACGACCGTGGTTTACGGGTTAACGAGCAAATCCGTATCAGCCCCGTCCGCCTGATCGGCGCCAATGGCGAGCAACTCGGCGTGGTGCCGACTTCCCAAGCCCTGGAAATGGCGCGCGAGGCCCAACTCGACTTAGTCGAGGTGGCCCCCAATGAACGTCCGCCGGTGTGCAAGATCCTCGACTACGGCAAGTTCCGCTACCAGCAGTCGCACAAGAAATCGAAGACCAAAGTCCATCATCAAAAACTCAAGGAAATCCGCGTCCGTCCCAAGACCGGCGAGCACGACGTCGAAACCAAGATCAACCAGGCCCGCCGGTTCCTGGAACACAATGATAAAGTCCTCGTTAATGTACTCTTCCGTGGCCGCGAGCTGCAACACATTGAGGAGGGGCGGCGTATTATTGACACGATCCTGGACAAGTTGGCCGAGGTCGCTAAGATTGAGAAAGCGCCGTCGATGGAAGGCAAACGCATGACAGCCATGCTCGCTCCCAAAACGGCCAAGGGGTGAATGCGCAAGGATACGATTATGCCTAAGATGAAGACCCATAAAGCCTCGAAGAAGCGTTTCCACGTGACCGCTTCGGGCAAACTGAAACGCCGCCAAGCCGGCAAGAAACACCTGCTCAGTCACAAGACCGGCAAGCGCAAACGTCAACTCCGCGGCGCGGTCGTCACGAGCGGTAAACTGGCACGCAAGTACATCCACGTGATGGGCGGAAAAGCATAGAGGGAGTTTCGGACCAATGACACGAGCACGCAGCGGCAAGACTATCCTCCGGCGCCGCAAACGTCTACGTCGTTTGACCAAGGGATTCCGCCTGAGCCGGCATCATCTCTATCGCCAAGCTAAGGTGACGCTGATCCGGGCGCGCGTCTATGCCTTCCGCGACCGCCGCGTCCGCAAACGGGAGTTTCGTCGGCTGTGGATCGTCCGCATCAACGCGGCCTGCCGCATGCGCGGCTTGCGTTACGGTCAGTTCATCGCCGGCTTGATTAACGCCCAGGTCGCGCTGAACCGCAAGATGTTGGCGGACTTGGCCGTCCACGATCCGGACATGTTCAGCAAACTCGTCGAGGTGGCCAAGGCGAACTTGCCGGCAGCGTAAGGAACCATGTCTCTCCTCGCACCTCTAGAAGAACGGGCGCTCGCGGAGCTAGGCTCCTGTACGGAAGAAGCGGCGCTTCGCGCCTGGAAGGCGCGCTATCTCGAAGGCGAGGTCGAGCAAGCCGTCAAGAAAATCAGCACCCTGCCGCCCGCGGAGCGGCCGGCCTACGGCAAGCAAGTCAACGAACTGAAGAAAAAACTGACCGCCGCGTATGAAGCGGCC
>JAJPIY010000023.1 GCA_021324515.1 Planctomycetota bacterium
CCCCCACCAGGGGGGAGGGAGCCTTGTCTCTCCCTCCCCCACCAGGGGGGAGGGAGCCTTGTCTCTCCCTCCCCCACCAGGGGGGAGGGAAAAACATTCCCCCCACCCCAACCCTCCCCCACAAGGGGGGAGGGAGAAACAAGGCTCCCTCCCCCTCTGGTGGGGGAGGGTTGGGTGGGGGAGAAAGGAAAAATGTCCAATCTCCCCGTGCCCAGTATGTACCTTACTCTCTCTCTTCTTTGGGGCGGAGAAAAAAAGGCACAACTACTCGTGCCGAGCAGAACGGGGCAATCCCTTCCCTAGGAATTGTTTGAGTTGCCGCTAGGGATGAACGACGTCGTTCACTTCTTGAGGAACTCCCGTCGATGTCGTTTATACACTTCCACGCCTGGTTGGCCATAAGGGTTGACGCCCATCAGCCGACCCTCCACCACTGTCGCCAGCATCAGCATTTGCATCAGCTGCCCCATCGTGTGTTCCGACAACACCGGCAGCACCAGGTCTGCCGTCGGCCGGGCCGCATCATAATAGGCTCGGTTGACGGCGGCCAACGTGGCGCTCTGGATGTCCGGCAATCCCTTGCGATTGTACTGGTTCAGTTCGTCTTCGTTGTGATCGGCCATTTGCACGAGGATAGGCGTTGCTTTGGGTTCCTTGACGAAGAGATTGTTGATGAGGCGATCACGCGGCCCATCTTGGTGCTGTTGGCCGCGCACGGACAGATCGCGCGGAGCAACCATCGTCACCGACGTCGGTCCCTGGCCTTGTTTGCCCAAGCTCGAAGCCAGCAGCTGATCGTACCACCAGCCCAGCGCTTCCAGCTTTTTCGACCATACCGACAGCACGCGCAGCGGCTTGTGACATTCCTGGGTCATCAGGTAGTTGACGGCGGCAAATTGCAGCACCGGATTGCGCTCGAACGGTTCTTCGAGGAAGCGCTTGGTCATGGCAGCGGCACCGAGCAAGAGGGCGCGCACATCCAGCCCCATGACGGCGGCGGGCAGCAAACCAATCGCTGTGAATACAGATAATGGCGATCCTATTTTTACCGGAACACTCAAAATGTTGGCTTCATCGTGGCCGTGCGCTCGGAACAGCTGTCGCAGCTTGCCGTCGTCGCCGGTGACGGCGGCAAACAGTTCCGTCAACCGCTCCGAACGCAGCCCGTAATATTCCGCGGCCTCGCGGCGAAAAATGCGCAGGGCAAGGGCTGGCTCCAAGGTATCGCCGCTCTTGTCCAGGGCGACTACTGCCCAGCGCTCTTGGCGCTGCTCCGGATCGACGCAGCTGATTTGCAGAAGATCGAGTAGGTTTTGCAAAGCATCGTTATCACTGCTGTCGCCCTCGAAGTAGATGCGCGGCACGCCCAGGCGCGTCTGGGGCGGCAACTCGTTGTGATAACGGCTCAACAGCGCCTCGAAGAGGGCGCGCGGTCCCAACGTCATGCCGGCAGCGCCGAGAAAGACGACGCGATCGACCTGCTCGCACAACCGCGCTGCCAGTTCCAGCACCCGACCAAGATCGCTGGCTTCGCCTTTACGGCGATAAGTGTCGAGCGTGAGTTGCGGCAGATCGATAAAGGCGGCGTCGCGCGGTTGCATCTCGCGTTCAGCGGCCACTTGCGAGCGGCACTGTAGCAAGCGCGGCAAAAGATCCTTAAGCCGGCCGGGATTCAGAAAATGACAGGCCCGCAGCTCGGCAGCTGCGCTCCACTCCTCTTCCACCGGCATCAGCAGCGATTGGTAATGATAAGCAATCGCTTCATCGGGCAACTCCACGGTCATGCCAGGCACCTCGACAGCGGCAGAGTAATGGGCAAGAAAACCGCCCGTCGATACTATACTCCACAGTTGGACACAGTGACGCGAAAAGGAGATAGATGTACACATGAGCATGCATGACTTGATACGCGAGCTGCGTGAAGACAACGCCACGAAAATTGTTCTGCTGGTCGCCGACGGCCTAGGCGGCCTGCCCTTGGGGCCGGGCGGCAAAACCGAATTGGAAACGGCCCGAACGCCGAACCTCGATGCTTGCGCCCGTGAGGGCGTGTGTGGCCTGAGCATCCCGGTCTTGCCGGGCATCACGCCGGGCAGCGGGCCGGGACATCTCGGCCTGTTCGGCTACGATCCACTGCACTATCGCATTGGCCGCGGCATCCTCGAAGCGCTTGGCATCAACTTTCCCGTCGGCCCCCGCGATATAGCGGCGCGCGGCAACTTTTGCACATTGGATAACAACGGCCTTATCCGTGATCGCCGCGCTGGCCGCCCAACAACCGAACGCTGCATCGCCGTTTGCAAAATGCTGCAATCGGTGCGCGTTCCTGGAGTCGAACTGTTTGTCGAGCCGGTGCGCGAACATCGTTTCGTCGTCGTTTTCCGTGGCGACGCTCTCGGCGACGCCGTCAACGACACCGATCCGCAGCAGACCGGCCATGCTCCGTTGGAGGCCAAAGGCGCCGACGCCGCCTCGCAAAAGACGGCCGCCGCTGTCAATCGCTTTGTCGCCGAAGCCAACAGGATACTCAAAGATCAAGCGCCGACCAATGGCGTGACGCTGCGCGGCTTCGCTCGCTATCCTCAAATTGCCACCCTGCAGGAAATTTACGGCCTGCGTGCCGCCGCCATCGCGGTCTATCCAATGTACAAAGGGCTGGCGCGTCTGGTCGGCATGGACGTGCTCGACGCTGGCTCGACGCTCAACGATCAGGTTGCGACGCTTCAGCGCGTCTGGGGCCAGTACGATTTCTTTTTCCTGCACTACAAGTACACCGACAGCACCGGCGAAGACGGGAACTTCGCTGCCAAAGTCGAGATGATTGAACGCTTCGACGCCGAAATACCCAAGATTCGAGCACTGAATCCGGATGTGCTCATCATCACCGGCGATCACAGCACCCCGAGCAAACTCCGAAGCCACAGCTGGCATCCGGTGCCGGTGGTGCTGGTAGCGCAGTCGTGCCGCACAGACGCTGTAACGGAGTTTGGCGAGTCGCAATGTCTGCATGGTGGGCTTGGTCAATTCCAAGCGATGTATCTGCTGCCGTTGGCGATGGCCCACGCCGGCCGATTGGGCAAATATGGGGCGTGAAATGTCTCGCTTCCTCAATGGGTTGCATTCGGGCCGCGTGCTGCTCATGGATGGTGCGATGGGCACGCAATTGCAGCGCCTGGGGATGGGGCCAGACGAGTGCGGTGAAGCCTGGAACGTCAAGCGTGCTCGTTCCGTGCGTGCGGTCCATGATGCCTACGTCGCCGCCGGGGCCGAGGTGTTATTGACGAATACCTTTCAAGCGAATCTTTCCCATCTGGCGCACTTCGGGTTAGAAGACCGTCTAGAAGAAATCATTAGCAACGCTGTGCAACTGGCGCGCAAGGCGGCTGGACGAGGGCGCTTCGTCCTCGGCGACATAGGCCCTCTCACGGCACTCGGCGATTTCAAAGAGCTGACAAGGGTGATTACCGCGCTGGACGGCGTTGATGGCATCCTGTTCGAGACGTGGTCGCATCCGCGCGTCCTGTCGGCGCTGGCGTATGCATTTCATCGCGTCGTCGAGGTGGAGACGCCGCTACTATTGTCGTTGTCGTATCAGCGCACGCCGTCGGGCCGGCTCGTCACCATCAGCGGCCATGCCCCAGAGACGTTCGCGCGCCACGCCGAACATCACGGCGTCGCCGCCCTGGGCGTCAACTGCGGCCGCGACATCGACATGGACGACATTATCGAGATCATTCGTCGCTATCGCGCCGAGACGGCTTTGCCGCTGTTCGCCCGGCCCAATGCGGGAACGCCCACAAAGCAAGGTGAGCAATGGCTCTATCCGCACACGCCGGAAACGATGGCGGCACGGCTGCCGGAATTGTTGGAGGCAGGCGTGAGCATGATCGGCGGCTGCTGCGGCACTACACCGGAGCACATCGCGGCGTTCCATAGTGTTCTCAGGTCGCTTGCAGATTAAGCGCGGGACTGCCATCTGGATGGATCGCGCGAAGTGTGATAAACGGCCAAGACGCGAATGCGATCCGCCAGCACGCGGTAGTAGATCGCATAGGGAAATCGCGTCAATAATCCCTCTCGGATGTCTGCGTTGGCGAAGCCATAACGGGCCGGATTGGCGGTGATTTTCGGTAAGGACTCTCTCAACAGCATCCATAAAATCGCTGCCGAGGCCGGCGCGCTGCCGCTCATACCAGCGATAAGCGTCATCGATCTCGTCGCGTACCGCAGGATGAAAGTCCAGAGGGAGGCTCACCGAGCTGTCTCCACGCTGGTGCGGATCTGCTCCCAAGTCAGGGCCAGCGAAGGATTGACGTCCAGTTCCGCATCCCGCCGTACCAGTTCCGCTCTCTGCTCAGCTGACAACTCTGCCGAAGGACGGCAATTCCCTAAACTTTCCCAGATTTCCAGAGCGAGAGCGATTTGTTGCTCTGGACTAAGCTGGTCAATCCCCAGGTCCTTCATGGTCGGACCCATTGCTCCACCTCATGTTCGGTCTATTATGGACGCACGACACAATTCATCCAAGGAAGATCCTTCGGCCGACGGAGCGGATCGCCTGCGAGCGAGTCTCTTTCCGGCTCCTTCGACGAACAAGACGATCAAAGCCACGCTTCCGCCGATTATCGCTCCCACCAATCCACCAGCAAAATCACCTGGCCGTCCCCAAAATAGGCAGTAGAGTGACACGGCGCCCAAGAGCAATATCGACCGGATCAGATTACGACGGATAGAGGGCCAATTCATCGGTAGTTCGCATAATCTCATGTCGAACCGCTGGATCGTCTTTGAAATCAGGCAATCGTTATTTATCCTATTCGTCGCATGTTCCAAATTGCAAGGTTGTTTCACTTCCTGCGGAACAACTTCCGCAATCCATTCTCCGCCTCTTTTTTCACCTTGCCCTCCTCTTGCCGCAGCACGTTCTCGGCGGCATCCCGCACGAATTTCGCGCTGGCTTCGCGCAAGGCGTGTTCATCGAGCCGCGGCTGGCTCAGCGTGCCGCCGATGGGCAGGCGGATGGTTTGGTTGCCGAGAGCGGACTTGGCGAGCTTGCTGGAGCCGAGCCACTTCGGCGGCACCGGCATCTCTGCCGTCAACGCCAGGCTGCCGTCCAGGCCGACCGACCCGGATAGACGAATCGTCAAGTCCGGGAAGTGCAACACCAGGCCGGTGTGATAAACGCGGCCATTGACCATGCGGAACGGCACGATGTTGTCTTTGGCCAAGGTCAACGTGGCCGGTCCCTTGAGCAGCACGCTCAGCTCTTGCACCAGCGGACTGGTGCTAATCTGCGCCGAGTGGATGGTGATCCAACCGCTGATGTCGCCCTTGTCCGGCTCGGTCAGTGGCACACGGCCGCTTTGCAGATCCAGCGAGATTTCGCCGTCGGCCTGGACTGCGTTCGCCAGGACAGGCACGGCATGGCCCAAAGCGCTGGCGCAGGCCGCAGCATCCAGGCGTGCGCGATCGATGGCGTGCCCTTTTGCCAACGTCACTTCCAGCGGCAGGGGATCGAGCCGCAGGCTCGGCTCCAGATGCAGTCGGCCCTGGTTCAAGGTGGTCTCAATGGGCATGGCGCGGAAACAGCCGTTGGTCAACTGGCCACGCAGTTCCGCCGCACCGATTTGGCAACCCAGCGCTTGCAGCGCTTGCCAGCTCAAGGCGGCGTCGCCGTGTAAATGTAGGTCGCGTAAAGTGCCGGCAAGATGGAAGGGACGGACGCCACGGCCACTCCATTTCACGCTCGGCCCCAGATAGGGCAGCAGCTGCGGCCCCAATTTCTCCCAGTCGTAGCCGAGCTTACCTTCCAGGGACAATTCCATGTCACTGCGGAGAGCACTAAGCCGGCCGGCAGCGTCGCAGTTCAACGCCGGGCTGTCCAGGTGTAGCTGCACAATCTGCAACGAATCCGTGACGACATCGTAGACGCCGTGGCCGATGAGGTTGACACGCGATTCGCGCCACACCGGCGCGGTCGGCGAACCGAGGATGAGGTTGTGTACGTTCAGGTCCAACTGCACGATTTGTCGTCCTTCATCGGGACGGAGATCGAC
The DNA here is from genome assembly GCA_021324515.1 of Planctomycetota bacterium. Lineage (GTDB taxonomy): Bacteria > Planctomycetota > Planctomycetia > Gemmatales > Gemmataceae > JAJPHU01. The sequence continues at coordinate 6,057 of JAJPIY010000023.1, forward strand.
GCGGCCAGCCAACGCGCCGCCTACTTGTCCGCCGCACGAACCCGAGATGTTCCGTAGGCGGGCCACATCACCCTGCACTGTCGCGCTCGTGGTGATCTGCCAGGCGCCCACGGGATCGATGCTCAGCGTCACCGCTGGCGCTTGCATCGTGACGGTGGGACTGCTCAGGCGCGTGTGCTGCAATTCCAACGTTTCGCGTCCTGGCAGCCAACGACCGCTGGTCGTGAAGTCGAGGGTCGGCTCATCTACGCTCAGGCCAAGTCCCTGAAACCGCACCGTGCGGCCGACGGCCTTGACGTCTTCCAGGTAGACCGTCTCCGCTTCATAACGCAGCCGGACATCCACGTCGATTTGGCCGGCCAGACGCACACCGTGGAGCAGGCCGGTCAAGCTGGCGACACGATCTTTCCAGCGAGTCAGGTCGCCGTGCAAACGCAGACGGGCACGAGCGGCACGGAGCGCGGACAGATCGGCGATTGGTCCCAGCAAATCGAGATCGATGCCGTCTTTGCCGGCCAAAACGTGCAGAGCGCCAGCATCGATCCGATTGCTTCCGGCCAGGTCGCCAATCCAGTCGAGGCGAATGGTCAGGCTGTCCTCGCGCCAGACGCGGGCGCCGTCGGCCAGGCTAAGCTGCGTGAAGCCGACATCACTCTCCAGCCGATAAGCACCCCGTGGATTGCGCCGGGCCGTTGCTCGTAGGGTGCCTTCGCCCTGCACGCGCAGCGAACCCAATTCGACGAAGCCGGCCAGATGTTCGCTCAACCGTCCCAAGTTGAAGTTGCCGCGCGCCGTCCATTCCTGGAGCGAGCCGGACATTTCCAGACGCAAAAAGTCCGAATCGCAGCGAAGCCGTTCGAGCACCGGCAGCGGCTTGTTTATCTCCTGATGCGCTGTCCAAACCACAGCGAATGGCTCCTTCCAGGTGACGCGCTGCCCCTGATACAGCCCCTCCAGATCAGAAGTATGCAGATTGCCTTCCCAGAGCACCATGTCCTCGCGGAGCATACTGTGCAGGTGCAGCGACAATGCACCGGATTGCATACGCATGTCCTTGGTCAAATGCAGAGCATTGGGCGCCAATTCGGCCAGCCGCGCCAGGTTCAACTCTGCATCGACGCGGTGGCCGGGCTGAACGAGAGCATCGCGCAGGTCTTTGGTCAAATCCACCGTGCCGGCGAGGCTGATCTTGCCGATTTCCGACTGAATCGACAGCTGCTCGATCGACAACCGGCTGCCGTCTACGACGATCCGCAAGGGCGCTTGCACTTGCTGCAAGCGCAGGACGTCCGACCCCAACAAGGGATCGCTCAGCGTCAGCTCCTGGAGCGAGATGCCGCCCTCCAGCCGTATGGCCGGCGCGCCAGCTTGTTCATCGCTTGGACGCAGTTTCATATGGGCATTGAGTTGGCCGCCGAGCTGAATGTGTGGCGCGAGGCGGCGCAGAAACGGCCCAGCCGCATCCAACGGCAGATCACTGGCATGCAGCTCTCCCTCGGCCTTCAGACGCCGAGCACCGCCGGCCGTTTCGACAAAGTATGCGGATAGATCGGCACTCAGCTGGCCGGAGCGCTGAGCAGCAGTCGCAGTTGCATTCAACTCCAAGCGTAGCGGCGTGCGGCGATTGTGGGGAATGATCGCCGCCAGATCCAATGGATCGAGCGACCAGGTACGGCCGCTATCCTCGTCCTCAAGAATCACACGAGCTTGTTCCAACACAGCGCAGATGGCGATGCCATCCAGGGCCAATCCGAAATCGGACAGCGATTCTTTTTTTTGCAGCCAATAGGCCAACGTCGTCTCCAGGTTGCTCGAATCGCGGGAACAAACGACGTGAAGGACGGGCTGCGTGAGACGGAATTCACCAAGGTCGAAGGGATGACGCAGGATCGCCGCAAGAGATTTATTACCCTTCAGACGGGGGACGTGGAGCAGCGTTCGCCCGGCGCTATCGTGAATTTCAAGGTCGGTAAGAATCAGGGGGCGAAACCATCCCAGCGACGCGCCGCCAATGCGAATACTACCCTGAAAATGCGCCAGAGCGCGCGTCAGCAGCCAGTTACGCAGCGGCGTGCCAGCGACAAGGATTGGCGAGAAGACGAGCAGCGACAGAAGCACAACGAATGTCGCCAGCAAGCGCCGTTTCCATTTGTTTCGTCGTGGTGCGACCAATGTCCCGCCGGTTACGATGCGCGGAGTAAGCTCCATGGTGTGCATCCTGCGATGGACCTTCTGGGCCGCACACGCAACGCAACGGAGTAAGCGGCCCAGACAGCCGCCTTACTCCGCTGCGTTGCGTGTGCGGGTCGGGTTTATCCCATTATTTCCACTCGGCAAAAACGGCGAGCAGGAAAAGGGGGAAAGGAACGGCAGATGAGGGAGAGACAACGAAGCAGTCCGCGCGATTGGTGCGACTTGCCCAGCTTACGCCGACATAGCAAACGACTCAGTCTCTGGGCAATTCCAAGCGGCAACAACCCAGATCGAGGTGTTCCGCGCCGTCGCCGGTGTTGGGACCGTGGAACACGTCGGGATGTAAGCGATAGACGACGAACCGGCCCTGCTTTTCATCCTGGACCAAGCCGGCGTGGCGCAGGACGCCGAGATGGTGCGAGACGTTGACGATCTCGGCGTCGAGAAGAGCAGCCAATTCGCTGACATTGCGCGCACCGCCGCGCAGGCAGTGAATGATCCGCAGTCGTTCCGGGTCCGCCAAAGCACGAAGAGCGCGAGCACAGCGGTCGGGTTGCAATGGCTCGTTCATGACACGTATCCGTCCGATAGGCTTCCCTTCTGTAGCATACCGCATCGGCCGGTCCTGCTCCAACGTGTCTTGGCAAACGGGAACGAACCGGAAGCGTAAGCGACGGTAAAGCAGCCGTCGCTTACGCTTCCGGCTCGTCTTTTCTTCTCACGGCAGCATTTGCTCGCGTGTTTGGCCGGCGCCGCGGTGAGCGATGTCTTCATCGAGGGTGTAGAACTCCCACAAGGTCTGGTCGGGGTCTGTGACCCAGAATTTGGTTTGTCGGGCATAGCAGCATTCGACGCCCTCTTGGCGCTGCGTGCGGATGCCGGCTTGTTCGAGGCGCATTTGCACGGCCACCAGGGCAGCGGAATCGGGCATGCGGAAGCCAAGGTGATTGAGCGCACCACCGGCACCGGGTGAGGTAGGCTCCAGCGATAGTACCAGCGGCGGATCGTCTAGTTCAAACTTGGCGTAGTCGGGCCGGCACTTGGCCGGTTCGCAGCCGAACAGGGTTCGATAAAAGGCAACGGAGCGTTCCAGGTCTGTGACGTTAAGCGACAAATGGAAACGAATGGCAGGGGCCATCGGCAGTGCAGTAACCATAATGCTCTCCGGAGCGAGGTCCAAGCGATCAACGGAAGTACAGTTTTTTCCTCTCTGGTTCGGCGTAGCGCGCGCGTATCCAGCGGTGGAACTCCTGGTAATGTTTGTCGCGCTGCGGGCCGCCGTCGGAATGTTTGTTATAGCTTAAAAACAACTGCCGTCGCCAGCGCGCGGAGCGATTCGGAGCCGAGCGATGCGGCGTGAAGCCGCCGAAGATGGCCACATCGCCGCGCTCCAGCTCCAGATGGACGCCGCGTCTCTCGTCGATCACCTCCGCTGGCAATTCGTGATAGTGGCCGTCTTCCTGCGACAGGGCGCCTTGCTTGTGATAGCCGGGGAAAACCTGAGTGCAGCCGTTGTCGGCATCGGCGCGATCGAAGGGTATCAGCACGGTCAGGAAGCTACGTGGGAAGCCCGGCCAGGCGATCCAGTCCTGATGCAGTCCGTAACCTTTCGCTCCGGGTGGTTTGAAAATGAGTTTGTCCTTGAACAAGCACGCCTCCTCGCCGTATAGCGCCGCCAGCACGGCCAACAAGCGCGCATCGGCGGCAATCCGCGCGCACACCGGCGACAGGTCGAGGACGGGATCGAACGTCTCGAACTGGCGTGCTCCGGTGTAGATGTTGATCTGCCAGCGGCAGCGCAGATTGTGGATCGAGATAAGATCGTGGCGTTGCAGCAGGGCGTCGGCCTCCTCTGCGGCTTCGGCCATGAGCGAGGGTGGAAAAAAATCGCGGAGGACCAGGTAGCCTTGTTCGTGATAGAAATCGCGTTGTTCGGCTTGAAGCATGATTGGTCCTTTCATGTTGTCTTGGCAGCCGTGCATTCCGTAGGCAGGCCGGCCCGCCAGGCGGTCAGCGCCAGCACGAGAGCGGCGGCGGCCAAATAGGGGAACAACGGCAAATACGATCCCAGGCGGGCCTTGGCGCTGCCGAACAGCGGTGGGCCAAGGGCCGAGAACAACACGGTGAGCATCTGGGCGGCCCCCTGAATCTTGCCCAGATGGGCAGGGCCGAAACCGACGCGCCAGACGGCAAAAAAGCAGACGGTGACGACGCCGCCAGCCGCCGCCAGCACTGCTGCATACAGATAGACCTGCCACTCGGCAACGAGCGAAGGAAAGGCGGCGAGGGCCGCGGCCAAAGCGAGCATCGCCCCGGCCAGCATTCGGCTGGGCGGCCAGCGCGTCAGAAGCCAGCCGCCCAACAGATTGCTGGCCAAGCCGATCGGGATGGCCAGGCGCGTGACGTTGACGAAGATGCGCTTGGTGCCATCAGGAAAGAGCGTATGCAGGATGCTCTCGTTGAAAAGGGAAGTGCCGGCGGCGACCATGCCGTAAAAGGACACAGCCACGGCGAAGGTCCAGAATGCTGGTGTGCGCAGCGCCTGCCCCAGTGTGCGGCTGGTTTCCGTGGCATCCCCTGTTGCTTCGTGACGATCGGAATGCACTTCCAGAAGGTGCGGGCGCACCAGCACCCCGGCAAGCAAGCCGGCAACCAACACCGCTGCACCGATGCCGGCCCAAGCCGCACGCCAGTCATCGGGGTAACGCTGGACCACGTCGCCAAGGATCCAGAAGGCACTCAGAAAGCCGGCCGAGACCAGCACCGAGTAAATCCCCATCGTCCAACCGCCGCGCCGTGACGCCGTTCGCCCGATGAGCGACAAACTGGCCACCGACAAGGCGCTCTGCCCCAATCCGCGCGTCAGCAGGACCAACAGAAAGAGATTCACCAACAGGATGGCGGAAGACGCTTCGCCCTCCAGCCGGCTCATGACCACAACGACGCCTCCCAACGCCATCATCACGCCGGTGAGCACGCCGCGCGTCCCCAATCGATCGAGCAATCCGCCGCAGGGCAGACAGAACAACGCGCCCAGCAGTGTCGCCCCCATGTTTAGCAAACCGTAACTCTCGGTATCCAGCCCGAACGTCTTGCGGATCGGCTCCGTGAATAACCCCAGTCCATGCGTGCGTCCGGGCAGTGTCGCCACCATAGCCAGCGCGGCCACGGCAACGTGAACCCCGCGAGCGGCGGGGTTTATCCCCGCCGGTTTGGCATCGCGAGCGGCGGGGTTGATCCCCGCCGTCATGGCGCGGCGAGGATAAACCTCGCCGCTCGCGGGGGCGGGACGGGGATCAACCCCGCCGCTCGCGGGGTGGGGTGGGCCGTCCGGGATTGCATACAAAGGAAGATCGTTTTTGTTCGCCATACGCATGGTTCAATAATCGCTGCTGGGAACCTCACCGCCGGCGCGCGTGGCCAGAGCGCGCCAGGTCGCTAACGATACACTCTGACTGACGAAACGCACACTGCCGTCACCGAATAACACATTGACGCCGCCTGTGTGCCAGCTGCGGGCGGCGCGGAGGGCCAGCGAGGTGTAAGTTGTCAAATCGTTGGTGACACAGTCATAAATGTTGGCATTGGGCGTATAGTAGTGATTGTACGAGGCGCAGCGCATCTCGCCGGTGGCCCACGAGTAGCCGCGGCGATTCGATACGTTCCAAAGTCCCGCCCCGGCGCAAGCAGCATCGCTCAGCGGGGTGCCAAAACCCGTATAGGCGTACACGGTCTGGACTGCATGGGGGACGTTTGGCAGAGGTCCACCCGCGTTCTCAGGCCCATCGCCCAGCACACTCTCTGACATCATGGCTGTACTACTTGTACCATCGGTAATGTCCGTTATGCGGAAACCTTGCCCGGCCGTGAACATGCCGTCAGCGTTCAGCGGACTGCCCAGGGGGAGGCCGCCGTTGGTCGTGCCGCTGCCGACGCAGACGGCATAGTTGGTGGGGCCCATAGTGGGCACGCCATAGTCGCCGGGGTTGACTACCGGCTGCATCTTGTCGCTGGGGCAGAGGAACAATTTGACCACTTGCTGTACGGCGAACTGATTACCCGGCGAGATGGCATAAGGAGGCGACGGCATCCAGATCGGCTGCGTCAGGTCCATTGCATTGTAGATGTTGGTCTGCTCCAAAAACGGATTGAGCATGGCCAACGCCGACCAGCTGAAGAAATACGGCGGCAGGCCGGACCAGGCGGACGGCGTGGTATTGGAGAAGGCCGGCGGCAGATGGCCGATCGCCCCCTCGTAGTTGTGCATGGCCAGACCGAGCTGTTTCAAATTGTTAAGGCACTGCGCCCGTGCCGCCGCCTCACGCGCTTTCTGTACGGCCGGCAGCAGCAGCCCGATCAGCACGGCGATGATAGCAATGACTACCAGCAATTCGATCAAGGTAAAAGCCCGACGAACAAGGTAGACCGCGGATGATCGGTTCATAGCATCCTCCCCAAGCAGCGCGGCAAGCCATCATTAAAACGATCAAACGAACATTAGAATATATCTAGGGGGGATCAGGGGGAGCGGCCAACATATTTTCTGGCATCACAATTGCTTACGGAGGAAGAGGGCGTTGTGAACTGATCAGAACTCCAAGAGGAGGAACCTATGCATACCAACGTCATGTTTCACCGCTGTGCGGAAGCAGTGATTTCTCAAATGCGAGAACACTGGACCGCCAAAGAAGCGTATCTCGATGAGCTGATTGGCGCTGAGGATCCTGAGGAGACGCGGCTCGATTTGCACATCGATTGCGAAGCGGGAGCCAAGCGCTATGCGGTGCGGGCCGTCCTACCCCTGCCGTCGGCCACGCTGACAACCGAGGCGTTGGACGAGGACGTCACAATGGCCCTCGACCGCGTGGCGGAGTTGCTGGCCCAAGCGATACAGCAGCATCGCGGTGGTGCCCCGCCGGCCTCCGAGAAGATCGCCACACCGCTAGCCGCAGAGCAGATCGACGAAGTGGAAGAAGCCTCGACGGAATCGTTCCCGGCCAGCGATGCGCCTGCCTGGACGCACGTCACCGTAAAGAGCTAACCATCCAGTCCCCGAGAACACAGAGAAAGACACAGAAAAGGAAAAGAACAGAACAACATCCAGGCAAGCGACATGCCTGGGGCCTGTTTCTTGATTGCCTGTGTCTTTCTTTGTGTTCTCTGCATACGGGGTGGTCAGCGTCTTCTATGGATGCGGGCTCCAGTAGCCCGCCTCATCCCAGACGGCGGACAGATCGTACATATGATCGTCTAAAATATCGAGCGGATAAGTATTGCTTGCCTTGATGACGTTGGGGTCCATCAGACCGATCAACTCGGCGGCGGCGACGACGATCTCGGTGCAGAGCCAGCGGCAGCGATTGTAGCGTGTGTGGGCCAGCGAGCACCGCAACGGTCCACCGCGCGTTTTGATCGGCGTGCCTTGCAGGAGCAGGCGCCACATGGCGTAGCGCTTGCCTTCCTGGGCCAGGGCGAAGTTGGTCAAGGTGCAGGATTGTTCTTTGGTCAACGGCACCTTGCAGCGGCGAATTTGCAGAATGCCTTGGAAGGTATGGAGCCGGTGGCGTGCTTCGAGCAGATACACGTGCAAGGTGTCATCTGGTCCCGATTCCAGAACATGGAAGGCGCCGTCAGGTTTGCGGAACATAATGCCGGTATGGAAGGGCGGGGCGGTATGGCCGATATGGTAAAGAAATTCCCAAAATTTGCTCATGTCGTCGAAGAAGAGAATATCGGCTTCGTGCGGTACATAGGGACAGACTTCTTTGATAGTGCCGCCGCGGCCGTCGGGCCGATAGAACCAGAGGTAGCCGTAGGGACTTTCCGGAAGAGCTGGCGGGACCGGCGCTCCGCCAGTCGGAGTGCAAACAAGGCCCGCCGAGGCGATGAATGCGTACAGCGCCGTGAACATGCTGTCTCCTCCCTGTGTTCCGGCGAGAGATCCTTCTCCTTCCTGTTACCTATCGGTACACGTCCTTTCGGACTACAAGAATTTGCCACTGAGATACCAGTCGCCGAGTCGGCCGCCGGTGATTTCATCAAGGGCAAGGAAAGGGGTGACGAAGGGCCGGGCGACCAGGGCCTGCGGTTGGCGTTTGATGATGAGGCGGATGATGCGATCGACACATTTTTCGAGGGGCCAGATGCGGAAGGGAGGCGTCGGTGGCGTCGGCCAGGGCCGGCCGCTGGTGTCGAGGACGCGTTGCCGCAAGGGCGTGGCTACAAAGCCGGGGGAGACGACGCCGACGTGGACCCCCTCGCGGGCCAATTCCAGACGCAAACTCTCATACAGGCCGCGCACGGCGAACTTGCTGGCGCTGTAGATGGCATAAGATGGCGTACCGCGTTTGCCGGTCAAACTGCTGATGGCTACGAGGGAGCCCCGCGAACGCTTGATGTGCGGTATGGCGAAATAGGTCGGATAAAGGGTGCCGAAAAAGTTGACGCGCATGACCTGCTCGAGGACAGTTGGCTCGGCCTCGGCAAACAGGCCGCGCATGGACACACCGGCGGAGCAAACCAGCACATCCAGCCGGCCAAAATGCGCCACCGTGGTTTCGACCGCACGGCGGCACTGTTCGATGTCGGTTACGTCGGTCGGCACAGCCAACGCTTCGACGCCGAGGGCCTCGGCTTGGCGCACGGTCTCCTCCAGCGCCGCCACGGTGCGCGCCGCGACGGCGACGCGAGCGCCAAAGGAAGCCAGACGCAAGGCCGTAGCTCGGCCAATCCCCGACGAACCGCCGGTGATCAGCGCAACTTTGCTGTGTAACGGATGCATCCGTTGGTTTCTCTCTCAAATTAGCCACAGCGGAACACAGATAAACACGGATGAAAAATTAAATTATTTCATCTCTGTTTATCTGTGTTCCGCTGTGGCTAATTTGCGGCCTCATCCCATCTGTTTTTTCGCTGCGGCCGCCAATTCCAGGAGATATTGCTCGGAATCGCGGTCGTTCGCCTGTCGCGCAGCGGCGATGCCTTCCTCGGCAAAGCGCAGCGCGCGTGCGGGCTGACATAACGATAGCATAGCTTCGGCAGCGCTGCCGCGATAACGGAAATTATTGGGCACACGCTCGATCAAGCGCTGAAACACCTCGGCGGCTTGCTCGACTTCGCCGCGCTTGGCATAGATCTGGCCGCGGCGCAGTTCATAATCGTTGCGCCGCCGGCCTTGGTTGTGTTCACAGTCGACTTTTTCACCCTCGTTGATGTAATCCAGGGCGGCATCGTTGTCGCCGTTCCGCAGGGCATACTGCGCCAAATACGAGTACCAGGGGAAACGATCCGTCCGCTCGGGATGCACCGGGCGAGCAATCAGCTGCCGCGCGAAGTTCGCCGCCAACTCCTCGGCATCAAGCTTGACCGCTGCCTGATACGCCTGCTCGAGCTGTTCGTCGGATAGATGGGCCGCATCGAGTTTGGCCAGTTCCGCGGTCCCCATCGCCGCGATGTCGGACGCGGCCGAGGAGGACGGCGCGACGCCGGTCGCACCGACTAGGCCGAGCTTACGGCGCAGACGGCCGAAGTCGTAACCGGCGATCATGCTGCCCTTGGCGCAATCCTCAAGGAACTGAATCACGCCGCGGAGGTGCTTGCGCAGGATCGGATGAGCAGCCGCGTCGACAGGCGTGTTGCCGGCCAGAGCGCGGCGCGGCTTGTGAATCCACGTTTCTTCGTAGTACTTCTGCACATGCTCCAGCACGCGCTGGGTGCTGTCTTCTGTCTTTTTGAGTGGAAATAACAGCGCCTCGGCTGTTACGTCCTGGAAATGCATTGGCATCCGTCGTTCTTGAATTTCGGTCAAGCCCAGGGCCAAGCGTTGCCGTACTTCGTCGCGCAGCCGATCGAATGGTTCTTACAACGGGCTGGTAACTTGCAAGAGATTACCAAGGACAATAACATAACCGGCCAGGCGACCAGCATCTGAGGGCGGCGCCCCGACGGTAATGAGGCCGGCCGTGCTCAGCTCTAACACCAGACCGAGGAACATGCCTTCCTGCGGCGATTGAAGGGGAACAAGCCGCCGGCTGCGCTCCCACTCCTGCAAGAGATTGACGACCGGTTGGGGATCGCGGAATGGATACGTGAAAGCGTGTTCTTGATAATCGCCCTCGTCTTCCAACCCTGCGCCGCAGCGGAGGACTTCCATGAGGGCGGCCGCCTCGCCCGCGGCGGCTTCGTCGGCTTCCCGTTCGACATAGCGCCCCAGCGCCTCCAGGGCGGCGGAGTTGTCGCCGAGCCAGGCGCGGGCCAAACCGAGATTGAACCACACCGCCGCGTCGTCCTCTTTCGAGGAAGAAGAGAGAGTCGTCAATCGCTCAAAGGCCTGTACCAGGTCGCTCAGCCGCGGGGTATCGAGGTTCGGGAGCGGCGTGCCTTTCTTGACAGGGCGGAAGACGTAATCACGCCGGGCTGCCGCAGGCAGGCGGCCTTCCGGCCCGAAGAGCGTATCGAAGGTTTTCTGTACCTCTTCTTCGCCCGGCGAGAACCGCTGGGCCAAGCGCAAGGCAGCGCGGGCCGCTACCGGCCGATTCATCCGCATCTCGCACTCGAAAATGAGCAAATAGACCTCCGCCAACTGAGATCGGGCATCGGGGTGATACGCTTCTGCCGCGCGCCGCGCCAACGACAACGCACCGCGTATCTCGCCCTCCTGAAAACGGATGTAAGCGCGGAGCAGCAAGCCAGCGGGATAGTTGGGATTGAGTTCGAAGGCTTTCTGCAAGGCTTTCTCCGCTTCCTCGACCTTGCCTTGGGTGTAGAGCAGGCGGGCCTTTTGGCCCCAGGCTTCCGGATTGCCCTCATGCTCGCGCACCACCTCATCCATCAGACGCAGGGCCGTCTCATGTTGACCACCCGCTTCCTGTTCCCAAGCACGATTGATGCCGATGAAGATAGGGTGACAGCACCATTTGAATTTTTTGCCGCTGCCGCAGCTGCACGGTTCGTAAAGATCAAGTGCCATGAAGCGTTCTCATTCTCGCAATGCGAAAGATCCGGGAATGTGCTCAAGATAGCAGATCCGATCGCCAGCGGAAAGCGGCCTTTGCTACGACGTTGCGAATAAAATGGGAAGGAGCATTGACGAGCCGAAGGCGACAGGCAATATTGGGCATCACAGGTTGTTCCGACGTCCATACGCAGTGCAAGGGAGGAGCGGCCTCCTGTTTGCGTTGCCGCCTGGCGTGGAAGCCACCCCGATACAGGACGAACCATGTATACTTTTCAGCAAAACTTGTTGCGTCGATTGACTTTGTTGGCCCTTCTCGGCATGTTCCTCTTGTCTTGTCCCCACAAGGCATCGGCGGTGGAGAAACTGGACCTGCCTAACATCGTGCTTATCCTTGCCGATGATCTGGGCTATGGCGATTTGCACTGTTACAACAAGCACTCGAAAATTCCCACGCCGAATCTCGATCGTCTGGCAGCGCAGAGCATGCGCTTCACCGACGCTCATACTCCTTGTGCCGTTTGCACCCCGACGCGCTACGGTCTGCTGACCGGCCGCTACTGCTGGCGCACCTCTTTGAAGCGAGGCGTGCTGAACGGCTACTCGCCGTTCTTGATCGAGCCGAAGCGCTTGACCGTAGCCTCGCTGCTCAAGCAGCACGGCTACGTCACCGCCGGCATCGGCAAATGGCACCTGGGACTCGGCAAGGAAGCCAAGACGGATTACAGCAAACCGCTGCGTCCCGGTCCTCGCTCGGTCGGCTTCGACTGGTACTTCGGCATCCCCGCCTCGCTGGACATGCCTCCCTACGTGTTCATCGAGAACGAGGGCGTGACCGAAGCGCCGACGGCGACGATTGAAGGACGAAAGCTGAACCATCAGGAAGGCGATTTCTGGCGTGCTGGTGCTATCGCGCCGCATTTTAAGCACATCGATGTCCTGCCGATACTCACCACAAAAGCGCTCGATTTCATCCGTAAGCAGTCGGCGGCCAAACCCTTCTTCCTCTACTTCGCCCTGACGGCGCCGCATACGCCGTGGATGCCGACCGCGGAATTCCTCGGCAAGAGCCAGGCCGGCCGTTACGGCGATTTCGTGGTCCAGGTCGATGCCAGCGTCGGCCGTGTGCTCCAGGCGCTCGAGGATGGCAAGCTGTCCGACAATACCCTCGTGATCTTCACCAGTGACAACGGTGCTCCCTGGACGCCCGAGGACATCGCAACATGGGGCCATCGCGCCAACGGCGATCTGCGCGGCCAAAAAGCGGACATTTGGGAGGGGGGCCATCGTGTACCGTTCCTGGTGCGCTGGCCCGGCCATATCGCGGCCGGCAGCACAAGCAAAGAACTGATCTGTCTCACGGATGTGCTGGCCACGCTCGCTGCCGTGGTCGGCGCCAAGCTGCCCAATGATGCCGGGGAGGATAGCTACAACATCCTGCCCGTGCTCCGCGGCGCTAAGCTGGACAAACCGATCCGAGAGGCCATCGTTCATCATTCCGGCGACGGCACTTTTGCTATCCGGCAAGGTCCGTGGAAATTGGCGCTGGCGCTCGGTTCGCACGGCTTCAGCGCACCACGCGACATCAAGCCCAAACCCGGTGAAGCCCAAGGGCAATTGTACAACCTCGACGATGATCCCCGTGAACAAAACAACCTGTGGCTGCAAAAGCCGGAAATCGTCCAGCGCCTGACAACACTTCTGGAGAAATACAAACGCCAAGGACATAGCCGTCCGCAATGATTTCGTGGTAAAATAAGAAAGGAGAACTATTTCCCCAGCCCCGCGCCGCACTGATGGGCTTGATAACGGCGCACGAAAGGATGAGTGATGGCAAACTGCGTCAGGCGATTGCTCTGGAAGCCGCACGCCTGATGTACGAACGCGTGGAATCGGAATATTTCACTGCCAAACGCAAGGCTGCCAAGCGGCTCTGCCGCCGCAGCGTCAAACCCGAAGACCTGCCCTCCAACGCCGAGATCCGCGAGCAAATCCAACGGTTCGCCCGTTTGCACGAAGGCGACAAACGCACCGAAAACCTGCGCGCCATGCGCCTGGAAGCCCTGCGGATGATGCGGCTGTTGCGGCGGTTCCGGCCGCGGCTCATCGGCAGCGTCATGACCGGCCATGTCCGCAAAGGCTCCGACATCGATCTGCATGTTTTTTGCGACAGTCCCGCCCTCATTACCGACGTGCTCGGACAGGCCGGCTGCCAGTACGACGTTGAACGCAAGCAGGTGCTCAAGCACGGCGAGGTCCGCATTTTCACGCATATTCATGTATATGATCGTTTCAACTTTGAATTGACTGTCTACCCGGAAGACAAGGCGCACTACGTCTTCAAAAGCTCCATCACCGGCAAGGCCATCGAGCGTGCTTCGATCCGCGAATTGGAGGAGCTTTTGGCCCGTGAATATCCGGACCTGGACCTCGACGAGCACTTGCAAGCCGCCGAATCTGCTCCAGACCCGTATCCTGTGTTTCGCATGTTGCTGGCGCCCTTGGAAAGGGTGCAGGAGTCGCCGCGGCATCATCCCGAAGGCGACGTGTTGTATCACTCGCTGCAAGTGTTCGAGTTGGCGCGGGAGCGTCGGCCTTACGATGAGGAGTTTCTGTTGGCGGCGCTCTTGCACGATGTCGGCAAGGGCCTGGACCGCAGCCGTCACGTCGAGGCCGGCTTGCAAGCGCTGGACGGCCTCATTACCGAGCGGACGCGCTTCTTCATCGAGCACCACATGCACGCCCACGCCTATCGCGAGGGCAAACTAGGCGCTCGGCTGCGGCGCGAGTTGGAAGCATCGCCAGACTTCGAGGAGTTGATGCTGCTGCACGAATGCGATGTCGGCGGCCGCGTGCCGGGGGCCGCTGTGTGTACGCTCGAGGAAGCGCTCGATTACCTGCGCGAGTTGGAACGCAGCAATGGATAATGAAGGGGCGCGAACCGGAAGCGTAAGCGACAGCCGCTTGACCATTGCTTAGCTCGACTTGTGCCCTTTTTTGAATCGTCAGCTGACCAAAAAGCGAGCCTCCTTGTAGACATTACGGGGACGTTATTCATCCCGTATGCCCGACAAGGAGGCCGCGATGGCCAGTATACGCAAGCCCCGACGCAACCGCCTGTCCAAAGCCCAACGCCGGCAACGCCGACAACGGCAAACCCG
>JAJPIY010000289.1 GCA_021324515.1 Planctomycetota bacterium
ATTGGCACCAACACCAGCACGGGGACGTTTGCGGCAGTAGAGGACAGCAATACCGGTTCCGGCACGATGACGAGTACCACCATCGGCACCAACAGCGGTACAGTCAGTGCGGGCTCCATATCCACCATGTCGGTATCGACCAACAGTGGTGCCATTAGTGCGGCGGGTCAGGGGACCACCAGCCATGTGACGATCAACAAGAACAAGGGTACGTTTGTAGCCAAGGAAGACAGTACGTCTGGCTCTGGGATAATGAGCGACACGCTTGTCGGCACCAACAGTGGTATGGTATCGGCGGGTTCGATCGCCACCATGTCCGTCAATACCAACAGTGGGAAGATCCGGGCGTCGGGTCAGGGCACCACGTCGAATGTCAGCATTGGTACGAACACCAGCACGGGTACGTTTGCGGCGGTGGAGGACAGCAATGCCGGTTCCGGCACGATGACCAGCACCACCATCGGCACCAACAGCGGCACGGTCAGTGCGGGTTCCATCTCCACCATGTCGGTGAGTACCAACAGCGGTGCCATCAGTGCCGCGGGTCAGGGCACCGTCAGCAACGTACACATTGGCACCAACAAGGGCACCTTCGTCGCGGTGAAGGATAACAACCCCGGTTCGGGCACAATCACCAATACCACCATCGGCACGAATTTGGGTACAGTGTCGGCTAACACGATTTCTACGATGTCGGTCTCAAGTATCGGCGCGTTCGGCACTATCACGGCCACTGGAACAGTGAGCAATCTTAGTGTCTCGGTCTTTTCCGGCGTTTTGATTGCTGGGACCATCGACTCCCTTATTGCGAAGAATGCGCCAGGCAATCCTCAGATGCTCAAGGTTGTTGAGGGCGGTGTTACGCGCCAACTGGAGTTGGCGCCAGCCACGCCAGGCGGCTCGCTTCCGCAATCTGTCAGCTACGTCTATGACCACAACCCGAATAGCAATGATGCTCAGCTCACCTTGGCCGTCAATGACGGCGCCAATACCGGCAGTTATGATGTGGAGCTGTTGAGCAGTTCCGCCGCTCCAGGTTCTGGTTTCGATCTGGCGGCACTCACCAACGTAGGCGCCGCCCCGGCCCATATACGCAATGTGCTCATTGAGGGAAACTTGGCGCCTTATACAGGTGATTACAGCCAAATCGGCATTCCCAGCAACGTGAATGGGGTGTATTTGCCCGGCACTGCTCTCGCTGGTGTGGGCATCATGGGCAATGCCCCGTCCGGCAGCGTAACGGCGGCCAGCATCGAGGCGGTATCGTTCGCTTCCATCACGGAGGACTGTCCTGCTCCTCATGATCCAACCAGGACCGTGACAGTCGCGGCAACAGACGCCACGCCCTGGGACGCCGCCCAGCTGCTCGCGCCAGGGACCGCTATCGTCCAGGCCAACAACACGTTCCTGGCCGCCGCTGGTCAAACAGGGCAAGGCTTGAGTCAGCCGGTCGCGCTGTTCCTTGATACCGGCCCGAACGATGACGACGGCGACGCGAAGGGGCATTTCGATCCGCGTGTTGTCTTGCTCGGCAACGAGGGCAATGTGATCGGTGCAAGCAATCCGGTTCTCGCCCAGACGACTGTGACCATTCCCAATGACGACGACAAACACGGAGATCACGACGACGATGACGATCCTTCTCTCATTCAAACTATCCATCTTACCGGCGCCGGTGGATCGATTCAGACGGCGCAGCCAATCGCCGCTTCGATCACAAGCAGCGACGCCCTGGGCGACCTGATCCTACAAGCGCCGCAGGGTATCGAGGCCAACATTACGGCACCAAGCATTTTCGGCAACATCATGGCCAACGGCGGCATCAGCGGTACGATCCAGACGACCACGGGCAATCTCGGTCGCGTTTTGACTTCCAATGGCCACGTCCTCGGCGTCACCACGATCCAGGCTTCCGACGGCATCTCTGGAGAGATCATCAGTGCGGGCGATCTTGTCAGTCAAGTCCATGGGAACGGCGGCTTCAGCGGCGTCCTTGCGGCTGGAGGCAATCTGGGCTATCTCGACCCGTCCAGCTTGAAGCGAGTCGGCGGGCTGGCCGTCAATGGGGGATTTTCTGGAGACGTGGTCGTCCTGGGGAACATCTACGGCGACATTTTCATCAACGGCGGTCTGAGCGGCCGAATCGCCGCCCAGGGTGCGCCCAATAATCTCGGCGCCGGGCGTCAGGGCATTCTCGGCAACATCAACATCAATGGCGGCATGAGCAATACCAGCGCTATCGTCTCCGCCGGAGAAATCGGCGACGCCGGACTTGGTACCGACCTGGACGTCAACGGCTCCGTCAAGGGGATCCTTGCCGCTATCGGATCGATCTCCTACGAGATTCATGGTTCGACAAAGTTTGCCTCCATTTTCAATAATGTGGGCAATCCCAACTCGCCTCAGTACGATGGGGGGGCTAATGAAGCGGCCATCGACGCCATCTTCAGCGGCCTGACGATTGGCGACTTGACTGCGCTGTTACTGCATCTGAACAAGCTGCATGTTTCCAACGGCAATCTGAGCGACTCGTGAGAAGCCGCCCTAGGAATCGGCAGGCACGATTGGTGTGGTGGCATCGAAGCGCAGCCACAGGAGCGTGGCCGCCACGTACACGCTGCCGAAAATAAGGAAATTGACCGTCCAGCCATGCGGCTTGAAGTGATCGAGTACCAGGCCCGTAGCGATGCCGGCAGCGGCGCCGCCCAGGTTGCCGATCGTGTTCATACAGCCGGAAACGATACCCGAATAGCGTCCCCCAATATCAATGCAGCTGGCCCAAGCGGCCCCCATCGTTAAGTCGTTCCAAAACGCCGCCAGGGCGATGGCCAAAACAAACAACCACGGCGAGGAAGCGCCTAGGCTAACGAAATAGCACAGAGCGCAGACACTGTGCCCCAAAGCTCCGAACAAGCGTCGGCCCCATTTGCGGTCACCGGTACGGCGGATGAAGGCGTCTGTCAACAGCCCGCCGCACAGACAGGCCAGCGAACCGAGCAAAAGCGGCAACCCCGAGAGCAAGCTCATGGTCCAGAAGCCATGCGTCTCCTGCGAGACGCCATAGGTGCTTTCCAGATATTTCGGCAGCCAAGTAATGTTGAAATACCAACCATAAGAGGCGCAGAAATACATCAGACACAAGGCCCATAGATTGGCGCTGCCTAACAGCCGGAGCCACGGCACGTTGGTATGGGTTTCACCTTCCTGAACCAGCATCTCTTCCTCGGCCGTAAACGGGTCGCTTTCTTCCTTTGAATGGGGAGCGTAAGCTCCCTGAGCGCCGCTCTTCTCCGAGAGCGTAGGCTCCTTGCGCCAAGATTTGTACACGCGCTCTGCAAATGTTCTCCCGCGAATGAGGGCCAATTCCGCCGGATTGACACGGGGATGCTGCTCCGGACGATCGCGGAACCACCACCAGAAGACCGCACACCAGACCGCGCCCAGGCTGCCGAAGATCCAGAAAGCGTGTCGCCACAAGATAACGGGTGTTCCGTCTGGCGCTATCGTGTGGATCATCAAGGCCAGCACGGCGAAGGAGGACAGACCGCCCGCGAGACGGCCTGCCATCCACACCGTCCCTTGAGCGAAGCCACGTTCCTCGAAGGGGAACCAATTATGGAGCGATCGGGCGATGTTGGGGTAAGCGCCGGCCTCTCCCATGCCAAACAGGAAACGGACCAGAAACATGGCCGCGAAGGCCAGCCACGGTAAAGAGGGCGTGGGAAAGATCACGCCGGTCAGGGCGGTGAACACCGACCACCACAAGACAATGCGAATAAGGGTGCGGCGGGGACCGAAGACATCGCCCATCCAACCGCTCGGTACTTCAAACATCGCATAGGCCAAAGCAAAGGCCGTAAATAACCACCCCAGCTGTTGTTTGCTCAGGGTGAATTCTTTTTCGATATACGGGGCGACGGTGGCAAAACAGACGCGGTCCAGGTAGGTAATCATCGACAACGCGCAAGCGAAGCCGAGGACGCCGTAACGCACGCGGGTGGGCCGTTGCAGCGCGGGAAAGGAAGCGGTGGCGCGGTTCATGCATTTCGCCGGTGAGGGTCTAGGGACAGCCTAAAGGGCCTTGGCACAATTGTAAAGGACATCGCCCAAATGGTCCAGCAATGGCAAGTCGATTGCTAAGGGCGGCATAACGACGATCACGTCGCCCAGCGGCCGCAACAGCACGCCTTGTTCGCGCGCCAGCCGACAGAAACGCGCTCCCATCCGCTGCTCGGCGGCAAAGCGCTCCTTGGTCGCCCGGTTGCGCACCAGCTCAATGCCTGCCATCAGCCCCTTCTGGCGAATGTCGCCGACACTTGGTATCTCCCACAAGCGATCCAACTGTTTGCGCAGGCGTTCGATCTTTGCCGGCAGCGCCGCTAATCCGGAGGGTGCTTGCAAGAGATCGAGATTGGCCAGCGCGACGGCGGCGCCCAACGGATTGCCGGTGTAGGTATGGCCATGATAAAACGTCCGCCCCGCCTCTGGGGGGCCAAGGAAGGCATTGTAGACTTCATCGGTCGTTAATGTCGCCGCCAACGGCAGATAACCACCGGTCAGCCCCTTGGCCAGACACAGGAAATCCGGGACCACGTCTTCTTGCGTGCAAGCAAACATCGTGCCGGTGCGGCCAAATCCCACCGCCACCTCATCGGCGATGAGCAGCACCTCCTGGCGGCGCGTCACTTCGCGGACTTGCCGCAGATAGCCCTCCGGCGCCGTAATCATCCCCGCTGCTCCTTGTACCAAGGGCTCGATGACTACTGCTGCCAACCTGTCCGCGTGCCGCCGCACTAACTCCGCCAATTCCTGAGCGCAATCGATGCGGCAGCGCGAACGCTCCAGACCGAGCGGACAACGGTAACAATAAGGTGCAGGAGCGCGAACTGTAGGAAACAATAGAGGAGTAAACAGACCGTGGAAGCGCTCAATATCGCCGACGCTGACATCGCCGAGCGTATCGCCGTGATAGGCGCCGTGCAGGGCGAGATACTGCGTTTTCTCCGGGCGCGGCCGGGAACACTGCCGCCAATATTGAAACGCCATCTTCAGCGCCACTTCGACCGCGGTGGCGCCGTCGTCAGAGAAAAAGACGTGATTCAACCCCGGCGGCGCCAATTCGACGAGCCGTCGCGCCAACCGAATGGCCGGCACATTGCTAAGGCCCAGCAGGGTGCTGTGGGCCACGGCGTCGAGCTGTTCCCGCAGGGCGGCGTCGAGCTGCGGCACACGGTGGCCGTGGACGTTGCACCACAGCGACGAGACGCCGTCGAGATACTCGCGGCCGTCCAGATCGATGAGGAAACAGCCGCGCGCCGCGGCAATGATAAGCGGTTTGTCGGCGGCATAGGTCTGCATCGGTGTAAACGGATGCCAGAGGTGATCGCGGTCCCATTGCTCGAGTTGTTGGCGGCTGGGAGTCATGCCGTTCCTATAAAGCGAAACGAAGATCACGTCTGCCATTCAAGAAGGACCGGGGCGCCCACCCCTACGTTCAATTGCCGAGCGGCATTGCCCTGGTTGACGGCCACTTCCAGAAACTCGGAACTGGACACCAGGGCCAGAAGGGCGCCCGGTTCAACCTCGGAGTAGGTGCGAACGATGCGAGGCACCTCAACGCCAGCGATGCGGACGCGCTTGGGCTGATCGTCTCGTGTCAGCGCCTCGCCGGGAATATTGGTGATAAGATTGCCAAAACGATCCACATAAAGCACTTCGCCGGTGATGTTGTTGGCCTCGTAGCGCGGCACAGGGCGCTCCAGACGTACCCAGTCGGAGACGATCGGTCCCAATTCGCGGGGATCGAGTCCGAGGCTCAGATTGGCGGCGACAGGAGCGAAGATGTCGCGGCCGTGAAAGGTGGCGCTGACGCGGTTGCGCCAGAAACGCTTTTCGGTCAAACGGATGACGCGCGTCCGTCTCCGCTCGCTGTTTAGCAACCATGTCCAGCAGCCGTTGTCCGGCACCAGCAGCCGCACGTAGGCCGCCTCGACGTAGAGAATGGAGCGCTGGCTGCCGACGCCGGGATCCACGACGACGACATGCAACGTCTCCGGCGGATAATACGGCAGCGTCGTGGCGAGGAAAAAGGCGGCCTGACGCAGATCTTGGGCGGGAATGTCGTGGCTGAGATCGACGAGGCGCACTTCCGGATTGAGAGCGAGAATGACCCCTTTGACGGCGGCAACATAGGGAGAGCCGGTGCCGAAATCAGTCGTCAGTGTGATGAGCGGATCGGCCATGGCGTCAACCATATTAACCAATGTACGGATTATACGGTGCGAGAAACGAGAAAGTCCAGACCGAGGCCAGAGGGGCGTCGCCTATTTCAAGGTGGATAAAGTTCTTCGTCCAACGTTTTTAGAGTTAGTGGCCTCTTCTCTCTTAGCTTTTATGCTATTCGTGTAGCCCCTGTCGTAATTCATGATGGTCTTCTTCGGTATTTAGCGGTAAGCGGCGGAAGAATAGGAAGTCAATACTGCCGGCCACGAGGTGTTGTACTAAGTTATACAAGATGATCGGCAGCATGACGCGCGGATATTGGGGCAGCGCCACGG
>JAJPIY010000168.1 GCA_021324515.1 Planctomycetota bacterium
CCGCCGAAAGCGCCAAGAATGCTTTCCAGATCTTCGGGATTGATCCCCTGAAACTCGAAGCCGGCTGGTCCTCCTTCTGCGCGGAACGGCCCTTGTCCGCCGAAGCCGGGACCAGCGAAACCGAAACGGTCGTACTGCGCCCGCTTGGCCTTGTCGTTGAGCACCTCGTAGGCTTCTTGTACTTCCTTGAAACGTGCTTCGGCCTGCTTATCGCCGGGGTTACGATCCGGGTGATACTGGCGGGCCAATTTGCGATACGCCTTCTTGATGTCGGCCTCAGAGGCGTTGCGAGGCACGCCCAGCACTTCATAATAATCGCGCGGCATAAGATTGTTTTGCCTGAATCGAAGAGAATACCAAGTCCCTCTATCTTATCTTGGGCCCGGGGAGACGCCTTGGCGAGCGGGGGGTTGACACCCCCCGCTCGCCCTTGGGACGCAACCGGGGGGTTGACACCCCCCGCTCGCCAAGGTTTGTGTCCGTTTCTCCCGCGTCCAGTATACATTGTAACGCAACAAACAAGCCGTTTTGTCATCCGTCCTCTGCGCCCCCACGGAATGCCTTTGGGGCGCAGAGGACGAAGCCACTACATCAACCCCGCGTCAGATAACAGATCCAGCGTGCTGGCCACAGCGGCCACGGTTTGCTCGACATCCGCTTCGGTGTGCGCCGCCGTCGTCATCCCTCCCAATCCCATCAGATCGACCCCGTGCAACAACATGCCTTGGCGGAACGCATGGCTCAGCTTGGTGTCCGGGGGTCTCTGGAGTTGATCCAATGCTCCGTCATAGGGAACGAAATCGTCGCCTGTCGGCCGCGGTCCTTTGTAACCGAGCAGCAATTTGAAGCAGGAAAACTCGCCGTAAGCCACACACGCATCGCCGCGCGCAGCGAACAAGGCGTTGAGGCGCTGCCGCAATTGCTGGGCGATGGCGTTGGCACGAGCGCAAGCCTGCCCCTGGGCGACGATTTGCAGTGTGGCGATGCCAGCAGAAGCCGACAACGGATTGGCGTTGAAGGTGCCAGGGTGGCGCATTTTCGCCTTATCCGGTCGAAATTCGAGGTGGGCGAGGATGTCGGCGCGTCCGGCGACGCAGCCACCGGGCAGACCGCCGGCCAAGATCTTCGCCAGCGTCGTCAGGTCTGGCTTGACGCCATAATGGCCCTGCGCTCCACCGGGGGAAACGCGGAAGCCAGTGATGACCTCATCGAAAATCAGCAAGCGGTCGTACCGCGCCGTGATCGCGCGCAACCCCTGCAAGAACGGCCCCCGAATCGGGACTTGTCCCCAGTGGCCTCCCGTCGGTTCGAGGATGACGCAGCCGATCTGCGGGTCCGCGCGCAGCGTCTGTTCCACGGCGTCGAGGTCGTTGGCCGGCCGGATGACGGTATTTTGGGCCACTTCGGCAGGGATGCCCGGCACGGCGGCGTCATAAGGCGCATCCGCGCCGGGGAAGAGGAAATCGTTCCACCCATGAAAATGCCCGGCGAACTTGAGGACGCGCGGCCGGCCGGTGAAGAGGCGCGCCAACCGCAGGGCCATCATCGTCGCTTCGGTGCCCGATGCCGTGAAACGTATGCGTTCGGCCGAGGGCACCAGCCGCTGCACCCACCGCCCCCATTCGATCTCGCGCTCGTGGCACGCGCCGGGATGGGTCGCCTTTTCCATCTGCCGTTGCACCGCCTCGACCACGGCAGGATGGCCGTGACCCAGAAGAAGCGCACCGTGGCCGGACCAATAATCGATCAGCTCACGGCCTTCCACGGTCCATTTATGGGCACCCTGAGCACGTTCGACGTACACCGGAAACGGCAGCAAATGCCGCGCATCGTGGGTGACGCCGTTGGGAAAAACGCCGCGGGCCTGTTCATGTAATTTCCGCGAGAGCGGGAAGGCGGCCGCATAGCGTTCGGCCAACGAGGGACGAGTCAGCGTTGCCTGAGACATAAAAGCCCCTCCTTGCTTTGGTTGAAGAGGAACGATCCTATCTTATGGGGCAATCACTCCCTTTTCAAAACGTGTTGAAATTGTTCCAGGGCATGCCGCAGCGCTTGCCAGGCGGATTCGGCCTGGCTGAGGTCGCCTTGGCGCGCCAAGGTCTCTAAACGCAAGGCGGCCTCGAACGCGGCTTTGCCGCCGAGAATGCTGACTGCGCCTTTGATCGAATGCGCTCCGCGTCTGACCTTGTCCGCGTCGCCGGCGCAAAGCCCATCGATCACTTCCTCGATCATACGTGGACAATCGCGCAAGAAAACTTCGGTCAATTCGCCCAGCAATTCGGCATCGCCGCCCACATGCGCCAGTGCTTCCGTGCGATCGTGGACCACGGGGGCCGGAGTAACGGCCTTCTCGGCCAGGGCCGCGTTCGGAACCAATTCAGCAATTGCTTGATACAATTCGCGGGCTTGAATGGGCTTGGCGACATAGCCGTCCATGCCGGCAGCCAAACAGCGTTCGCGGTCGCCCTTCATGGCGTGGGCCGTCAACGCCAGGATGGGAACATGCCGGCCGGTCTCCCTCTCGCGGGCACGGATGGCAGCTGTGGCCTCGAAACCACTCATTTGCGGCATCTCCAGATCCATCAACACCAGATCGACTGGCTCGCGCTCCAGCAAGGCCAGGGCTTCCTTGCCGTTGCAAGCGACGAGGGTAGAATGGCCGCGCTTCTCCAGCATGCGCACCACCAGGCGCTGATTGACGACGTTGTCTTCGGCCAAGAGCACACGCAGGGGACGCTCTCCTGCCGTACTTGCCGATGCCTGGATCGGCTCGACCAGGGCAGCCGGCGTTGGCTGGTCGGCCCCTGGCTCCAGGGCGAACGGCACGGTGAAGGAGAAGCGGCTGCCTGGCCCGTGACGGCGATCGGCCGCTTCTGCCAGCGGACTTTCCACTTCCAGCTTTCCGCCCATCAATGCCACCAGCTGGGAGGCGATTGCCAATCCCAGGCCCGTGCCGCCGTAGCGGCGGTCCTCGCCGCCCTCCACCTGCTCGAACGGTTCGAAGATGATTCGCTGCTTGTCTACGGGAATGCCGATGCCGGTATCCCTCACCTCGAAATGCAGTCTACAGGAATCCGGTAAGGGCGTGGTCCCTTCTGGTTTTGGGGTTTTGTCCTCTGTCCCTTCCCTTCGGATGGAAACGCTTACTTCGCCGCGCTCGGTGAACTTGATGGCGTTGCTGACGAGGTTGACGAGGACTTGACGCAGTCGGCCGAGGTCGCCCACCAATCGCTCCGGTACATTGGGGCAGATGGTCCAGGTCAATTTCAACTCCTTTTGTTGGGCGCGTACAGCCAAGGGGCGCAGCGTCTCGTTCAGGCTTTCTCGTAGGGCGAAGGGCGACGGCACTAATTCCAGTTTGCCCGCTTCGATCTTTGAAAAATCCAGAATGTCGTTGATGATGCGGAGCAGACCGTCTGCCGAGGACTTGACCATTTGCAGATATTCGCGCTGTTCGGCCGTCAGTTCGGTGTCGAGGGCCAATTCCGTCATGCCGAGAATGCCATTCATAGGCGTGCGAATCTCGTGACTCATACGGGCCAGGAACTCGCTTTTGGCTCGGTTAGCGATCTCCGCCGCTTCCTTCGCCTGGCGCCATTGCTCTTCCATCTTTTTGCGATCGCTAATGTCGTGACTCATGCCGACCAGGCCGACGATCGCCCCGGTATTGTCGCGCAGCGG
>JAJPIY010000272.1 GCA_021324515.1 Planctomycetota bacterium
GTTTACGTAATAGTCGAATATGTCCTGCGTCACTGTTTCAGCGTGAATGAACGGCAAACCTTGCTGCAACTCGTCGTCGGCCGTTGCATCTCGAGGATAGTCGGTGCCGATCAAGAGCACGCAGTCTACATCGTTGGGTTCGTACACATCGGTCACGAAACTTCCATCAACGATGATACGGAGCACGCCGGCGCGACAGGCCAAATCCACTACCCAGCGGAGGGATTGCATCTGTACTTTTCGCAGCTCCGATTCACCACCAAAGCGCTGGGCAATCTCATCCAGGGTCGCACCGTGTATTCCAGGAGGCAGATAGCCTTGCTCGTTAAAATCGGGGATCACCGCAGTCCCTTTTCTCTTTACGTGCATTAATAATCTATTATACCGACCCAGGGAGGAGCATAACAGTGCAAAGTAAGAGCACAAAGGCCAGAGGTATCTGAGGAAAGGGACGAACAGCCGACATTCCCTTGCATCGGGAAACAAGTCTCTCCAGGTCATGAAGCGCCAACGACGACCTCGCCTTCCTGGTTGGTGCGGCGGCGAAATAGCTCCATGAGCCGCTGTGTCAACGCTCCCGGCGTTCCGGCCCCGATGGTTCGGCCGTCCACCTTGATCACCGGGGCCAGCTCGCCCATCGTGCCAGTGCAAAACATCTCGTCGGCGCGATAGACCTCCGTCAATGACAGATCACGCTCCTGATGAGGAATGCCCGTGTCGCGGCAGATTTCCAGGACGGTGGCCCGCGTGATGCCTTCCGGACAAGCGACGAGACGGCTCGTCAAGACCACACCCTGATACACGAGGAAAACATGGGTGGCATTGGTTTCGGCCACGAAACCACGCAGGTCGAGCATGAGGGCGTCGTCGGCGCCGGCCGCGTTGGCCTCGATTTTTGCCAAAATGGAGGGAAGAAGATTGCAATGGTGGATTTTCGGGTCGAGACAATCCGGCGGTGGCCGTCGCACACTACTGGTGATGAGCGTAATGCCGTTCTTATCGTAGACCGGCGGCTTGTGTTCGGCCAAGACGATGAGCGTTGGTCCTGCTTGGTTCAGGCGCGGGTCCATGCCGGAGGTGATCTTGACGCCGCGTGTCAGCGTCAGCCGAATGTGGACCCCGTCGCGCATGCCATTGGCCGCCAGCGTCCGCTTGATTTGCTCGATTATTTCCTCATGCGCGGGGATGACGGCAAAGCCAAGGGCCAGGGCTGAGCTGCGCAGTCGATCCAGGTGCTCGCGCAGCTTGAAGATGCGGCCGCTGTACAGACGCAATCCTTCCCACACGGCATCGCCGCCTTGCACCGCCGAATCGAAAGGGCTGATACCGGCCTGATCGCGGTGCAGGAGCTTGCCGTTGATGTTGACGAGCAAATCGCGGTTCTTTTCGTTGAATTGCTGGAGCATATCGGTGTCTTGGGTTAGGGCCGGAGACGTTGCTGATAGAGTTGCTGATACAGTTCTTCGCACTGAGCAAGGAGAGGACGCAGCGAATCGGGGACGCGATCGTCCTTAGGCGTGTACGGTTGAAATGTCGTGGTTTTTTCGACGGCGGCATACCAGTATTTGGCCCAGACGCCATCCGTTTTTCGTGGTCCGGGCGGCCACGACAGCATCGCCTCCATGAACGGCACGTTCACGGCGTCACACAAAAGGCCGAGCATACGTCGGGGGGCCTCTAACACATCCCGAGCATCGATAACAGGCGGCGTGCTTCCAGTACGTTCCTGAACGTGGCGAAAGATTTCCAGCTGCTGCGGCAGTCCAGTATCAGCGAGGGTCAGTTGGGGCAGAAAATGCAACAGCGACGTCAGCATCTCGCGCGGTTGACGGATGAGGAAACAGTTCGTCACCTCATGGAGCCAGCTGCGTCCCATGTTCGGCAGCAGGTGATGGGCCATGTGCTTCTGATAGAAGATAGTCTTGCCTTCGGGGACTGGCCCCGTCAACCAGGCGACGACCTTGCGCCAATCGTTTTCTTGACAGCGAATGACCTCCTCGGCGCCGGGGTGCGGCAGCTGGGTCTGCACGAGATAATGAGCATAAAACGGCTCATCGCAGACGAAGGTATCGGGCCGATTGCCCCAGGAGCGCATCAGCGCCGTGGAGATATTGCGCGGTCCCGACCACATGGCGATACGCAGTGGTTGTGGAATCATGGAAATCGTTATACGGGACGCGGTGGAAATGGACACAAACCCAGGCGAGCGGGGTTGCATCCGCTTCGACTCATCGCGTCTCTACTGTCACCGCCATGACCACCGGGGCCGTGCGATCCGGCCCCTTGAGCAGCTCAATTGACTGGATCGTCTCCGTGCGTTCGGGAGCAATCGTCAGGTAGCGGATTTGCTGACCGCGCAGGGCGAAGGCGAACTGCGAGCCGGGCACATCAACGCGGCGGATGTAATCGGCGAAATGTTCGCCGTTTTTCAAAGCGTGGTCTTCCGTCTTGCCGTCGGCATAGTGCAGACGCACGATCAGCGAGACAGTGCCTTTTTCTGTAGCGGGATAGCCCCAGCCGCTGACGCCGCTGAGCAAGTGGATGGCTCGCGCCGCCGTGTTGCAAGGCAGCGTCACCGACCGGGGCATCTTCGGCGGAATGGCACCGTTGGGGCTGTACAACAAGATGACGTTTTTGACGCGGCCGCGCTGCGGATCGATGAGCAGGAACGGCACGTCCTGGAACGTCTTCGGCTGCCAATCGCGGAAGATCAAGCGTTCTTCGCGGGCGTCGGTGCTGTAGAACATGCCCTGAGCACTGGAGATGGTTGCGACTTTATCGAGCGGAATAGGAACATATTTGCCCTTGGCCGTCAGAAACTCCAGCAAGTTGACGATGTCGTCTTTGCTGAGCTGTTTCTCGAACCCCTCCGGCATGATAGTGCGGTTGGAGGCGGTCATTTCCTCGATGTCGTCGCGGAGGACGATGTGGCGTTTCGCTTCGGCGTCTACGATTTCAAAGGCCGTCTGCGTCTCGGCAGCAAGCAGGCCATTGATGACCCGACCGGCCTTGGTGGTCACGGTATACTGGCGATAGTTGCCCTCGACGGAACTGTTTGGATCGAGCACTTTTTGCAGGATCTTGCTCTTGGGATGGACGTTGAAGCCGGTCAGGTTGGGGGCGATGGTTTCGCCGATATCACCGTGGCGATGACACTTGGCGCAGATGTTCTTAAAGACTTCGAAACCCTTGCGTGGATTGCCGCTCTGCTCGACGAGCGGCATGTATTCATCGAGCACTTTCTTGCGATCCGGGCTGGGCAGCCGGCCGCCGCGTGCGAGGATGGTGCGAGCTTGCTCAGCCAGTTTTTTATCGGGGTGATTGGTCAATTGCTGCGATTGATCCAAGCTCAGGTCTGTAGCGGACACGGCCCCCTTATCGAGTGCATCGAGCAGGACGCGCGACCATTCCGGTCGGCTCAGCAAAATAGCGACGGCCATCTGCCGCAGACGGGGCGTGAGCTGGTTCCAATGTTCGATAACGGCGGGAGCTAGCTCCGGCGACGTAGCCTGTCCGACTGCGTCGAGAATGCCGGACGACAGCGTCGGACTGGCTTTCGGCGTTACTTCGGCGAGCAAGCTATCGAGCACGGCACGATCCGGGTTCATCTGCGCCAGGCGCTGGGCGGACTCAATACGTTCCTTCTCGCTCTTTTTCGTGTCGGCGACTGTAACGAGGAGCGTCTTGCGCAAACTGGCCAAGGCTTTCTCGAAGCGTGCGGCCATGCCCCAGCGTCCGGCCAGCGTAGCGAGATGAAGCTGCCCATTAGGCCCCAGACGCGGCATCAGCGCGGCCAAGGCGTCGCGCGCGGCTTCCTCCAAATTCGGTTTCTGGTCCTTCGGCCAGCCGGCGGCGAGTCCTTCGAGAAACGCTTCGGCGTCGGCGAGGTCGGCGTCATTCAGACGATTAAGCAGATCGCTCAAATCGCTAAAATCCGTGCCGCGCGCATAGTGCTCCGCGACGATGCGGACCACACGGCGCAGAGAATCGGTATTCGCTTTCGCAGCGAGAGAAGCGGAGAGGAACCCGACATGATGACGGGCGGCGGCGCAAGTCGCGGCGAGGGGAACCCAGCGATCTTTTTGGTTCTCCGGCGTCAGCAACAAAGCGTGGATGGCAGCACCCGCATCGTTCGAGGATGGCATCTCGCTGAGGGCCAGCAAAGCGGCTCGGCGTACCAGCGGCTCACGGTCCTGGAGTAGATTGGCTTTGAGGATTGCCTGAACAGATTCTTTGCGGCGCGGCAATACGCCGAGTGCGGCCCGGCGGACACCTGGCGAAGCGTGTTGTAAATCTTTCGCGACAAGCGTGCTCATCTTCGCATCAGGCTTGGCAAAAGCGCCGAGTCCATGCAAGGTCCACAGGGCGTGAATTGCCGGCAGATTCTCGCCCG
This sequence comes from Planctomycetota bacterium, assembly GCA_021324515.1. GTDB lineage: Bacteria > Planctomycetota > Planctomycetia > Gemmatales > Gemmataceae > JAJPHU01. The sequence continues at coordinate 4,394 of JAJPIY010000272.1, forward strand.
TGTCGCCGGCGCCAGGGTCTGCCGCCAGTTCGGCAAGTGCAGGCGCCACATCGCTCTTGCCGCGTGCCACGAGCCGCCACTGCGCTTGTAAACGCCAGAACATATTGTCATTCTTGAGCGCATCCACGAGTCGTGCCGGCGTTGTTTCGTCGAGATCGAGCTTCGGCGACAGTTTTCTTGTTTCGTTGACGATGCGATAGATGCGCCCATGTGTCTTGTCGCGTAGCGGCGTAACGTAGGCGTTGCCTTTGCCGGTCGCGAAACCAGGCGGCGTCGGATTGTGCTGCACGATGTAGTTGTACCAATCGATCACCCAGACCGCGCCGTCCGGGCCGACCTCCGCCAAGATCGGGGCCGTCCATTCATCGGTACTGGCCAGCAGATGGAAGCGATCATGTGTGACGAAGTTGCTACCGCGCTTGTCGAGCAGACACATGGCGACGAGATGGCCGGTCGGCTCGGCGACGAAAGCGATGCGGTCCCAATACGATTGGGGGAATTGCCGGGCCGTGTAGACGGCGTGCCCGGCCGCGGCGGTAAAACCATCGTGGAAATCGACTTGGCGAATCGCTGTTAGGGGATGAATTTTCCAGTAGTCAGCCATGCGCACCGTGCCTCGGCCAAGCAGGCCGCGCACCGATTCAAAATAGCGATTAGGGATCGCTAAATAGGATGAATGTTCGCCGTTGGCTGTCGAGTAGAAAATTTCGCCCGTCTCGCTGAAACCAAGCCCCCAGGTGTTGTTGCTCGTCGAACCGAGAAATTCCAGCTCCGAGCCATCCGGCTTGAAGCGGAAAAGTCCTTGCCGGAAGCGATGGTGCTTGCCGCCGACCTCGCCCTCAAATCCAGCGTAACCGACTGTGGCATAGATCCAGTTATCCAGGCCAAGACGCAGATTGCTCGGCCCAGCGTGCGTGTCGTCGATGTGAAAACCGCGGAACAGCACCCTGCGCACATCGGCCTTGCCGTCACCGTCTGTGTCCTTGAGGAAAAGAATGTCTGGCGCCTGGGCGACGATCAATCCGCCATTGGCCCAGACCATGCTGGTCGGAATGCTGAGTTTGTCGGCAAAGACAGTGAATTTGTCGGCCTTGCCGTCGCCGTCGCTGTCTTCGGCGATGACAATGCGGTCATGGCCCTGGCCATCAGGGTACTTGTCGTTGGGATAATCAACGCTTTCGGCAATGAAAGTGCGGCCGCGCCCATCCCAGGTAATGGTGATCGGTTTGAAAATGTCTGGCTCGGCGGCGAACAACTCGACGCGGAAACCGCCCGGCACGCTCAGATGCTTCATCGACTCGGCCGGGGACAAGGGCGCTTGCATCTGATGCAGCCGAGCACTGCGGCCGGCTCGATAGTTCGGCAGTTCGCCGGGAAGATACTCGAACGGCTTGGTGACGTATTGATGATCGGGTCGGCCAACTGCCCAACGAATGCCCTGGATGACGAGGCGATGATAAGCGGCATTGCGGAAGACGCGCTCATCGTGGCCTGACGCTGTGTAGAAGACGCGCCCCTTGCCCTGCGTGCGCACCCATGTCCACGGCTCGCGCTGGCCGTCTTCCTCGCGCACCATCAACACATGCCGGTCGTCGCTCAACCGATGATGCTTGTAGGTTTCGTCCCAGGCCTCGAATTCTTGCACGCCCTTCATGGCCGGATGTTGGGCGTCCACGATGCGCGTGCGAAACACGCCGGTTTTATGACTCTCGAACTGTCCGCCGACAAGCGCGATATATTTTGGAGAATTCAGGAAACAATACGAGGCGCAATGCAGGGCGATCAACCCTTTGCCATTCTCGACGAACGACAAGAGTGCCGCCTCCTGGTCCGGCGAAATCGTCGTATGGTTGGCGTAGATAATCAGGCCGTCGTAGCGAGCCAAATTTTCGGCGTTCAGATCATTCCGATCGTCGGTATAGGCCAAATCAATGCCGGCGCGAGCCAGCGGGGCCAGCAAATCGGCGGCGCGTTCGATCGGTTTATGATGGCCGTTGTCGCCGAGGAACAGCACCTTGATCCGCGGCGATTCGGCACACGCTGGGGAGACCCAAAATGCCAGCAGGCCACAGAGGGCCCCAAGCACTTTCGCCGTGATATTGGCTGGAATAGCTTGTAATAGCGCTTTTTTCATGTTGTTTGGCTCTTTGCAAAATTACGAACGCGGATTCGTAAGGGCTTCCTTGCCCGTTGCTGTCTCTCTTCCGATGGTCGGTCAGCGAAAAATGCGTTGGGCGAAGAGATACAAGTTGTTCTTCCACTCCGTCGGGTCGTGTGCGTTGCCGTCCACATGCCACACATGAGGCACGTCCTTTTCCTTCAGGTAGGCATGGACGCCCTGGCTGATGCGGATCAGCCCATCCTTCTTGCCGCAGGCCAGCCAGAGCAGTTTCAGCTTCTCCTTGGCAACCACCGGATCGGGCACCAGCTGGGTCGGAGGCTTCGTGTTCGGGGCGGCTGAGAAGGCGCCTACCCAGGCGAAAGTATCGAGGTGGGCCAGCCCAAAGTTGAGCGCTTGGCCGCCGCCCATGGACAAACCGGCCAGCGCTCGGTGCTCTCTATCGGCCCACACGGAATAGCGTGCTTCGATGGCGGGGACCACATCGTTGAGAAGGTCCTGCTCGAAAGCCGCGAAAGCCGGCGCCGAACGAAAGACGTCTCCCTCCGCCCGGTCATTCTTTTGCGCCCGGCCGTTGGGCATGACCACGATCATGGGCACGATCTTTCCGTCAGCCAGCAGGTTATCGAGGAGGACGTTAGGCTTGCAGAAACGTTGCCATTCCGTTTCATCACCGCCGATCCCGTGGAGCAGATACAAAACCGGATACTTTTTGTCCTTGGTGTAGCCCGGCGGCGTATACACCTGCATCCTGCGCGTCGTGCCGACCGACTTGGATTCGTAGGAGATCATCTCGAGCTTGCCGTGTGGGATGTCTTCACGCTCCTTGTCGAAGCCGGCGGGCGGGTCGTCGCAGGCGGGCTTGTCGTCGGGGTTGAGCACGATGGTCCCTCGCCCTGGCCGCCCCGGTCGGCCGGGCCGGCCGGTCCGGCCAGCATCCTGAGCATTGACGAACAGCAGCGGGGCGAACGCGTGCAAACAGCGGCGCCACGTCAGCCACTCGTGCGCCGTGCCGGGCGATTCATAATATACGTTTTGGATGCCGGCTTTTTCCAGTGCCTCGTGGTATTTCTTGATGCTCTCGTATATTCGCCCCTCGGCCGTGCCGACGCCCAGCCAGAGGAGACGGACCTTCTTGTTGAACGCGGCCGCGTCCGCCATGACGCCGCCGTAGGCCGTCTTGGGGTCAAAGGCAGCGCCGCCGAAGCCGCCGCCCCCCCCGCTAAACCCGCCGAGGTAAGCGAACAGATCAAGGTGCTTGAGCCCGATCTGGAAGGTCTGCATGCCGCCCATGGACAGCCCGGCCATCGCCCGGTTTTCGCGATCCGGGAGGGTGCGATAGGTCGCGTCGATCATCGGGATCAAGTCCTTGACCATTACCTCCTCAAACGCACCGAACAGTCGGCTGAAGTCGCGGGGCGCGCCCGGCCGGCCTGGAGCGGCGGCAGCGTCGCCCGGCCGGCGTGCATAGCCGCATTCCATCACGACGATCATGGGCTTGGCCTTCCGCTCGGCGATCAGATTATCCAGGATGAAGCCGACGCGCCCCTGGTTTGGCCAGGCCCGTTCGTCTTCGCCGCCGCCGTGCTGCAAGTACAGCACCGGATA
>JAJPIY010000257.1 GCA_021324515.1 Planctomycetota bacterium
CTTGTCAAGGGGAAGAGCGATTTTTTTCTGTTTCTAGTTTGTCGAAGCGTCTGAACATTAAATATTTTACATATTTATATTTCTTTTGACTAAATAGCATGGGAGCAACGGCAGAAGTATACTGCCCCCCGGCAGAATGCCGCACCATGCTCTCTTACCCTTGTGGAGAGGGGGAAAGAAAATCACAACTACCCATGCTCAGTATAGATAGCCCTATGTATGGCAGATCTCCTTGCTTCTAGGCTTTGTGGAGATTATTGCTCTACCGCTGGTTGAAGAGTATACGCCAGTATCTACAATCAGCTGAGTACGCGATACATGGAGAGTTTGGTCAAAGAGACTGTGATGGACACACAGGTTTTGTCCAATTTGCCCGATGAGGCCCTGCGTTCGCGTGTTTGCGAAGCCGTGCGCCGGCATTGGGTGCAGCCGCACGCCGCCGAGCCGTTCGTGCCGCCGGGGCCGGAGCGTGTTGAGCAACTCGCTCGTACCGCTCTGGATACCATGCTGACTCGGCAATTCCGCGTGGGCCCACTGCCATCCCCAGAGGTGTACGAGCAATTTCTGGCCCCCATTCGGCGCTTCGTAGCCAAGGGCAAGCCGATTCGCGTCATCGTCGGCTATGCCCCACTCAAGAACCCCAATGCCGTGCCCTACAGCCGTGCCGACTGGGCCGAATTTTTCGCCCTGGGGCATCTCGTCGCCTGGCACAATAAGGTGCAGCGCGTCTATCCACCGGGCCTGCAATTCCAGCTCTATTTCGACGATGAAACGCTGCTGTTGGCCAACTTCGCCAACAAGGACGTTATGCACTCTTATATGTCCTCTGTAGCGGACCTTGTCCGCGTCCTGGGGTATCAATCGGTCTTTCGGCCGCCGACACGCCTGACAGCCATCGCCTGGTTTTTGCGTTTCGGCCCGTATCAGCTGTTTCGCTTTGTCTTGATGCAGATTGCCGAAGGGCGCGTGCGCCGCTGGGAGCGTGATCCTGCCAACTGTGAACAGATAGAGCGCATGAAGGAATATGCTCGCCGCAATGTGCTTGTGCCCGCGGGACTTAGCGAGGAGGCATGCGAGCACTTCTTCGCGCACGCCAGTCATCGCTTTCGCGTCTGCTGGGAGGCGCTACAGATGGGGGCGCGCCTTTTCCCGAACCGCCAGCGCTTGCTCGCCCTGTATCTCGACGGTTTGCAGCATCATCGCCCACAGATAGCCCTACACCTGACCAGCGTGGACAAAGGACAAATAACGCAGCCGTGGCAGGGCGAGGGGGTCTTGCTCGATAATGGGCACGGAAAATTGGAGCCGTTCGTTCTGACAAGTCGACGGCAGCGGCACTATCATCTTCGCGTAATCGACGGACTGAATGTCGTTCCTGCTCCTGGTTTCGAGCGCATCGCGGTGGTTTGGCCGCAAACAGACGACGAGCCGGGCCGCGCAGGCAACATCGCAGATCTGTCGGTTTAGAAAACAAACGGCATGTCCTTTGCGTAGAAAGGACACTGGCTCTCCCATTGCTGTGGAAGCAATGCGCCTTCTGCGGCCTTCTCGAAAGGACGGATGTGCGATGTTCTGGACACGTTGGCAGTTGTTCCGCCTGCTGGGCATTCCTATCCGCATCGATGCCAGCTGGCTCCTCATTCTCGCCCTGCTGACCTGGACCGTGGCCTTGAAGTTCCAACCGGAACTGCCGGAGATGGCGCCGCCCCTTTTGTGGCTATTGGCCCTGCTGACGGCATTGGGGTTTTTCCTGTGTATTTTGTTGCACGAGTTGGGACATGCCGTGGTGGCCCGCAAAGTGGCGATCCCCATGAACGGCATTACTTTGTTCATTTTCGGCGGCGTCGCGGAAATGGAGGGAGAGCCGGCCACGCCGCTGAGTGAGTTCTTCATGGCTATCGCTGGGCCTCTTGTCACGGTGGCGCTAATCTTTCTCTTCGGCTCGCTTAGCTTGATTGGGGTTTTTCTCAACTGGGCGAAAGCGGCACAGCTTGTGTGCCAATACTTGTTCGGCATCAACTTGATGGTGCTGATTTTCAACCTGGTGCCGGCCTTCCCACTGGATGGCGGCCGAGTGCTGCGTTCCTTCCTCTGGGCAGCGACAGGCCATCTGCGGCGCGCCACGCGCGGGGCATCATTGGTCGGCCAAGGCTTCGCCTTTTTCCTGATCGCCGTCGGCTTGCTCCTCGTGTTCACCAGCGGCGATCTCGTCAGCGGACTTTGGTTTATCTTGATCGGCATGTTCCTCAATAATGCCGCTCGATCCGGCTACACCAGCGCCCTGCTCCGGGAAGCCTTGACTGGTGAGCCGGTGGCACGGTTCATGAACCGCAATCCCATCGTGGTGCCACCCTGGATCAGCCTGCGCGAATGGGTAGAAGATTATGTTTATCGCTATCATCGCAAAACATTTCCCGTGGTCACTGATGGCCGGTTGGAAGGCGTCATCAGCACGCAAGCCTTAGCTGGCTTCCCACGCGAGCATTGGGGCGAGCACACCGTCGCCGAGGCGATGCGCCGCGACCTGGACGCCTTGAGCATTTCGCCGCAAACCGACGCCATGCACGCCCTGGCCCGGATGCAGTCCACGGGCGCCAGCCGCTTGCTCGTCGTGGAAGATGGCCGCCTGGTCGGCATCGTCAGCTTGAAAGATCTCCTACGCTTCTTCCACCTGAAACTGGAGTTGGAACCTGCCGACGGCCAGGGGGACGCCCGTCCCAGAGATAAGGGACCTTCGCAGGCCCCCTCCCTGCCGCCTCACGAAACCATTGAACCGCGGAGTTAATCCGTTGATTCCGTGCTGGGATTGATCTTGACGAACTCAAGGATTGGGCTATTCTCCCGGCTCGTTCGGAATCCCTACGGGAACAGCGGATCTCGCGGTTGGGCTTGCCCTGGTCTTTTCGGGGCCTC
>JAJPIY010000163.1 GCA_021324515.1 Planctomycetota bacterium
ATTTTCGACCTGGTTGATCGCAATAGCGACGGCAAGATGACACAGCAGGAACTCAAGGCTTATCTGGACATGCAATCGGAAGGGGCCGGCTGCCGTATCCCGTTGACCTTCACCGACGAGGGCCGCAGCCTGTTCGAGGTGCTCGATAAGGACGGCGACGGGCGTTTGTCGTTGCGTGAACTGCGGACAGCTTGGGCGCGGATGCAACCGCTCGTCGGGAGGGAGGACGGCCTGACACGGCAGGCCATTCCGCGCCGCCTGGATGTATCAGCCAGCCAGAACCCGCGGCGAATCCGCGTTGTGCCGGGCCAATCGCGCCGAGTAAACTTCGCCGGGAAGTCCAGGTCCGTACCGTTGTGGTTTCAGAAAATGGACCGCAATCAGGACGGCGACATTTCTCCACGCGAGTTTCTCGGCCGCGACGAAGACTTTCGCAAGCTCGACACCGACGGCGATGGCCTCATCAGCACCGCCGAAGCACAGCAGTTCGAGGAAAAGACGAAAAAGAGCAAGGCCCAGACCGCTGACGCCGCCAAGCGTTGAATCTGCCAACCATGCGAAGGACACGGACACAAACCGCGGGCGAGCGGGGGGTGTGAACCCCCCGCTCGCCCAAATCCCCAATCCGGCGGCAGGCAGGTTCCCCTTTTGCTTTTTTGTTGACGATCGGACGGCATCGGTTTAGGATAAGCGCGCTTTTCTCTGCGCGTAGCAACACAATCTTTGCTGGGAGGATGGCGTCATGACTCGTCGCCGTAGATTAAATTCCCTGATGGCTGGAGCAGCCGTAGTTGTCTTTGGGGTCGTCGCCCTTAGCGGTGGCCAAACATCGAAAAAAGCAGAGCCGCCGTCGGAACAATCCGGTCAAAGAAAACGTCCCATCGTTAACCCTCTGCCCATGCCAGAGCGGATGGTCAGTTTGGAGATCCGTCCCGGATTGAAAGACACCCAATTCACCAAATGGGACGGCTCCCTGTCCGTCTCGGAAGGGCGCATCCTGGATCTGGAGAGCTATACCCGCAATGCGCGCAGTAAGAGCAAAGACAATCGTTTCCAGGCGCGTTCGGTGATGGGCAAACAGAACATGCGTGACGTGGTGATCCGGCCACGAATCCGCGTCCGCCTGGACGCGCCCGAATCGGCCACTGTCCGCGTCTCGACCGAGCGCGGCGACTTCCATTTCAAGTTGGCTGACCTTGCCGTCGGCGCCAGCAAGCGTTTTCTGGACGACCAAGTACAAGTCGAGCGCGAGCAAGGCTCCTTGCGCCTGACCGGGCCGGAAACCGAGGATGATTATCCGGCCGCGGCCCAGGGCAAAGATGGGGCGATCTGGCTGGCTTACGTGGCCTATCAGCCGGGCCGCGAGATTGTCATGGAACGCGTCAAGGCCGGCAACTTCGAGGAACTGGAGCCAAAGGGCAATGGCGATCAGATTTGGCTGCGACGTTTTGATGGCAAAGTTTGGCACCCACCGCTAGAAGTCACCGGCGAGGGCTTGCATGTGTGGCGGCCGACGGCGGCGGTTGATGGCCAAGGCAATGTTTGGGTGGCCTGGAGCCAGCAGATAGACGGCGATTGGGAGATTTTCTATCGCCGTTATACACCACCCAAGGACAACGGGGCCGGCACGTGGTCCGACGTGGTTCGCCTCACCCGCGCGCCGGGGTCAGATTTTCACGTGGTAGCAGCGACGGATGCGGCCGGTACGGTCTGGTTGGCCTGGCAAGCCTGGCGCAACAACCATTTCGACATCCTGTTGGCCGCTCCGGTCGCAGGCCATCCCTGGAGCGAACCGCGCGCCATTTCGCGCAGCTCGGCCAACAATTGGACGCCGGCCATCGCTGCCGATTCGCGCGGCCGGGTCTACGTGGCTTGGGACACATACGACAAGGGCAATTATGATGTGATGCTGTTCACGCTGGACAAAGACGGCAAGTCGAATGAGGTGCGGGCCGTGGCCGACTCGCCGAAGTTCGAGGCCCGACCGCACCTTGCTTGCGATAAACAAGACCGCTTATGGATCGCTTATGAAGAAGGCGATGAGCAATGGGGCAAGGACCACGGTACGAATCAGCCCGAACAGCACGCCCTGCCGAAAAACCTCGGCAACGCCCTGTATCTTAATGGCCATCGCACCGTGCAAGTGAAATGTTTGGTGGACGGCAAACTGCGGCGGCCGGCCGGCGACCTGCAAGCCGCCCTGACCGAAACACTCAAACGCAACAAAAGCTTCCCGCGTCTGGCCGTGGATGCGGCCGGCGGCGTGTGGCTGTTGTTGCGGCACCATCCGCTGCCCGGCGGCGCTGGCGAAGTGTGGAACAGTTATGCCCTGCGCTATCAGGGGCGCGAATGGGCGCCGCCGCGACGCCTGGCCGACTCGGCTGACTTGATGGATAATCGTCCCGCCCTGACGCCTCTGGGCGACGGCATTCTCGCTGTCTACAGCGGTGACGGCCGGCTGCGCACCCAGAACCGCGATCAAGATGATCTGTTTGCCACCATCCTTTCCCCCTCCGGGCCGACCCAGCCGCCGGAGTTGACCGATGACGCGCCGGCCCCCGCGGCCACCATGCCGGTCGTTCACAAAAACGAGGTGGCCGATATTGCCCGGATGCGCGAGTACCGTGTCGAGGCCGGCGACAAAAAACTGCGCCTACTCCGCGGCGAATTCCATCGCCATACCGAATTCAGCGCCCACAACGACGGCGATGGCTCGCTCGAAGATGCCTGGCGCTATGCCCTTGACGCCGCCGACATGGACTGGATCGGCAACGGCGATCATGACAACGGCTTCGGCTCCGAGTACATGTGGTGGCATTTCCAGAAAATCACTGAACTGTTCCAAAACCCGCCACGCTTCACGGCCATGCATGTCTACGAACGCAGCGTCATCTATCCGAACGGCCACCGTAATGTAATCCTTCCACGGGCCGGCATCCGCCCCCTGCCGCGCCACAGCAATCCTGTCCCGGAGGGCACACCCGAAGAAGGCTCCCCGGACACCAAACTGCTGTACGCCTACTTGAAGCATTTCGGTGCCATCTGCTCCTCGCATACCAGCGCCACGCAGATGGGCACCGACTGGCGCGACAACGATCCCGACGTGGAACCAGTCGTCGAGATTTATCAGGGTTGCCGCCATAATTATGAACATTTCGGAGCGCCGCGATCGCCAAATGAGACTACCCAGATCGGCGGCTATCGGCCCAAGGGGTTCGTCTGGAACGCTTTCCAAAAGGGCTATCGCCTCGGCTTCCAGGCCTCCAGCGATCACCTTAGTACGCACATCAGCTACGCTGTGGTGCTGACCGACGACGTATCACGCCAGGGCATCATCGACGCTTTCAAGAAGCGGCACAGCTACGGCGCTACGGACAACATTATCCTCGACGTGCGCAGCGGCGACCATCTCATGGGCGATCGGTTTACCACGACCAAGCCGCCCACGCTGGACATCCGCATCCACGGCACCAGCCCAATCGCCAAAGTTCACGTCATCCGCGACAACAAATACATCTACAGTACCGAACCCAAGGAAGCCCAAGTGACGCTGCACTACACCGACATGGACGCCAAGCAAGGCAAGAGCAGTTACTATTACGTCCGCGTCGAACAAGCCGACGGCAATCTCGCCTGGGCCTCGCCGATGTGGATCACCTATCAGCCGTAGCTGTGCGTATGCCTCTTCTGGAGCGGCGACGTACGTCGCCGCTCTGGCCCCCAGGGTGAGCCGTGCTTCCTTCGGCTCACCCTTTCCTTTTCCTATCGACGCCTGACGAAAAAGTTTACTTTTTTTACGAAAAATCTCAATTGACAGCCGTGAGGCAGCGCATAAGATGAGAATGTCTTAATCCTTAAGAGTTCGTCAAGCTTATCCGCTGTTTTTGGGCGACTTTACAGCGACTCGCATTCCGGTGCTGTTAAAGCCGGTCTTAATTTATTTCGATGCGCCGACTTAACCGCGCAGGGGGACCATAAACGGTTTCAATGCTACACAGAGGTTCCGATGGTTTCGGCGGATCGGAGGCGATGGCCATGTGGCGAGCAAAGTTCCCGATGTGGGCACTGATGGGGTTTGCCCTGCTTGTGGGATGTTCCCGGGGACCACGATTCAATCCGGTCAAAGGCCGGGTACTTTGGCACGGCGAACCGGCTGCGGGCGCCCGGTTGATTTTTCACCCTCTTGCGGAAACGCCAGGCGTGCCCAAGCCTTCGGCCCTGGTCGATGAAAATGGTTATTTTCATGTAGGAACTTATGCCCCGAACGATGGCGCTCCGGCTGGCGAATACATCGTTACCATTGATTGGTTTGACCTGGCCTCTCAAACCGCTTCCGCTGACGTGGGCGAGACACCCATGTCCACAGACAAATTGAAAGGACGTTATGCGGACCCGAAACGTTCATCGCTCCACGTGACAATCAAGCAAGGAGAAAACACTCTGCCGCCCTTTGAATTGAAGTAAACAGAAGACGGCCTTCACGCCTAAAGCAGAGCTTGAAGGCCAACGGTTAGCGCAGCGTTTTCCGACAAAAAGGAGGACAACCATGATCAAGGTCAAACGTCACAGTAACCCGGCCTTTACTCTCATTGAGTTATTAGTAGTGATAGCCATCATCGCTATCCTTATTGGCCTATTGCTGCCCGCTGTGCAAAAAGTACGTGAGGCCGCCGCCCGAGCGCAATGCACCAATAACCTCAAGCAACTTGGCCTCGCCTGCCACAACCACAATGATACCTATGGCGGACTCCCCTATTGCCCTTACAATCCGGGCCTGGGCGGCGCCCTGACACTGACGGTAAGGCCCTGGGCGGCTGCTCACGGCTGGACCGTGGACCTCCTGCCCTTCATCGAACAACAGAATGTTTACAACATCTACAACTTGAATGCTCCGTGGAGCGGTCCCCTTAATAGCGTGGCCATTGCCACAAAGATAAAAGTATTCGTCTGCCCATCGGCGCCGGGAGGAGACCAGTCCGGAGCACGATTCATCCCCTTGAACAGAGGGCCTCTAGACTACATAGCCCTATTTGACGTGAATCCGGTAGCTGCACCTTACGTGGGGTTCACGGTTCCGTGGGATCCTACTGGCGTGGGAGCACTGGGGAGGAACATCCGTCGTCCTCTAACCAGCATCACCGATGGCACCTCGAATACCTTTTTACTGGTCGAGGATGCAGGGCGCAACCAGCACTGGATAATGGGAAAATACGTGGGGCAGAACGTTTTTGCCGGTCCTGAATCAGGGGCATGGGCCAATCCTTTCCTCGGCGCTTGCTTCGATTGGCTCTGGGGCTGGAACCCTGCGACCAACACGCGAGGCGGCCCTTGTGCAGTCAATTGCCATAATGGCGGCGACATTTACGCCTTTCATGTGGGAGGCGCCAATGTCCTTTTAGCCGACGGCTCGGTTCACTTTTTGAATAGCAGCACTCCTCTGGGAGTAGTGGTGGAACTTATGACCCGATCGGGCGGGGAGGTTATCCCGTCTGGGAACCTGAATTAGCCGCTAGTGTCAAGGTTCGTCGCCGACGGGGGTGCCGTAACGAATGGGGGAAGTGCTTTCGCGCGGCGGATCGATGGCCACGATGACCCAGTTGCCGCTGTCCTGGCGCAGATGATAGCGTAAGCGGCGGATTCCCGCCGCGCGGACTTCCTCTACGTCCACCCACAACGACGTTCCGCCCTCCGTCGGACCTGCTCGTTGGGCCATGCCTTTGATATCTTTCGCTTCACGGCAGGCGGCGTCAAAAAAGCGCTGTCCCCCTTCGGTGCGATAAGGTTCGCCCAGGCAACGCAGATATTTATCGACATCGCCGTTCTTGAGAGACTCATAATAATTATCGAGGCATTGCATCGGCGTGGCGGCCCCCGTTCGCGCCGGTCGCCACGGCCAAAAGCGAACCGCCGCCAAGACCATCAGGACGACGGCAAGCAGGACGAGCATACGATACGGTTTCATGACCAGCTTTCCTCTTGACGCCTAGATCCTATCCCTGCCAAGCGATATTTGCAACGTTCTGTATCCCACGTTCATTGGCATGCTCTCCCAGGGAAGTAAAGAACAAGGCGCCTGGAACGCCTTGCGAATGCGGCTGTCAGGGGTACAATCGTCAAGATCGGCCCGCAGAAACGGCACCGGAAGCCGGGGACAACCATGAAGACTCCAACACGTCGCCATCTGCCGCTTGCTCCCCTGCTGCACGCCTACACGCGCGCCGGCGTGCCCAGCCTGGGAGAACTGTCCCATTTGCCCTATTGGGGACCGCGTTTTGCCGCCATTTTGTCGGCGACCAGCAAGTTTTTCTTTGCCGATTTTCTCGAAAACGCTTCCGCGAACGAATTGAGCGACGCCTTGGTTCGTTTCTACGAGGCCTGTGTACAACCGCCGTTGCATGGCGAGACGCTGCGGCGACGGGTCGGTGTCGTGCGGCACGGTTTGCTGTATTTGCTGCGCGGCCGCGATCCGCTGTCGGCCAAGGCGGCGGCCTGTCTCGAAGTCTCCGGAGCGTACCACGTCGCGGGACTGGGACCGCGTTTCTGGTCGGCGTTGCTGCAAGCCCTGGCACCGTTGCGCCATCCCGGCTGGACGCCAGCCATCCTCGCCGGCTTGGAACGCCTCGGTTTGGCGACGTGGCAGCGTGGCGAGAGCGTGGCAGACATTTACGCCGCGCTCCTGTCTGCTTACCATCGCATTCACGCTCAAGAGCCGGTCCTGTCGGCACTGCACATCGATCATTTCCTCACGCTTGTCGCCGCCATGCGCGGACGCCACTTACCTGTGCGTCCTTACACAGAGCGCCAGGACGAAGATGCGATCTCCGCGGCAATCCAGCGCGAGCGCGCCCGTATACCGCTGCGCGAACGCTTGAAGGACCGCGGCCAGGCGCTGGCGCGGGGGCAAGAGCAGATGGAAAGAGCGCTGGCCAACGGCGACGGCAAAGGGATCGGCGCTGCGCTAGCGACGGCGGACCTGGAGGGCCATCTGCGCGCGCCGCTGGATTGGGGTGAGCATGCCGAGACGCTGACATTGTGGGTCGGTCGGCTGTGGGAGAGCGATGATCCCTATCACACGCTAGCATGCTTCTGGGCCGCCGAGCCGTTGCCGGGGGCCGGCCTGTGGCTGCCTGCCGCTGTCTTGCACCTGCGCGACCCGCAGAACTTCGCTCCCTGGAACGAAGATATCCGTTCGGCTTACTCTGTACTTGACGACGACAGGGCCGATGAACCGCTCGCCGAACGCTATCGTCTCTTTAACGAAGGCGTCGCCTGGCTGCGACAACATTACCAGATCCATCCGCTGGAAATGCCTGCCGTCCTCGCTGCCTTGAGACCAGAAAAGGACGACATAGATCGAGAAGAGTTCCTGGGCTTCTGTGCCGACACGTTTCACTTTTTGGGCGAACTGGCCCACAACAACAAGCGCGAATGGATGGAGCGCCAGCGCGACCGCTATCGCTTCGCCGTGCGCGAACCGCTGATCGAGTTATGTCGCGTCCTGGCCCAGCGCTATGTCGGGCCGGTGTTGCACAACGTCTACGGCTGGCGCCTCGATACCGAACCACGCAGCGGTCGCGCGCTGACAAGCATTTGCAAAAATGCTTACGGACGTACGCAACCGTACAACACAGCCCTTTGGATTGTCTTTTGCCGTCGTACGGAAGGGGGCCGGCGCGAGGACGTGCAATTCTTTGTGCGTCTGGACAGCGACGGGTTGCGCTACGGCCTGCGCCTGGGCCGCAAGGCGCGGGCGCTGCTGCCGCGTTTCCGTCAGCAAGTGAGCCGACATGCCGAACTGCTGTTTCGCGCTCTGCGCGACCGCGGCGCATGGCATGATTGCCGTTTCGGTTCGGCCGACGGCAACGGCCCGGAACGCACTCTTGCCACGGCAGACGATCTCCGCGACTGGAGTGCGGGACGATCGTTCGAGGTTTCGCGTTTCCTATCTGCCGATGCCGTGCTCCTATCCGGCGATGAATTGGCCGGCGAGGTCGTGCTGACGTTCGATCGTTTGTTGCCGCTTTATGCTTGCGCTGTCGAAGAAGACGCCTATACGTTCCTGGTCCGTTGCCTGGGCGGTACGCCGACCGGCGAGTCGTACAGCGAAAGCGACTTCCTACAGGCCACCCTGTTGGACCGGGACTGGCTGGAGCGTGCGCGGCGTTTGCTGGAATTGAAACGCCAGTTGATCTTGCAAGGCGTGCCCGGCACCGGCAAAACGCACGTGGCCCGCCACCTGGCCCGCTTGCTCACCGGCGGTCGTGACGAGCGCATCCGCCTGGTGCAATTCCATCCCGCGTACAGCTATGAGGAGTTTGTGGAGGGCATAAAGGTACGCTCGGTGACGGTAGACGGCCGCTCGGAGGTGACTTATCCGGTTGAGGCAGGATTGTTGTGCGCCTTCGCCGAGGAAGCGAGCCGTCGCCCCGCCGAGCCGCACGTCTTGCTCATCGACGAAATCAACCGCGGCAATCTGCCGCGCATCTTCGGCGAATTGTTGTATCTCTTGGAGTACCGCGAGCAATCCGTGTGTCTGCCCTGCTCGCGGCGACATTTCCGCTTGCCGGCGAACCTGTATCTGTTGGCGACCATGAACGCTGCCGATCGTTCCGTCGCCCTCCTCGATCAAGCCCTGCGGCGGCGCTTCTCGTTTTTGGACATGCCGCCCGACGCTGCCGTGCTGGCGCGCTGGCTGCAATTTCACACTCCCCCTGCTGGTGCGGCCTTCGCCGAGCGCGTGCTGAACTTGTTCAAACGCCTCAACGCCCGGCTTCGCGCCGACCTGGGTCCACAAGGACAGATCGGCCACAGTTATTTCATGGTCCCTGATCTCGACGAAGCGCGGCTGCGCCTCATCTGGCAACACCACGTCCGCCCGCTCCTGGAAGAACACTTCGCCGCACAACCCGGACGATTGGCGAATTATGACATCGATAAACTCCTCAATGACGATTCTCCGCATCGCGAACGCCGGCGGCGGGTAGAAGCTATCTAGGTCCCGCGCGGGTCATTGTGACACTGGGCCTTTTGCCCTCCCAAGGAGGAAAACAGGGTCTGATTCCGTCGAGGGTAGTATATGCATTCTCTTTCACTGCCACGCACGCTGTTCCTCACGGAACGACAGCCGCACATCGCCCGGTTGACCCCCGATGATGTTGCGTTCTTGTTGGAGCATCATCGGGGACGCCTGGAAGTGTTGCCGACGGGACGCCGCGATTACTATCGCCTGACGGCGTTGGGCTGCGCCGGGATCCTCGTTGCTCCCACTTGCCACTTGGTCATTCGGCCAAAAGTCCCGTGGGCCAATATCTTCGCCATGATCGATCCACTCGCTGATATTGTGGGTGAAAACGACCGCATCGCTCCGGAAAAGGGTACGGAAATACTCGCATTTCTGGCGGGACAACTAGCGCGCCGCATGGCCGAGCGTGTCGCGGCGGGCCTGCATCGCGCTTATCGGAAATGCCGCGAGCAAGGGACCGTGCTGCACGGTCGGCTTGACGTGTCGGCGCAGCTCCGCGAAGCGCCAGGACGAAAGGACCGCTTGCACTCCCAATATGACGATTGGAGCGCCGATCTGCCGTGTCATCGGGTGGTCAAAGCGACAGCGGAGGCGCTGATGACGTTGCCCCTGCTGAATGCAGAAGTGCGCGTCGCCTTGCAACGAGCGCTCGCCGGCTTCACGGGCGTCTCTTCTCTACCGTTGTCGGCGCGCTTGTGGGATGCGATCGAAGCCGAACGCTTGCCGGCGGAGTATCGGCCCTTACTGGATCTGTGCCGTTTGTTGGCGGACAGCCTTCTTCTCAACGGCGCAGCTGGAAATACACTGGCGCCGGGTTTTTTGCTCGATCTGGAGCGCGTCTTCGAGATGCACGTGACGCGCGGCCTCGTTGAGGTGATCGCACAAGATCGGAATCACACGGTTGCCATACAGAAAAGACACACGGTCCATGAACCTGTTGCCGATCTGCCCGACATAACGATGCGCCCGGATTTGACAATTGAGCGCGAGGGCCGGACGGTATGGGGGATCGATGCCAAATGGAAGCGCTTGCCGGGAAATGCGGAGACAACGGATCTGTATCAGGTATTGGCCTACGGCGCGGCACTGGGGGCGGCGGGCGTGGTGTTGGTCTATCCGGGAAAAAGATGGAAATACCGGGAGTATCCGTTCACGCACACGCCGCTGCGATTGATGCTATGCACCCTTCAAGTCGGGGGGACGCGCGCGGCCTGTATGCGCTCCGTGCGGAGTCTGGCGCGGACGTTGAAATCCATGCTGCCCGCATAGTTCGCTTTTTTCTTTGGTTATGCGCCGTGGTTTGTAGACGGCCTCTGCATCGAGACGAAAACTTATACTGAGCACGGAGAGATCGGACACTTGGGCGAGCGGGGGGTGTCACCCCCCCGGTAATAGAGGGCGAGCGGGGGGTGTGAACCCCCCGGTAGAACAACCGGGGGGTTGACACCTCCCGCTCGCCTGTGCCTGTGTCGAGCTCTACCGCGTCTGGTGTAACTCTATCCACACAGCAGCATCCTGGGTAAAATAGGGGAAATTCCATGCTCGCTGGCAACAAACAACGAGGGTGCCATGCGATACGATGCGATTGCACGGCGATGTCCTGGCCGATTCGGCTTTACGCTTATCGAATTGTTGGTCGTGATCGCCATTATTGCCGTCCTGATCGGCCTATTGCTCCCTGCGGTGCAGAAGGTACGGGAAGTGGCTAACCGGGCGCAATGTTCCAACAACCTGCACCAGATCGGCCTGGCGCTGCACAGCTATCATGACAGCCAGGGATCCTTTCCTTCCGGCTATCTCTGCACGCAGCCGCAAGCCAACCCGGATTACACAGCGCCGGGCTGGGGATGGGCGGCCCTGCTCTTGCCCTTCATCGAGCAAGGCAATCTGTCCCAGCAGATCCGTTTCGCCCTTCCCATTGAAGACCCCAGCAACCTCGCCGTCCGCACGCTGATACTCAAACTGTATGTCTGTCCCTCCGACCGCTCTACCGGCCTCTTCACCATTTACAACAAGAGCAACGCCGCGTTGGCGCAGGCGGCCACGAATAGCTATGCCGCGTGCCACGGTGTCGGCATCGATCTGGACGAGGAATTAGATGATTTCAACGGTATGTTCTCGCGCAACAGCCACGTTCGCTTTGCCGACGTGACCGACGGTACGAGCAACACCATCGCCATTGGCGAGCGGGGGGCTTTTTTCACCCAAACACCGTGGGCTGGTGCGGTGAATTTCGGCACTACCCGCATCACACCCAACGCTCCCGTGATAAACCCCAACGTCATCGAGGACGCGCCGACACAAACGCTCGCTCATATCGACATCGAAATGTTCAACGATCCCAGGGCGGACTCCGAAGATTTTTTCTCGCCGCACACAGGCGTTGGGCTGTTCCTCTTTGCGGATGGCTCGGTCCGCTCGATCACGACTTCGCTCAGCCTCTCAACCTTTCAAGCCCTCTGCACTCGAGATGGCGGCGAAGTCGTGAACAGCGGTGATTTTTGAGGGCTTGTTATTATGCCCAGGGCATGGGAACCTCCAAGGGGGCGTTGGCTGGCGTGGGCGGCGGCAGCAGCCGTGATGCTTCTGCTGTCCGGCTGCAGCTCGCCGAAGCAGCCGGTCTATGAGGATGGCCAGGGCTTCCGTTTCGTGCCGCCGCCGGGCTGGGTCGAGCGTGCCAGAGACAATGCCATGCCCGCGCGAGGAGAACATCGGCAGCAGAATGTACCTTTGCCTCCGCTCGGCGTCTCGGGTCGTCCCTCGGAACGTTTTCTCGTGCGCTATGACCGCATCTCCACGGGCCATCGTGCTTGGCTGCGCGTGACAGTCGCCGAGTTGCCCTCCTCCACGCCTCTGAGGGCGTGCTTGTCTACCTGCCTGCCGGCGCGAGGGTGGAAGCAGGAATCCGCGGAGGATGGTTTGGAAGTGAGTGGATTGCCGAGCGCTCGCATCGCCTTTGTGGGCCGATGCTACGATCAGGATTATCTTTGCGAAACATTCGCTGTGCGGAAGGGAGAGAAAGTCTATCTCTTTTCGGCTTCTTTTCCGGCGTCCGACGATACAGCTCGTGAACAGGTGCGGCAGGCAGTCTTGCAGGCCAGCTGGCAATAATGGCTTGGATGCGCCGCTGCCGCAACATTAGCGTGCATACACTTCTGTAATGTCGGCGAGGCGGTCGAGCAGGGGTTGCGTGAGCATGTTTTCGGTATAGCGCCAGCTCCAGTTGCCGGATTCGCGGCCGGGCATGTTCATGCGCGCCTCGGACCCCAGGCTCAGCACATCTTGCAGCGGTGCCAAGGCGCGATCGGCCACGGAACTCCAGGCCAGGCGGATCAAGTCCCAGGCGATGTCGCCGCTGCTGTAGGGAAGATAGCGGTGCAAAAAGCGGCGTTCGTGTTCCTGCAAGTTGGCATACCAACCGATGGTCGTATCGTTGTCGTGCGTGCCGCTGTAGACCACCGTGTTGCGCTCATAGTTGTGAGGCAAAAAGCGATCTTCCGGGTCGCCGTGGAAGGCGAATTGCAAGATGCGCATGCCGGGCAGTTGGAACTGGGCCCGGAGCGCGTCCACCTCCGGCGTGATAAGGCCGAGATCCTCGGCGATGAGCGGCAGGCTGCCGAACGCTTCGCGGACGGTCTTGAGGAAATCGGCGCCGGGCACCGGCACCCAGCGGCCCACTTCGGCCGTCGGCCGATCGGCGGGAATTTCCCAGTACGCCTCGAAGCCGCGGAAATGATCGAGGCGGACAACGTCCACCTGAGTCAGCATGGCCCGCAGTCGGGCGATCCACCAAGCATAGCGCGATTTTTGGAGGGCTTCCCAGTTGTACAGCGGGTTGCCCCAGCGCTGGCCGGTCGCCGAAAAATAGTCCGGCGGCACTCCGGCCACTACGAGCGGCCGCCGTTCTTCGTCGAGTAAAAACAGCTCTGGGTTGGCCCATATGTCCGCCGAATCGCTGGCCACGAAAATAGGCGCATCGCCGATGAGGTAGATGCCGTGGCTGTTGGCATAGTGCTTGAGTTCCTTCCATTGCCGGAAGAAGAGGAATTGCGTGAATTGGTGCAGGCCGATGGCCCGGCTCAATTGGCGCCGAGCTTCGCGGAGGGCGGCCGGCTGGCGCAGCTTCAGCTCGTGCGGCCAGTCCTGCCACCTGGCCCCGCCGTAGGCGTCTTTGAGCGCCGAGAACAGGGCAAAATCGTTGAGCCAGCGCGCCTCCTGCACGCAAAACGCCTCAAACGGCGCCCGCAACGAAGCGGCTGCACCCGACAGAAAGTTTTCCCAGGCTTGCGCCAATAGCGCCGTCTTGAAGGGAATGACGGCGCCGAAGTCCACATGGTCCGCAGGGAAAGAAACGCCGGCAAGGTCGTCGGCATGGATGAAACCGTCACGGACCAACAATTCCGGACTTATGAGATAGCGATTGCCAGCAAATGCGGAGAAACATTGATAAGGCGAATCGCCGTAGCCGGTCGGTCCCAACGGCAGGACCTGCCACCAGGTCTGCCGGGCGGCTACCAAGGCGTCTACCCAGGCGTAGGCCTCCGGACCTAAATCGCCAATGCCATACGGCCCCGGTAGCGAGGTCGGGTGCAGCAGAAGGCCCGCCGAGCGCTGGGCCGGCGGTTTCGGATTGAGCGCGTTCATGAATCCTCCAAGCCGCTCTCCTTTCGGCTCCCTCTGCTGCAATTATTATCGATTAACCAAAGAATTGCATCCTCGTTTCGCCGCGGCTCGGGGCCAAACACAACCAACAGAAAGGAAACGCCGGCGCGAAAAAAAACCGACCGACTCGCTGTACCACCTCTCCCATGGCCAGCGCGAGCCGGTCAGTTTTTTAGTCCGCCCTCTCCCAGAGACGAACGTTTTGGGGAAAAGCAAACGGCGGACCAATTCGCGTCCACCGCGCCAGCTCATCTGGAAATATGGCATAACCTTCTCGCAATCATCAAGTTATAACGATTTTTGCAGAAGACGGTCCAGGGAGGGAAAAGGGCTGCGCTTCCGTCCGCCCGCCTAAGAGGCGTGCGTTGCTTGCCTGTTCTCTGGGCGAAGCCGTAAACGCCGCAACTTGCCTGCTTGACCTCATCGCATAGAATGCAGCGATTATCTGGAATTGCTGTATTTTGCCGAGAGTAGGTCCGAAGGATAGAATAGGTAATTGGCAGGCGAGCAGGACACGGGATCGCCCGCGCCGTTTCCACGGAGGCGTTGGCATATCGCGCTCGCCTGACCACCTCGAAAGCGAGCAACCGATGGCTACCGACCTTCGACTTAAGGAAACGTTGCCGGAAATCGTCGAGAGCGTTGTCGCTTCTTATACCGAGTGCAGCCGTACCAGCCACCTCGGCCATAAACCGCTGCCCAGCCGCGAGGCCGTCGCCGACATTCTTTGCGATTTGCTGGAGATTCTTTACCCCGGCTATGGGCGAAAGCAGAATTTGCACATCGGCAATATCGAGTATCACGTCGGCGACCTCATCGATGGTCTGCACGATAAGCTAACGCAGCAGATCGCGCGTGCCCTCCGCCATGAGCAAGATTGTGCGCCGCCGGAAGCGCGGGTGGATCTCGACTTCGAGGCCCTGGCCCAGCAGAAGGCCATCGAGCTGCTCAAACGTCTGCCCGAGGTACGCCTGGAACTAGAGCAAGACGTGCAGGCGGCCTACGAAGGCGATCCGGCGGCCAAAAGCTATCACGAAGTCATCTTCTGCTACCCCGGCCTGGAAGCGGTGTCGGTTTATCGCCTTGCTCACGAACTGTTGCTCTTGGGCGTGCCGTTGATCCCCCGCATGATGACGGAATACGCCCATTCACGCACGGGCATCGACATCCATCCGGGTGCCCGTATCATGCCGGGCTTTTTCATCGATCACGGCACCGGCGTGGTCATCGGCGAGACCTGCGACATCGGCCGCAATGTCAAACTCTACCAGGGGGTGACGCTGGGAGCGCTGTCGTTTCCGCGCGACGCCGACGGCAACATCATCCGCGGCATGAAACGCCATCCGACGCTGGAAGACGAAGTAGTCGTGTACGCCAACGCCACCATCCTGGGCGGCGATACCGTCATCGGCCATCACGCCGTCATCGGCTCGAACGTGTGGATCACCGAAAGCGTCGCTCCCGCCACGGTCGTATCGCTGGAGAAACCGTCGTTGCGCATGCGCCAGCCCGGCCAAAGTGCTGCCGAGGCGCTGAATTACCAGATCTGATGAAGACTGTTGTCATCTCCCTTGATCCTGCTGCTCCAGACCAGCAAGCCCTTGCAGAGGCAGTGCGCGTGCTGCGTGGCGGCGGCCTGGTAGCTTTTCCTACGGAAACCGTCTACGGCTTGGGAGCCAATGCCCTGGACGCGGCGGCGGCGGCGGGCATTTTCGCGGCCAAGGGCCGGCCGGCAAACAATCCGCTCATTGTCCATCTCGCCGAAGCCGACCAGGTTCACCAGGTTGCCGCAGATTGGCCGGAACCTGCAATGCGCCTGGCCCAACGCTTCTGGCCGGGGCCGCTGACTCTGGTGTTGCCCAAGCGCGCTACTGTGCCGGACGTGGTAACGGCAAAGGGACCGACTGTGGCCGTGCGGGTGCCAGCCCATCCGCTGGCCCAAGCACTGCTGCGGGCCGCTGACCTACCCATCGCCGCACCCAGCGCCAACCGCTCAACGGAGCTATCTCCCACACGGGCCGAACACGTCCTCCGCAGCCTGGACGGACGCATCGACATACTCCTCGACGGTGGCCCGACGAGCGGCGGCATCGAATCGACCGTGCTAGATCTAACCACGACGCCGCCGCGCGTGCTGCGTCCGGGGCCAATCGGCATCACCGAACTAGAGGCGGAGGTCGGTTCGATAGCCCGTGGTGTTCCCCCATCCGCAGAGACAGCTTGTATTCTGCCCTCACCGGGGATGATGCCGCGTCATTATGCTCCACGCACGCCGCTGGAGTGCATCGAAGTGGGCAAAGAAGCGGAACGCCTGGCATCGCTGTTGAGCGCGGAACGCCGCATCGGTTGGGTAACATTCGCTGCTGCTGACGAGATAATCGTCCGATCCGAAATACATTTGCGCGTACTGCCGGCCGACCCTGCCGGCTATGCCGCCCAGTTGTACGCGATACTGCACGAACTCGACACCGCCGGCTTGGACCGCATTCTCGTGACCCTACCGCCGGACACGGACGACTGGCTAGCCGTGCGCGATCGACTGCGCCGGGCCGCATCGAATTGATGTACTTCCGGAACAATTATCCTGGGCACGGTTGACATTAGGCGCAATCCCCCCCACCCCAACCCTCCCCCACAAGGGGGGAGGGAGCCTTAGTTCTCCCTGCCTCCTTGTGGGGGAGGGAGCCTTAGTTCTCCCTGCCTCCTTGTGGGGGAGGGAGCCTTGTTTCTCCCTCCCCCCTTGTGGGGGAGGGTTGGGGTGGGGGGCTGTTTCTCCCTGCCTCCTTGTGGGGGAGGGAGTCTTGTTTCTCCCTGCCTCCTTGTGGGAGAGGGAGTCTTGTTTCTCCCTCCCCCCTTGTGGGGGAGGGTTGGGGTGGGGGGGCTGTTTCTCCCTGCCTCCTTGTGGGAGAGGGAGTCTTGTTTCTCCCTCCCCCCTTGTGGGGGAGGGAGCCTTGTTTCTCCCTCCCCCCTTGTGGGGGAGGGTTGGGGTGGGGGGCTGTTTCTCCCTGCCTCCTTGTGGGAGAGGGGGTCTTGTTTCTCCCTCCCCCCTTGTGGGGGAGGGTGCCTTGTTTCTCCCTCCCCCCTTGTGGGGGAGGGTTGGGGTGGGGGGCTGTTTCTCCCTGCCTCCTTGTGGGAGAGGGAGCCTTATGAAGAGAAACAAGCACCCAGCACGCTTGGCAATCGCCGTAAACGGGTTATTTCGGCGCTCCTATCCGTCCGTCGCGTCGGCAAGGTGCCCCTTACCGATGCGGCGGACTGGTAGAGGAAAGGTCTGTTCGGTATAGTATACTGACGTTGATTTTCGACATCCTAAACAGGCGGGAGGTTTCTGGACAATGGCTCAGGCGCAGGCGACCCCGTTATCTGGAGCGACGATCCTGGTTCAGTGCTTGCTGAATCACGGTGTCGAAGTCGTCTTCGCTTATCCCGGCGGCGCCAGCATGCCCATCCACCAAGCGTTAACGCAGGTGAAGTCGCGGCTGCGCACCATTCTGCCGCGGCATGAGCAGGGTGGCGGTTTCGCGGCCGAGGGCTATGCGCGCAGCAGCGGCAAAGTCGGCGTGTGCATCGCCACCAGCGGGCCAGGCGCTACCAATTTCGTCACTTGCCTCGCTGATGCCAAGATGGATTCGGTGCCGCTGATCGCCATCACCGGCCAGGTCGGTACGCCTGTCATCGGCACCGACGCCTTCCAAGAGACGCCTATTGTCGAAGTGTGCCGGGCCGTCACCAAGCACCATTATCTCGTCACGCGCACCGAGGACTTGCCGCGTGTCTTCAAGGAAGCGTTCCACATCGCCAGCACCGGCCGACCAGGGCCGGTCCTGATCGACGTGCCCAAGGACGTACAGCAGCGTGAAATCGTCATCCGTGATTGGGATCCGCCTATGAATCTGCCCGGTTACCGTCCCTATCGCCGGGCTAGTCGCGCCGAGTTGGAGAAAGTCCTGGAGTTGATCCGCGACAGCCGCAAACCGATCATCTACGCCGGCGGCGGCATCATCAGCAGCAACGCGGCCCCGTACCTGAAAGCCTTCGCCGAACGCACCGGCATTCCTGTGGCCTTGACACTCATGGGGCTGGGCGGTTTTCCCAGCGAACATTTCTTGTGCTTACAAATGCTCGGCATGCACGGCACCATCTACGCCAACTACGCCATCAACGAAGCCGACTTGCTTCTGGCCTTGGGGGTCCGCTTCGATGACCGCGTCACCGGCAAAGTCAGCGAGTTTGCCAAGCACGGCAAGATCGTCCACATCGACATCGATCCGTCGGAGATCAACAAGAACAAGGCGGCCCATCTGCCGATCTTCGGCGATGTGCGGCAAGCCTTGCAGGATCTGTTGCAGCTGATGGACGAGCAGAAGGGGGACGAGAGGCGCGAGGTCAAGGGCGAGCAAAATGGCAACTCTTCCCATGCCCCTCGCCCTTCGTCTCTGGCCCCTCTGTTTGCCGAGTGGATTGGCCAAATCGAACATTGGCGCGCGACGGAGCCGTTGCGCTACAACGACCGCGACGACGCCATCATGCCCCAGTACGCTATCGAACGGCTGTGGTACCTCCTCCGGGAGCGCGGCCAGCTCGACAACACGGTCATCACCACCGGCGTCGGCCAGCATCAAATGTGGGCGGCGCAATATTTTCATTTCAACACCCCACGCCATTGGCTGACCAGCGGTGGACTTGGCGCTATGGGCTTTGGCCTGCCCGCTGCTATCGGCGCCCAGGCGGCCCATCCCAGCAAGACCGTCATCGATATCGATGGCGACGGCAGCTTCCTGATGAACATTCAGGAATTGGCCTGCGCCTATACCGAGCGGCTGCCGGTCAAGGTAGTGTTGTTGAACAATCAACACCTGGGCATGGTGGTGCAGTGGGAAGACCGTTTCCATGCCGGCAACCGCGCCCACACCTACTTGGGCGCCGGCCACGATGAAGAGCCGTATCCCGATTTCGTCACCCTGGCCAAAGGGTTCCGCTGCGGCGCCCGCCGCATCAGTAACAAGGACGATTTCGACGACGCCGTCAAAGAAATGCTCGACAGCAAAGGGCCGTTCGTCCTCGACGTCATGGTGCCCTATCAAGAACACGTCTTGCCGATGATCCCGAGCGGCCGCACTGTGCGCGACATCATCAAGGTGTAGGGCGCCTACCCTTCCTGCGCCTTGGGGAAGGGGGGGAGCGTTTCTTGGTTAGCCGCGACCGAAAGGAGGCGCGAATAACACTCTGCGGCGTGGAGTGGCCAACGGCAAAGCACTCTGAGAACGCTTCCAGGAGGTTCTCTCCGGCCGGACGAGCAGACGGCCCGGAGGGGGCCATTACGGCCCCAGTTCCAAGGCGATGCGCATCTTCCGCAGCTGGGGTTTGCCCTGCCAGTACCACACATACTCCGCCTGTTCGGACATTAGCATCAGTGACGTGAGCGTTTGCTTCTTGCGGTCCTCCCGCGCCAGGCCCACGAAGCGGGCCGTGATGTAGCCTTCCGACGGCCTGCCGAGCGGGAATTTCAGCAGCATCTCGCCTTCCAGCTGGATGCGGGCTTCGTCCTCAGATATCGCGGCGAGGGTGGCCTTCAGCGTCCCCTTCTGGACCTTGCAATCTTTCGCCTCCCATTGGGGGAAAGGCGGATAGCCATACTGAAACAGCGGGCGCGTAATTTCCTCTGGGATGTTCCAGGACGTCCCTGGTTTGGCGTCGGCGGGCGGCAAGAACGCTTGGCACTGGGCCACCGATAATGCGACGCGATCGTGGCCCAGGCCGTAATTGGGACCGGTATCCAGGCGCGTCCAGATATGGAGGAAAGGGCCTTCGACTTCCTTACGGTCGCGGCTCGGAGCGATAGCTGCCGGTTGGGCTGCGCTGGCCTGAATAGCTTCTTGGGAGCGTGGCCTCAGCTTTTGCTCGGCGATGAGTTGTTGCAAGAGCGGCAGAAGATTTTCCGGCTTGCAAGCCTGCTGCACACGTTGGGTGGCCAACAGGTCGCCGTTGGCGGCGAGGAGAAATACGCACACACTACCGCCTTTTAGGCCGCGGCGGGCGCACTCACGGTCGATGCGCAGCAATTCGGCTTTCTCGTCTTCGCTGCGTGGCGTGCGCTGGTAATCGTCGCGGGATACCAACACAGGCACGAAATACGTACTAATCAGGTCCATGACGCGTGGATCAGAGAGTGAACTCACTCTCATATCGAGAGCGCCGCCTCAACAACGGCCCGTCTCGAGATTGCCGCAGTAAGTGAACAAGAAGAGCGGCCGCTTCTCGCGTTCGCTGGCGCGCCGCGCCGCCAACAGCGATGCCGCCCAGGGAACCTTGCGCCAGCCGTTGACTTCGCTCTCTTTGAGGCGTTGGATTTGCTTGCGGATCACCGCCTCATTGTGTTCGGCAGCGCACACCATCGTCGCAGCCAGCGTCGCTGCAAGAAGCACACTCCCGCGATGCATCTTTTTGCCTCCTTGCTTGAGGAAAGGGGTGGGCAGTCCACTCTTGTTATACCGCAGCCGCCTTCTCCGACGCCAGCCCATGACGCACAGTCCGAAAAACGCAGTGCGCTCTAAAAGGAACCTCCCGCTGTAAGGCCAATGGCCCCCATCTATGGGTAGCGTGTCCCCTCCTCAAGAATAGCGACGGCCGACATCGACGGTATGAAGAAAATTATACTGGGCACGGAGAGATTGGACATTTTTTTCCCTTGCTTATTCATCGCTAGCACCTACTCCAGCTCGAACTTCAGTAACCGGCAGGGAATTTTGCCATTGTACAGGGGCGTTTCTGCGGCTGGGGGCAGGCCGATGGCGGCGGCCAGGCGTGGATTGCCGGTGAACACATACGCCGTCCAGCCCCGGCAGCGCTGGGTGAAGACTTCGCCGAGCAGACGATACAGACTAAACAGATTTTTCTCCTCGCCAAGTCGCTCACCATAGGGCGGATTGCACAGCAAGACGCCAGGCCTTCCGGGCGTCGGCTGGAAATCGCGCACGTCCCGTTTGTTGAAGCGGAGCAGATGGCCGATGCCGGCGGCGCGGGCGTTGGTGAGGGCCATTGCTACGGCGTCGCCGCGCACGTCGGAGGCGAGCAGCGGCGCCGGCAGGGTTCGGCCAATGCCGCGCCGTGCTTGGTCGCGCAGCGAGGTCCATAACTCGACGTCGAAGTCCATCCAGCCTTGGAAGCCAAAGCGCTTGCGCGTCAAGCCCGGCGGGCGCCGCAGGGCGATCCAGGCAGCCTCGATGGCCAGCGTGCCGGAGCCGCACAACGGATCAGCGAACGGCCGGTCGCCGCGCCAGCCGGTCATCAGCACCAACGCCGCCGCCAATGCCTCGTTGAGCGGAGCGCGCGTTTGGATGGGGCGATAGCCGCGCTTGTGCAGCGATTCGCCGGAGCTATCGAGGCTCAGCACGGCGCGATTGCGATAGATGTGCAAGTTCAGGGCGATCATCGGCTCAGCCACATCGACGCTAGGCCGTTTGCCGCAGCGCTCAATAAATTGATCGCAGATGGCGTCCTTGACGCGCAAAGCGGCATATTGGGAGTGCGTAATGTGGGAATCGCGGACGTTGCAATCGACGGCCAAGGTGTGCTCTGGCGTCAGATAGCGCGTCCAGTCCAGCGAGCGGACGGCCTCATACAGCTCATCCGGCGAGGACACGTCTGCTTCGAGAATTGGCCAAAGCACCCGGATAGCGGTGCGCAGCCACAGGTTCGCCTGATAAAGCAAGGCGCGATCGCCGCAGAACGACACACCGCCGCGCCCCGGCTTCACCCCGCGGGCGCCCAGGGCGCGCAGCTCGTCGGCCAACACCGGCTCGATGCCGCGGCCACAGGTGGCGAAATAACGTTCGATGCGCAATCCTCCCTCCTCGTTCCCGATACAATGGAAAAACGGGGTCTACTTCATTGTAAACACGGGACTTTTCGACACAGGTATTGCTAAAATAAGAAGGGGCCGTGATCGTTCTGTGAAAATCAAACAGAGGTGGCCATCATGTCTTACGCTGGTTACTTTCTGATCGCCAAGCCGATCCTCCAAGATCCCAATTTCAGGCGTACCGTTGTCTTTTTGCTGGCTCACAACGCGGAGGGGGCCTTCGGCTTGATCGTGAATCGACCGGCCGAGGCGGAGGGGCTGCCTTGGCCGGTGTTCCTCGGTGGGCCCTGTCCATCGCCGGGACTCATCATGCTGCACGGCCACGCCGAGTGGGTCGAGGCGTCCGAAGACGGCACCCAGGCGGAAAAAGAACGCCAATTGGCTCCCGGTATTTATTCCGGAGATGCGGCTTGCTTAGATCGAGCCACTCAGACCGAGGATCCAGCGGAGCTGCGTTTCCGCGTTTTTAGCGGTTACGCAGGTTGGGGCAGCGGGCAGTTGGAGAGCGAATTGGCCGCCGGCGCCTGGTCGTTGACTCCGGCCAACGGCGCAATCTTGTTCGACACTCCCGTCGAGGAATTATGGGACCGCCTGGCCCCGCCGCGCATTCCCGAGCCGAGCATCAATTGACCTGTGGAACAGCCGTCCGGTTCCACCGGGGGGGTGACACCCCCCGCTCGTCCGGTTCCACCGGGGGGTTGACACCCCCCGCTCGCCCCAAGTCTTAGGACATCGCTGGCAGGTAACTTTTACCCAAGGCGCTCTTGACTTCCTCGCTCTGCCTGTTACAGTAAAATTAGATTGAGATTCAGTCTCAACAAGGATGCCCGATAGTCCCACCCAGAACAGGTGCCTGCCGTGAACCTTGATACCCTCCTTCCGTTGGAATTGCTGCGACCAGGCGAATGGGCGGATGTGGCTGAAGTGACAGGGGAAGCAACCTGGGTTAGCCGTCTGGCCGAATTGGGACTGCGGAGCGGCAGCCGGCTGCGCCTGCTCCAGGCCGGTTGGCCGTGCTTGCTCCAGATCGGCGGCTGTCGCCTGTCGCTGCGCAATGAGCAGGGAACGCAAATCCTCGTTCGCCCCGTGGCGTACTAACATGCCTTCCTTGGATCAACTTCGTCCCGGTCAGTGCGGCCGCATCGCTGCCCTGACAGGCAATGATGGGTTAGTGCAACGCCTTATGGAGATGGGACTGCTCGAAGGGGAGGAGGTCGAAGTCCTCGCCCTGGCCCCTCTGGGCGATCCTCTGGAGATCCGCCTGGGCGATTCGCGCTTGAGCCTGCGCCGCAGCGAAGCCGCTCGTATCCACGTTTCTCTCTCGTGAGTTCGCATCATGGGCAGCGACCCCAAGCGGATTGCCGCTCTCATCGGCAATCCCAACACTGGCAAGACAACCTTGTTTAACGCCCTGTCCGGCCTGCGCCAGCGCGTCGGCAATTATCCTGGCGTCACCGTCGAGACTAAGAAAGGACAAATGTGTTGCGGCGGGCAGACCTTCGAGTTGATCGATCTGCCTGGCACCTACAGCTTGTCGCCGCGCAGTCCGGATGAGATGGTGGCCGTGGATGTCATCTTGGGCCGACAGCAAGGCGAAGCTCGCCCCGATGTCGTCATCTCGATCGTCGATGCCAGCAACCTCGAACGCAATCTGTATCTGACGACGCAGGTGCTGGAACTGGGCGTGCCGGTCGTGGTAGCGCTGAACATGATCGATGTGGCTACAGCCCAAGGCATCCGCATCGATACCGAGAGATTAAGCCGGCAGTTGGGCGTTCCAGTCGTAGCTATCCAGGCCAACAAAAAGAAGGGACTGGAAGCCCTCCGAGAAGCCATTTGCCGAGCGGCGAGTGGGGCGGCGTTAGCCTCCCAAGAATCCGCTCGGGGCACGAACGCCGCTCCGCTCGCCACACATCGCCCACCCTTCCCCGAAGTCTTCGAGTGCGCCATCCACCAATTGCATCGTGAGCTTGGCGAGGACATTCCGGAGTATTTGCTCCGCCGGCTGGTGCTGGACGTAGGTGGCTGGACGGAACAACGGCTGGTCGCTCAATTCGGCGAAGGGATTCGCCAGAAAGCGCAGGAGGTGCGCCAGCGCTTGGCGCAAGCAGGTTGTCCGGTGCCGGCCGTCGAGGCGCGGGCGCGCTACGGTTGGATTCGGGAGGTGACGGCCGGCTGCATCCAGCGCCCCGCCCAGCGCGCCGTCACCTGGACGGATCGCATCGACCGCGTATTGACGCACAAAGTGTGGGGCACGCTGATTTTTCTGACTCTGATGTTTCTGGTGTTTCAGGCCATCTTCACTTGGGCGCGGCCGATCATGAAGGTCATCAGCGACGGCAAAGACGCCCTGGCCGAATTGCTGCGCGGCCAGCTTCCGCCGGGACCGTTCACGGCCCTCTTGCTCGACGGCGTGCTCGAAGGCGTCGGCGCCGTGGTCGTTTTTCTGCCGCAAATCCTGATCTTGTTCGCCTTTCTCGCCGTGTTGGAAGATTGCGGTTACATGGCCCGCGCCGCCTTCCTGATGGACAAACTGATGGCCCGGTGCGGCCTGAGCGGCAAATCGTTCATTCCCCTCTTGTCGTCGATGGCCTGCGCCGTGCCCGGCATCTTGGCCACGCGCGTCATCGAAAACCGCCGCGATCGCCTGGCCACCATCCTCGTGGCCCCGCTGATGAGCTGCTCGGCGCGTTTGCCGGTCTATATACTCCTAATTGGTACTTTTCTGACAGGGCCAGGCTTTGCCCGGTGGCTGCCGGGCCTGGTCATGTTCGCAATGTATGCCATCGGGCTGGTGCTAGCTCCCTTGATGGCCCTGGTGCTCAAGCGCACGCTGTTGCGCGGTCAGACCCCGGTGTTCGTCCTGGAAATGCCACTGTACAAGGTGCCGTCGCCGCGCCTGGTGCTGCGACGCATGCTCGACAGCGGCTGGGCTTTTCTGCGCCGCGCTGGTACGCTCATCCTCGCTTCGATGGTCGTCGTGTGGGCGTTGTTGTACTTCCCACGCGGCGGCGGGCCAGAACAGCCGCCCTACGACGTGCGCATCGCCGCCATGCAGAAAGAACTGGACGATCTCAAAGACCAGGGGCGAGCGGGGGGTGTGAACTCCCCGGTAAACGAACAGGGGCGAGCGGAGGGTGTGAACTCCCCGGTAAACGAACAGGGGCGAGCGGGGGGTGTCAACCCCCCGGTAGAACCTGGCGAGCAGGGGGTGTCACCCCCCCGGTTGTTCTACCAGCTACTGGAAGGCAAGGAACAGCAGATCAACGAATGCATCGCCGAATGGAAACGGCAGAGTTACCTGGGCCGTATGGGCAAAGCGATTGAGCCGGCGGTGCGCCCGCTGGGCTGGGACTGGAAGATCGGCATGGCGGCGCTGGCCAGTTTCCCAGCCCGCGAGGTGGTGATCGGCACGCTCGGCATCATTTACAGCACGGGCAAGCAGGACAGCGACGAAATCCGCAACGCCGCTAACGTCGCGGACACCCTGCTGGCCCGCCGCATGAAAGAGGCCCGTTGGGACGACGATCCGACACGCCCTGTGTTCACCATCCCAACGGCGCTGTCTTTGATGGTATTTTTTGCTCTGTGC
This sequence comes from Planctomycetota bacterium, assembly GCA_021324515.1. Lineage (GTDB taxonomy): Bacteria > Planctomycetota > Planctomycetia > Gemmatales > Gemmataceae > JAJPHU01. The sequence continues at coordinate 25,138 of JAJPIY010000163.1, forward strand.
TGCCAATGCGCTTCGACGCTGGCCGTCATCTGGCGCGAGACGCACAGTTGGCGCTGGCCGGCGTTCACCTTTACGTATATGACGGTGCTGGCGTACCTCGGGGCGCTGGTCGTGTATCAGATCGGTCGTCTCCTCGGTGGATGAACGATGGACTGGCAACTACTCCTCGTTGTGGGATCGGTGATACTGGCCCTTCTGTACCTGGGCCGACAAACGCTGCGCAGCTGGAGCGGCAAGGGTGCAGGTTGCAGCGGCTGCAAGTATCCCAGCACAAGCCAAACGCCGAATACCGTTGCTGCCCAGACGTGGATACCCATCGATCAGGTGCGGCTGCGCCGATGAGCTGCGCCGCTCCCAATCACGCGACCTGGAACAGGAGGAACTACCTGACCCCGGGGAGGCAGCACGCCTCGGTGCGCGACGAGTAATGCCGTACACGGATCACCAGACCCATCGGATCGAGCAACCGGGGTGGCTGCGGTGTGATGACCTGAGGCTGTAACCGTTCAGCCGGCTGGTAAAAGTTTCGGCGCAAGGACTCCCTTTCGATGAGCGGACAAGGCTTCCGG
>JAJPIY010000229.1 GCA_021324515.1 Planctomycetota bacterium
ATTTGTGTCCCAGGGAATCAGTGGGAACTCCTGGTATTGGGCCTGCACGCCCAGTTACGGCGACATTCCCGGTCCGGATTTCTAACACGCGACGAATAACGGGGCGAGCGGGGGGTGTGGACCCCCCGGTGGCCCCGAGTGAACACGCGACGAAAACGGGGCGAGCGGGGGGTGTGGACCCCCCGGTAGTGCCACCGGGGGGTCCACACCCCCCGCTCGCCTGGGTGGTGCCACCGGGGGGGCCACACCCCCCGCTCGCCTGGCGCTGACGCAACCCCGCTCGCTTACAGAAAGGAGCATTTTCATGAGTTCTCTTTATATCTCTAAGCTGATTCTGCGCCTGGCCTGTTACTGTTTGTGGTGTGGCTTGTTGGCGCTGATAGGAGGCTGTGGGAAAAATCCAAAATCGGTGGAACATGCGGAAGTCACGGGCAAAGTGCTCTACGAGGGCAAGCCCTTGCCTGGAGGGCAAGTGACATTCGTCACCGTCAACGGAGGCTTTGTCTCGTCCGGTCATATCGACCAGAATGGAAATTACCGGATCAGCGCCCCGGTGGGCGAGGTGATCATCGGTGTGGATAACTCGATGTTGCAGCCGGGAGGCGGTGGTGGAAAGGGGAAGGGAGGAGGGAACGCACCAAAGGGAGGAGCGGTTCACCCGAACCGACCGGATTCCGAATCAGAGAACCCTATAAAAGGGCGGTGGGTGAATATTCCGCTCACATATGCCGATCCGCAACAATCCGGTTTGAAATACACGGTGAAGCCGGGGCCGCAGACGTACGACATTAAGCTTACAAGCACACCCATTCCACCCTCTGGCGCCCCCTCTGGACAATGATTTCGGAGAAACGAGGTCTCACGAATGAGTACTCATCTCTCCGCCGCTGGACAAGCCGTGAGCGTAAGCAAGGGGCTTTTCCGTCGCTTACGCTCGCGGTTGTCCCGTCGCTTAGGGCTCTTTCTTGTGCTCTTGGGCTCGATAGCTGGGGGGGGCGTCATGGCCCGTCCCCATTTGCGGGCCTGGTACCACCGTCGCGCCGCCCGCGCGGAGATGATGCGCTATCATACGCCGCAGGCCATCCGTCATCTGCTTATCTGCCGTGAGATTTGGCCCCGCGACCCCGAGACGTTATTGTTAGCTGCCCGGGCCGCACGCCGTGCTCGCGTTTATGGCGACACCGAACGCTTACTCCATCTCTATCGCAAGGTCCAGGGACTCGATGATGCCTATGCTTTCGAGCAGTTCCTGCTGAACTGTGAATGCCGGGTCGATGCATTCTCGGATCGGTGTTGGCAATACGTGGAAGAAGGCCGCTTCGATGCTGCCCTGCTCCTGGAAGCCCTGACGCGCGGCTATTTACTTCAGTATCGGCTCGGCCAGACCCGGTTTTGCCTCCAGCGCTGGTTGCAAATGCAGCCGGACAACCCGCAAGCGCTATACCTCCAAGGACTCTTCCTCCTCGATTACCAACAAGACCGTTCTGGCGCGGAGAAGAGCTATCGCCGCGCCCTCGAGTTGGATCCCGACCATGAAGAAGCACGCTTGGGATTAGCGGTCGCTCTGCTGATGGGCAAAAGTTTTGCCCGGGCCGCCGAGCATTTCAAGCATCTGCGGCAATGCCAGCCGGACAATGGGCGCGTGCAGGTGGGCTTGGCCGAATGCCTCGACGGCTTGGGCCAACACGCCGAAGCCGTACAACTTGTGGACGATGTGCTGGCCCGGTGCCCGGAATTTGCGGCAGCGTTGTCGCTGCGTGGCCAATTTGCTCTCCGGGACGGGCAATGGGCCGAAGCGGAAAGCTGGCTACGCCAGGCGCTCCGCCATAATCCGATGGATCACCGCGCCCACTATGGCCTGGTTCGCTGTCTGGAACAAACCGGCCAAGAGGAAGAGGCGCAGGTACAGCGGCGCCAACTTCAGCAGATGGAGGAAGATGTGGCACGCTTCAACGAAATCGTCACAACAGAAATTGCTCAGCGACCCACGGACCCCGCCTTGCGCTACACCCTTGGTCAACTGCTTTTGCGGAGAGGCCAGCACGAGGAAGGATTGCGTTGGCTGCAAAGCGCCCTCCGGCTCGACCCGCACTATGCCCCGGCGCGCCAGCTTGTCGAAGAATATCAGAAGAAGGCTGAATCCAGGCCGCGTCCGTAGCTACAGGCTAGAGCTATCAGCCAAAACGCAAACGCTCTCTTCTTGTGGAGGGCTGGGAGGAGGGAGACAGCAGTTGCACCCAACAGGCCCTTATCATCCGAAATAGGAGAACGTCTCATCCGTGTCCACCACGTTCTCCAGATACCAGAGCGGCACTTCGCCATGACCGATGAGCCCGAGGTTGGGGACGAATACGTTCGTCAAATTCACTTGCTCAATCGGCTGGCCAGACAGATTGGGGATGTCTCCAGCCGGTTGCCCCCAAATGCTAAACATAAACTCAAAGAGTTGAGTGCTGAAATGCGTTTCCAAGAACCCCATCAGGAAACCCAATTGCCCGGGTGGCGTTTGCTCATCGAAATCTTGCACTTGATCGACATTGGATGGAACGATCAGTTGGTCCTGCCATATATGGTCAAGGATGATCCCCAAGACGGCCAAATCGTCAGCTGTGGATAGAGAGGGGAGCCATTTGAAGAAACTGTCTGAAGCGTTGGCGGGATGCGGATCGAGCAGGGTCATTTGCATGTATCCACCCTGCAAGGCGGGGTCGGTGGTGCCGACCAAATCTTGCAAGACTTGGCTGACGACCACCGAGCCGCGGCTATCGCCGATAAAATGGATGTCCACCACATCGCCTGGATGTTGGCTGGCAAGCTGGTTCGCCTCGGCCGTCACTTGCTGGTAGAGCATGTTGCTGGCGATGACGATGGCGGACGGAGAGGGAATAATGCAAAGCAGAAGCCAATCGAAAGGAATGACCGCTTCGTAGCCGTCGTATAATTGCAAATCCTCGGCCATGCGCACCTCCCACGGCGGTGGCTGATTGGTCAATATCTGGATCGGGTCGAATTCCGAACCGTGGACGATGACGCCGAGGACATGTGTCTCGAACGAAGCCGAGCTATTGTCGAGGTTCGCTACAACTACAATAAACGGTCGAGCCGTGTTCGGCGTCAAAACCGTTACAGGTTGGCCGTTCGGCGCTGTCAGCGCTAGTTTGACGCCTGTGTGCGTGCCGGCGCTCAGGTCGGTGCTGTCGGAACCGGGAATGGTCGCCGTGCCAATCAGTTGAGCACCGTTGAGGGAACCGTAAGCAGAGGAGCGATAGATGTTGAAGCTGACGTTTTGGCCAGTGAGGCTGCCGCCGCTAATGGTGTAGTTGACGCTGATGGTTCGGGTGTCGGTGGTTGTGGCGAAGGTCAGGTTGATCGAGGCCGAGGGGACGATGCGATCTTCCAGTTGTTCCAGACAAAGGCGAATGCAAGAGCGAACCGAGTCCATGGTTGCTTCTCCAAGGTGCGGCTTCAAGAGATATTTCATGTTCTGTCAAACGGTACAAGAGACTTCAGGAAAAAGCTATTAGAAAGGAAGAATGCGGATGAAGGCAGGGCCGGGTTTGATAGTCAGCGTATCGGGGATTCGCGGCATCGTGGGAGAATCGCTGACGCCGGCGGCGGCGTTGGCCGTTGCTCAAGCGCTCGGCGGACACATGAGCGGAGGCAAGATGGTCGTCAGCCGCGATGGCCGACCCAGCGGCATCATGCTGCGCCATGCTATCCTCGCTGGACTGACGGCGGCCGGCTGCGCGGTTTATGATATTGGCGTGGCGCCGACGCCGACGGTCGGCTTAGCGGTGCGTCATCTCCATGCGGCTGGCGGCATCCAGATCACCGCCAGCCATAATCCAGCGCCCTGGAACGGACTTAAATTGTTCGGTCCTGATGGCCGCGTCCTCAGCGCCGCCGAGGGCCGTAAGGTACAGGCGCGTTTCGAGAGCGACAATATCCGGTATGTGTCCTGGGACGCCGTGGGCACGGTGCAAGATTACCGGGAAGCGGAAGAACTGCATTGCCATCGTGTCCTCGAACAGATCGATGTGCCGCGCATTCGTGCTGCCGGCCTGCGTGCATTCCTCGATGCCAATGGAGGTGCGGGTGGGCCGCTCGGCTGTCGTCTGCTGCAAGCATTGCAGGTTGCGACAACCTGCCGCGGCGGCGAGGCCAACGGCGTATTCTTGCACGAACCGGAGCCGACCGCCGATAATCTGCGCGACCTTGGCCCGCTCGTCGTTGCCCACCACGCTGACATCGGCTTCGCCCTCGATCCCGACGCAGATCGCCTGGCCCTGATCGACGAGAAGGGGCGTTACCTCGGCGAGGAACTGACGTTGGCCTTGGCCGTCTCGTTCCGTTTGCGGCATGCGCGTGGGCCGGTGGTCATCAACATGTCCACCTCGCGCATCAACGAAGACATCGCAGCGAAATACAGCTGCGCTTGTCATCGCGCAGCCGTCGGCGAAGCCAACGTGGCAGACAAAATGCTCGCAGTCGGTGCGATCTTCGGTGGCGAAGGCAATGGCGGCGTCCTCGATCCGCGCGTCGGCCTGGTGCGCGATCCGTTTATTGGCATGGGACTGATACTCAACCTGATGGCGGAAACGGGCCGTAAGCTGAGCGAGCTGGCTGCTGAGTTGCCGGTGTATCACATTGTCAAAGACAAGTACACGCTGCCGCGCGAGCATCTGCCTTCGTTGTACGAAGCGTTGCGGAAACGCTGGCCGGAGGCAGCGGTCAATCGGCTGGATGGTCTACGCCTGGATTGGCCGGATCGCTGGCTGCACGTTCGCCCCAGCAACACCGAGCCGATCATCCGCGTCATTGCCGAGGCCCCCCGGCAAGCCGATGCGGCAGAATTATGTCAGGCCGTAGGGGCACTGCTGCAATTCTGAGGCTTTGCGCTTGACGATGTTCCCGACGAGTTCCTACTATGATCTATGGCCCTTTGGATTCGTGAGGCGGAAGATGTGTTCCTGGCCTTACACCTCTGTAGAACCTCTTCCGCGTATCCTGGTCCGGCTTGTCTTCTCACCGGCGGACTGGGACCGCGGTTTTGGTTGACTTCTTCCCTCGTGGTGACGGCGTGCCCGCTCCCTTTGCCCTGTTTGTATTGCACCGCGCCGCCAGAGAAACCTATTTCAGACCACCGAAAAAAGCGGGACCCAGGTAAATCGCTTGAATAATCCGGCAGGTTCCCGCGTCTAGTTGCCCAGACAAGTGCATAAGCGCGTTAGTCCCTCTAATTTAGGGGGATTGCGCGTTGGGTGTTTTCCGTGTTCGCCCGAGGAGGAAAGAACGCATGAAGATGTATCGGATCGTTAGTGTGGGGCTGGCCGCTGCGCTGTTGGCCGGCGCTGTGGTCGCAGCCGAAAAGCTCCAGTCGGGACCGCAGGTGAACGAAGACGTTCCCGGTCCTTTCCATCCCTACAACGTTACCGGCAAGGCAGCGGGCAGAAAGAATTGCCTCTATTGCCAGAACGGCGCCAACCCCGTGGCCGTGGTCTTCGCCCGGGAAGTTACGCCGCAAGTGACCAGGCTCATCAAAAAGCTCGATGAATGCACGGCCAAGAACGCCGAATGCAAGATGGGCAGCTATGTCGTGTTCCTCTCCGACAAAGAGGGACTGGACAAGGAGTTGAAGGAATTGGCCGATCGAGAGAAGCTCGAACACATCGTTCTCAGCATCGACAATCCGGCCGGCCCGCAAGAGTACAAGATCAGCAAGGACGCCGATGTCACCGTCCTTCTCTACACCAAGCACATCGTCAAATCCAATTACGCCTTCAAGAAGGGCGAATTGAA
>JAJPIY010000199.1 GCA_021324515.1 Planctomycetota bacterium
GCTATCCACGAAGCATGGGACAACCTCCTGTGGTGTCAGCAGAAGCAGCCCCATGAGGACGCAGTGTTCCAAGAATGGGCCTTGCTTCGCGCCCAAACGGGGGAATTATCGGCTGTCGAGGATTATCTGCGCGAGCAGTTGCGACGCGGTTCGGATTGGGCGCCGTTAATCGAGGAAGCGCTGATCGAAGGCTACATACGGACCTATCGCCTCGGGCCCGCCAAGGCCGGCATCGACGATTGGCTGGGGCGCCAGCCAAACGATACACAAGCGTTGTTTTTGCAAGGCTGTCTATGGCAACAAATCCAGCAGCCGCAAAAGGCCCTGGCCAGTTATCGCCGTGCCGTTGCCCTTGATCCTCAGCGGGACGACGCCCGCTGGCGTTTGGCCCAATGCTTGCTCCCTTTGGGCTTGTACGAAGAAGCGAATCTCCATCTCGAGTATCTCCATCGCTTTTATCCTCAAAATGCCGAAATAACGGTTGATCTGGCCACTGCACGCTTCAAACAGGGACAAGTGACGGAAGCACGGCAACTGCTCGACGCGGTGTTGGCGGAGCATCCGGACAACGAGGCGGCCCTGAGGGAACGGGGCCGGCTGGCCTTGGCGGACGAAAGCGCCTCCGAAGCAGAAAAATGGCTCCGGCAAGCGGAAAAACGCAATCCCCACGATGCCCAGCTGCTACCGCTTTTGACCCTCGCTTTGGAGCATCAAGGCAAACACGACGAAGCCCAGATCCTTCAGGATCGCTTCCAGCAGAACGACCGCGATTTCCAACGTCTGGCGCAGATTTGTCTAAAGGAGCTGGGCGAGCGGCCCAACGATCCGGTCCTGCACAGTGAATTGGGCGCGCTGCTGCTTCGCCTGGGCTATCAAGAGGCCGGCCGTAACTGGCTGCTCCTAGCCCTGCAAGAAGATCCCAACAGCACTTCCGCCCGTGCCGCCCTGGAAGGCGTGAACCAAACCGAACAGCGACCGTAAGGGAGCAAGCAGCAAGCATGCATAGCCGGGTCCGCGGCTGGATCGAGGCGAGCGACAGACCCTAAGCAGCGGTTCGGCGGATCGCATTGTCTGGACCTCAAAAAGCACCTCCTTTAGCTACAGGAAGTGGAGAACTTCGTTCCTGCACATCCCGGCTCCGCTCCGGCTTTGTCCCGAAGCATGACTGGCTAGCTGGTTCGTTGACGGTCCTGTCCATTTTCCTGGGCCGCCGAAGTAGCTTGGCTGGCAGTCCCGTTTTCGGGATCCACCATAATTTTGTACTTTTCTCTCGCAGGCGTTGTAAAAGTGTCGCGCCAGAGGCGTCTCTGTGAAGCAGAGTGTTAGTGGTCGATCCTTTTCTTGGCGTCCTAAGTTCGGAATCAGCAAATAGCTGCGTCGAGACGGCGAAAATTCCTCTTGACTACTCAGCGTTTGGTATCCCACTTGCAACTCATTGTGCCGACAAAGTAATCCCTCGGCCCTTTAGGAGAACAGCCATGCAGGTCGAACTCTTCTGCCCCAATTGCTCGTGCTCGTTCGCAGCCTCCCCCGATACACCGGCAGCCGAAATCCTGGACCGCATGGCCGAAGGGGGACCGTGGTATGCACTGGGCGACGGGGAAACCTTTGAAGACATGATTTTCTCCACGCTGTTCGTCTGCGGCGCCATCCGCTGCACCGAATGCGGCGAAGCCGTGTCTGTCTCGGAACAAAGCCTGGGACAGCTAACGATGGAAGTGCTGGGCAGCTGGTAATCCCGCAAACCGACCCAATCCGGCAGTCCGAGTCCCGCCTCGGACTGCCGATTTGTTCTCCCCCATCAGCGCGGCGGGCGGGTGAAGGGCGTTTATTGAATCAGATCGCCGAACGTTTCTTTGAGCCGACGTAGCACGCGCGACTTGGCCATGCGGATGGCAGTGGCGGAGACGCCCATTTCTGCGGCGATGTCAGTCGGCGAGCGGCCCTCGATCACGGTCATCCAAAAGGCCTGCCACGTGCGTTCCTCGAATTGACTGCGGACCAGTTCAAGTGCTCGGCGTCGCAGGCCGTCCAATTCCTCGACCGGATCCTCATTTTCTTCCGCAGGAGTGGTATCCTCCAGCTGTCGCAGTTGCACGAGGGCGTCGGTGCCGCCGCGGCCGCGTGGATTTCGGCCGCTGTGGCGGAAATACTGCAAAACCATGTTGCGCGTGATGCCGCACAGCCAACCGCGAAACGAATCGCCCGGTCTGTCGCGGCGGAACTTGTGCAAATGGGCGGCGGCGGCCTGCAAGACATCCTGCGTCACGTCCTCAACATCAACGCCGCGGACGCCGCCGCGCGTCGCCCAGTAGCGGACAAGCGGCGTATACAACTGCACCATAATGCGCCAGGCTTCACTGTCGTTGGCGCGTAGGCGTTGCAGCAGCGTCTTGGAGGTGCCTTGCTGCGAGGACGGCGTATCAGGAGGTTGCGATTCGGAAGCAGCCATGCGGGTATAATTCCCAGGATGTTACGTGCCGAGCAATACAAACTTAACCTGGCTCCGGCGAACGCCGACATCCACCGGCAGGCCGCCAAAGAAGGGGCCGATACGATCGAAAGGCATATGTGTATTATAACTTATCGATACGCTATTCCAACCCTTCACTCGAAAGGGAAAGCATGACACGATCCGGTTGCCCGACGCCTGAAGAATGGAAGGCGTTCAGTCTGGGCGATCTACCGGATGTGGTCCTGGAAGAACTTGGGGCGCACCTGGAGAATTGTCCTCACTGCGAAGCGATAGCGCGCGCCTTGGATGCACTGTCGGATCCGGTAGCGGCAGCTTATCGAGAATCCGCGCTGGCAGCCCCGCTGGAGGAGCCGGCTGAACCTCCCCAACGGGTGGGCGGCTACGAGATCCTCGAAGAATTAGGGCGCGGCGGAATGGGCGTCGTCTACAAGGCCCGGCACCTGAAATTGCCGCGCGTCGTGGCGTTGAAGATGCTTCTGGGCGGTTCCTTTGTCACGTCCGAGGAGCGGGCGCGTTTCCGCATCGAGGCGGAGGCCGTGGCCCGCTTACGGCATCCCCACATCGTGCAGATCTACGAGGTCGGCGAACATGAGGTAGATGCAGGCCCGCCTCAGCCCTATTTCACTTTGGAATTCGCGGCAGGCGGAAACCTTGCCAGCCGTCTGGCGGGTCGGCCGCAAGCGCCGCGCCAGGCGGCTGCCTGGCTGGAGACGATGGCCCGTGCGGTCCATTACGCCCATCAGCAAGGCATTATTCATCGCGATTTAAAACCGTCCAACGTGCTGCTGACCGAGGCAGGAGAGCCGATGCTCTGTGATTTCGGCGTGGCCAAGCTGATGACCGGATCGGATCTCAAGACGCGCAGCGGCACGCTGCTGGGCACTGCGGAGTACATGGCCCCGGAGCAGACGGTGGAGGGGGGAAAAGTCGGCCCTGCCGCAGATACCTACGCCCTGGGGGCCATCCTCTACACCATGCTGACCGGCCGACCGCCCTTCCAGGGCTCCAACACGTTGCACATTTTGGAACAAGTGCGTTCCCAGGAGCCGGTGCCGCTGCGGCGGCTGGCGCCGCACCTGCAGCGCGATCTGGAGACGATATGTCTGAGGTGCCTGGGAAAAGAGGCGTCCCGGCGCTACGCCAGTGCGGCGGAGCTGGCCGACGATTTACAGCGTTTTTTGGCGGGTGAGCCGATCCGCGCCCGTCCAGCTTCGATCGGGGAGCGTTGCTGGAAATGGGCCAAGCGCAGGCCGGCCGTCGCTGGACTTCTGGCGGCAGTGATGGCCCTGGCGGCGGTCGGTGTGCTCTTGATATTGGGACTGTGGCGCGGGGCGGAGGCGCGATTCAAGGCCGAGAGGAAGGCCGCGGACCTTGCTCGGGAAAAAGAACAAGAAGAAGCGCAGGGACGCCAGGAGAACTTGCGCTTGTTGGCCAACGTCACACTCGACCACGGCCTAAACTTATGTGGCCGCGGCGAAGTGAACCACGGCCTGCTTTTGCTGGCGCGTGCCTTGGATCTTGCCGAGCAAGCGAGGGCGACGGAATTGGGCCGGGCGGCGCGAGTCAACCTCGCTGTCTGGCGGCGTCGGCTCGTCACCCTGCGGGCCCATTTGCACCACGACGGCTGGGTCTGGGCCGTGGCGTTCAGCCCGGACGGACGAACCGCCCTGACCGGCGGCAGCGACGGCGTCGCCCGCCGCTGGAGCACGAGGACCGGCCGCATGATCGGCCAACCACTACGCCATCGCCACCCCGTCTGGGCCGTCGCCTTCAGCCCCGACGGCAAAACCATCCTCACCGGCAGCGGCGACGATCGGAGGGGAGAGGCGCGGCTATGGGATGCCGTGAGCGGCGAAGCGCTCGGCCCTCCGATGTCCCATCCCGATGGGGTGCATGTAGCAGCTTTTAGTCCGGACGGTCAGCGCTTTCTGACGGTTTGTGATGAGGAAGTCCGCCTCTGTCAGCTGCGGGCGTTAACGACGGCTGCGCAGCCGTCACCCACGTCCTTAGCTGGTCAACTCTTCTTCGTGCTGCCGCATCCGAAGCCGGTTCGACGCACTGCGGGTATTCAGCCGCGGTTGTGGGCGATGTTCAGCCCCGACGGCAAGTCGGTGCTGACCGGCGGAGAGGACGGCACGGCCCGTTTGTGGGACGCGGTTACCGGCGAAGCACGAGGGCAGCCTTTACGCCATAACGGACCTGTATTGTCGATGGATTTCACTCCTGACGGCAAAATCATCGCTACTGGCAGTTATGATGGGACTGCGCGGATCTGGGATGCTGATTCTTGCAGCCAACTGGGACCGGATTTGCTGCATCTGGGTCGCGTCCTTGCCGTTGCCATACGTTTCGACGGGCGGTACGTAGCCACCGGCAGCGCCGTTGAAGACCGGGACCTCAACAGCGGCAAGCGAAAAGTTGTCGCCGGCGAGGTCCGCCTGTGGCAAACGGCAACAGGCAAGTTGTTCGGCGAGCCGATGCGCCATGCCCAGCCGGTCTGGTCCGTCGCCTTTCGACCCGGCGGAGGCAAATTGCTCACAGGAGGCAGCGATCGGGCCGCGCGGTTCTATTCGATCATCGACGGCGCCATTCTGGGCAAGCCGCTCGATCACGAAGGCACGGTGGCAAACGTTGTTTTCAGCCGCAACGGCCGGCTGGCCCTGACGGCCAGCGCCGGCGGCGATCGTTCCGCCAATGCTCGGCTCTGGGAGTTGGCGCCCGGCGATCCCGTCACCTGGTCTGCGCCGGTCCTCCGCCAGGAAGGGCGCAATCGCCGCGTGGAAGGATACGCCTCAGACGGTCATAACATGCTCTGCATCATTGACAACGAGGTCCGCGAATACGATGCCATTACCAGCGAACCGGCCGGGCCGACGCTGCGCCACTCCCAAAGGGTACGCGCCGCCGCCTACAGCCCCGACGGCCGAAACATCCTAACCATCGAAGAAAAGTTCGGCCTACACTTCTGGGACCGGGCCAGCGGACGCCAACTCGGCGCGCATGCCTGCAACTGGGAAGTGGTTGGGCGCCATTTCAGCACCAACGGAGAATGGCTGGCGCTCACCTATCAGGATCGTAGCGCCGGCATCTATCACGTCCCAACCGGAAAGTTGCAAGGGCCGCTCTTCAAACTGTCGGGCCGGAATGTCGCTGTGGTCGTCGCGCCGGGCGGACGGACTGCCTGCACCTACGACGAGAAGGCCGGCATCCAGGAATGGGACGTGGCCGCTGGACAAGTGGTCCGCGTCTTGAAACCCCCAGGCCCTGTGCGCTTTTTCGACTTCGTGGCTGGCAAATTGGTCGTCGTTACCGGCGAAGGCAACCATTTGGCGCGGGCCTGGGAGCTAGAGACCGGCCGGCCCGTGAGCGGACCTCTGGCCGACTTGGCTGGACACATCACCGGCTTGGTCTTTTCTCCAGACGGCCGCAGCATCCTTACCGGAACATGGGACCGCCACAATGCCCGTCTCTGGGATGCCGCCACCGGCAAAGCGATTGGACCTCCTATGCAACACGGCGAGGCCGTGCATTACGTCGCTTTCACAGCGGATGGAAAACGCATGATGTCCATGAGCGTCAACGCGGAGTTTCGCTCTCAGGACGTTCCTTCGTCTCTCACCGGCGACGCCCAGCGCATTCGCTGCTGGGTCGAACTGCTGACCGGCATGGAACTGGATGCGGAGGGCGCAATCCACGACTTGGGCCCCGACGCCTTGCAAGAGCGCCGCCAACGTCTGCGCCAGCTGGGCGGTCCACCGGATGGCGTGCAATTTTAATGGTATGCTCCGCGTGGAGTATAATTTTTAGGGTGGCTATGCTCTGCACGGGTGAGTGTGCCCCTTTCTTTCCTTCCCTTACCAGGAGGGGGAAAGGAGAAGATCAATACACCGCACAGAAAAGTACTCTAACCTTTACGCTCACGGCTCGGTTTGCACTGTTGCCCCTAATTCGTAACACGCTATTTCGTCGCTGTTGCGCAGGTAAAGCCGGCCGTGGGCGAGGACGGGGTGGTTCCAGGTCTTACCCTTGATGGCCTGGAAACGTCCCCGTTCCGTGTGTTCGTTGGGGTTGGCTTCGAGGAGCACAACTTGACCATTCTCGGCTGCGACAAGCAGTAAAGACGAATCGGTCAGCAACACGACCTGGCCGTGGCCGTAGCGGCCTTTTTTCCAGCGGCGGGCGCCGGTCTGCAAATCGATGCAGCAAAAAGTCCCCTCGTCGAATCCGTAAATCGTCTCTTTATGAACGACCACATCGTTGAAGGAAGGCCGCAAAGCACGCGAACGCCAATGCCGCTGGGCGGTCCATGTACCCTCTCGCTGTCGGACCTCCAGGAGAGACAGCCCATCTCCCGACTGAATCAAGACCCCTGTGTCGCCGATGACATGCGGTTGGATCATCGGCAGCGTCTGCTCATTTCCCAAGAAATGTTCCCAGAGCACAGTCCCCCTGGACGGCTCGATTCCCACCAGGCCGCGATCGCTGAGAAAAAGGACTTGTTCTGTGCCGTCGAGGGATACGGCTTGAGGCGAGCTATAGCTGCTTTTGCCCGTTGCTGCCGTCCAGACCGGCTCGCCCGTTTCCGCTCGATACGCCAAGAGTCCGCAATCTTGCTGACCGCCAGCGAAGGCCACGACCAGTCCCGCAATGACCAGCGGCGAGCTGGAAAAACCCCACTGAGGAATTGCCGCACCCGAATCGACCACGAGGTCGCGCGTCCAGATGATTCGTCCACTAGCAGCGTCGAGGCAGCTCAGCTTGCCGCTGGCGCTGGCGGCATAAAGCCGTCCTCCCGCGAATGTCGGTGTGGCCCGTGGGCCAGGACCAGAAACGCCTTCATCGAACCGCCCAGGTTCTTCGTGCGCCCACAATTCGCGTCCCGTGGCCGCCTCGTAGCAAACCACCGCCTCCATCGGGCCGCGCTGCTCCTGCGTGAAGAGCCGTCCGCCCACGACAATTACACTCGACCAACCAGGACCAACTCGCTTTTTCCAGAGCAGACGCGGAGGCGCCGTCTGCCAATCCAAGTTCGGCTTGCCTGTCTCGACGCGCCCATCCCGGTGCGGGCCGCGGAACTCGGGCCAATCGCCGGCTGTGTATTCGACCACGGCTTCCCCGGCATTCGGAGGCGCGTGCGGGGTCGAGCGCTTCTGTTCCCGGAGAAACAATTCCTCCGCCGTTGGCTCCCAGCGCCAATGAATTTCGGCCTGCTGATCGCCGCTCAGACCGTCCCAGCGCAGCAGCGACAAGTAAACCCAAAGGAGCCAAACGACCGCCCCCAGGCCCCAGCGGCGTAGGCGCGGAGACGCTTTTTTTGAGACGAGCAACCAGAGGCCTCCCGCTGTGAAAACCCGCGGCAGCCAAAACACCAACAGGAGCAAAGACCCCGACGGCGGCAGGAAGGGGAACACGAGGGCGGCGCCGGCAAGGGTGACGGCGACGGCGAACCAACGCTCGCCGCGGGCGATACGGCGGTTGGTCAGCCACCAGATCGTAAAGCCCAAGTCCAGAAAAGCCAAGGCGGCCATGCGCGAAAGGAACAGCACGCCCATCGACAAATCCAGCCGGCGGCAGATCAGTTCATAAGTCCAGTACACCGCCGTCAACACCACGCCCGGCCAGTAGCGCGGCGGCTTCGTCGTCTCACTTTTCCCTTGCGCTTCGCTGCTCGCCCAGAGTGTTTCGCTCGTCATAAAAAAATCCTTCCTGCATGGAAAAGGTCGCAATCAGGCATCTGTTTTGTTGTCTTCGCCGGGAGGAGACGGCGCCTCGGCAAGGCGGCACAAGGCCTCGCGGTCCCACGTGAACCGGCCGGTGCGCATGTCGGCGGCCAATGTGCGGACCCATTCCAGTTCGGCCTGCCGCATGGCCCGCAGATACTCGACCTCGATCAGGACCACCCTGCCGATCTGGGGCGTCATCTTGTGCAGCACGGCGTCGAGCGAAGCGATCTCCAACTCCAGCCGGAACGCCCGCTGGTGCAGTTGTTCGGCAGCGTCCTCGGCAGTCAAATGCGGCAGAAAGCTGAGGGCGGCGAAGAACTGCGTCGGTTCGCGGACGGGTTTGGCCAGCAGCTCGCGCAGCCAATCGAGCAACTCCAGTTCGCCGCGCTCCGAAAGACGATAGGTGGTCCGCTCCGGCCGTCGGCCTTCGCGGCTGGTTTCCACCACTTCGATCAGACCGGCCTTCTCAAGCCGATTGATAGCATGATACAAAGAGCCACGTTTCAGATCGAGAAACTCGTCTTTATGCCGCCGGCGAATGAGCCGTTGCATCTCGTAAGGATGCATCGGCCGCTCGCGCAACAAGCACAAGACCGTCAGCGCCCACAGATTGCGATAGCGGCTACCTTCGTGTGCCATGTCCTGGCCTCCGCATATAGCTAATGAGAATTATATCATCCGAGCTATCTAATGACAAGAGCAAGTTCTTCTTTCGTCTCTCGTTCCCCTTCCTCGCTCTCAAGTTCCTGCTTGGGAACGAGGGTGAAAAAAGTGCTGTTACGCGCCAAGCAATATCAATCGTATTGCATCGTTTTTGCCGCAGTGGATCTGCTTTGCGTCAACAACGAGTTGTGACAATTTCTTCAAAGGAGCCTCGCATGTCTCGTCGTCAATCCGCTCACACGAATCTTTTCTCGCGTGTCTGGTCCAAAGCGTTTGCCTCCGGTCGACGCAAGCCCGTATCGGCAGCCCGGCCGCGCGTGCGTCCGCGCCTGGAATGCCTCGAAGATCGCCTGGTGCCGGCGGTCATCGATGTCACCACCCTGGCCCCCACCGGCGTCGGCTCCCTATCCGCCGCCTTCCAAACAGCCAATACCAACGGCCAGACCGACAACACCATCGACATCACCGTCGCCGGCACTTACAACATCGGCCAGGTCGGGGCTTTACAAGTCTTCGCCAACGCCACCAACGGCCAGAGCGGCCTGAGCCTGACCATCCAGAACACCAGCGGCGGCACCGTTGCCATCAACGGCGACAACATGACGCGCGTCTTGGACATCAACCCCAACGACATCAACGGCGGCGCCACGCCCAACGGCACCATCCTGGGCGCCGTCACCATCAACGGCATCACCATCGAAAACGGCCTGGCCCAGCCCGGCGATACTCAGGTAGGCAGCGGCGGCGGCATCCGCGATCAGGGGCCGGTCGATCTGACGCTCAACAACGACATCATCACCAATTGCAGCGCCACTGCCGACGGCGGCGGCATTTCCATGGAACAGCCGGGCAGCTTGGCCAGCACCAAGTGGAAGCTGACGCTCAACAACACCACGGTCAGCAATTGCCACGCCGGCGACGCCGGCGGTGGCGTCGAGGAAGACGGCACCGGCATCGTTAACATCAACAATTCGACCATCGCCGACAACACTTGCCTCAATCAGGGTGGCGGCATCTGGTTGGATGCCATCAATGGCGGCACGGCGACGCTGACCGTAACCAACTCGATCGTCAGCGGCAATACGGCGGGCATGTTGGGCGGCGGCATCGGCAATGCCGGCAACGGCGCCGTGTCCATCCTCAGCAGCACCATCGAGAACAATTTCACGCCCGGCTTCGGCGGCGGCTTCTCTGACGAGCCGGCCTTCGACATGGGGAATGACACGGACACTTTGGCCGTGCAGAACAGCTTGTTCCTGAACAACTCGGCAGGCGCCAGCGGCGGCGGCATCGATTACGAGGGCACCGCTCTGACCATAACCGACAGTGCGATCAAGGGCAACGCCGCCGGCGTCAACGGCGGCATGTCCATCGGCGGCATGAACGCAGCTAACTTCGGCAAAGGCGGCGGCTTATTCATCAGCACCGGCACCCTGACGCTGACCAACAGCACCATTGCCGACAACACAGCCACCCTTAAAGGGGGCGGCATCGAGTTAGAGACGGTCAGCGCCATAACCATCCGCAACACCACCATCGTCGGCAACACCGCATTGAACAACACCGGAGGCACTTTGGGCGGCGGCATCGACGAGACAATTTTCTCCCCTGCCCCGACGTTGTCCCTTGTGGATGACACGATCACCGGCAACTTCGCATCCATAGGCGGCGGCCTGTTCGAAGGTGCCGCGTCCGGGCTGACCCTCCAGAACACTATCCTCGCCCAGAACCTCGCCAGCACCACCGGGCCGGACTTTGATGCCCCCAACAACCCGACCGGCGTCGATCTGGGCGGCAACCTGATTGGCATCGGCAATCCCACTATCTTCAACTCCGGCACTACCCAGCAGGGCACCTCAACCAATCCGCTCAACCCGTTGCTCGGCCCGCTCACCAACAACGGCGGACCCGTCGCCGGCGCCGCCGGCGCGCAGATGACTGTCGAAACCGAAGCGGAACTGCCCGGCAGCCCCGCCATTGGCAAAGGCGTCAACAACAACATCGTCCAAGACGAACGCGGCTTCCCCCGAACCAATACCTTCGACGTGGGCGCCTTCCAGTTCCAGAACGTCACCCTGCAACTCAACATCGGTACTCAGGACACACTGAGTCTGGGCAACACCGAAACCGTCACTGTCACTGTCACCAATGCCAGCAACAACCCGCTGCCCACTGACAACTCTATCCTCACCGTCAACGCTACCGGCGGGTTAAACATCGGCGGTACGCAAACCTTCACCCTCGGGCCCATCGGTCCCCAGCAGAGCCAGACGTTTGCTTTCAACGCCAGCGGCGCCGCTCTGGGCACACAAACCATTACGGCCAGCGTCACCAGTCCCGACGCCAACCCCAACAGCGTGTCTACTCATGTCACGGTCAACGTCGTCCCAACCACGACGACGACAACGACCACGACGACGACCCCTGTGGGCGGTCTGACGCTGTTCGCCTTCGGCCTTGGCCCGACCGGCATCGACCTGTTCGAGATTGATAGCATCGGCGACATTTTCGCGGTGCCGTTCATGGGCGGCGGCGGCCCGATCTTCGTCAACACGGCGTTGCATCTGCCTCTGGCCCTGATTCAAGACGGCCGGCTGTTGGCCTTGTTGGCAGGGACCCAAGATCAGCAGTTCGTGATCGACATCATCAACCCCTTTGTGCCTACAGTTGAAGCAGCGGTCTTCGCTGCCCTTGGCCTGTAGGGGCCGCCATCTCGACTCGCTCTCCGTTCTCCGCTTTCGGTTGAGACGAAAAAGCGGAGAGCGGAGAGCGGTCATTCCAGCGCGGCGATGATCGCCGCGCTCATTTCCGTGGTGGTGGCCTGGCCGCCCAAGTCGGGGGTGAGGGCGCGGCGTTCGGTTAGCACGCGCTCGACGGCGGATAGGATGCGCTGAGCAATCGGTTTTTGTCCCTCCGCGTCGAGCAGATCGATGGCCGGCAACAACAGCGGCAACGGATTGGCGTGGTTGACGCCGAAGGCTTCGCGAGGATCCCCGTGGAACGAATCGTAGACGCGGATGCCGTCGCCGAAGTTGATGCCGGCGGCGGCACTGACGCCGCCGACAACGCCGGCGCCGAGATCACTCACGAGATCGCCGTACAGATTGCCCATGACGAGCACATCGAACTGCTGCGGTCGAGAGACCATCTGCATACAGCAATTGTCGACGATGATTTCCTGGGTCTGCAATTCGGGGAAGTCGCGTGCCGTGTTTCGGAAGGCTTCGAGAAACAGACCGTCAGACAGTTTGAGGATATTGGCCTTGTGGACGCA
>JAJPIY010000408.1 GCA_021324515.1 Planctomycetota bacterium
CGCGTCCAATTGATGAGGTGGGCATCGTCCAGGCGTTGGAGCAGGACTTGGTGCAGGCGTGGCCAGACACCGGCCTCATTCCAGTCGCGGAGGCGACGCCAGCAGGTCATGCCGCAGCCGCAACCCATTTCGACGGGTAAGTCTTGCCAGGGGATGCCGGTCTTGAGGACGAAGAGAATGCCGGTCAATGCCTTGCGGTCGTCGATCGGTTTGCGTCCGGGATAGCGGAAGCGTCGCGGTTTGCGTGGCGGTATCAAGGGTTGCAGAATAGCCCAGAGTTCATCGGAGACAAGCGGCTTGGCCATGACAATACCTCCTTGGACGAGGGACCGATCCAGAGAGATATCAATGCGAATGCCATGCCAATTGCCTCATTTTGTTAGTGGCTCTTACAGAATGGTGTGCAGGTCACGTTAATTAAATAGCGATTGACAATGCGATGATCCATACAGCACACCCTATTCCGGCCCATTGTAGAACTGTGTGCCATTTCTTGTTGTCTGGCACGGTGTACCAATCGAGATCTTTGCAGTCGCGGGTGAATTCATAGACGAGCTTGAAACCAGCGTTTATTTGGCGATACTGTCCGAAGCCGCATGGGTTCGATTCATGGAGTCGCTCCTTTGATGCGATGCAAGTAAGGAAGTCGCCACTGAAGTCCTGAAGGTAGTCGATCCGGTGGACATTACGGTCAGGCCAGCAGCTTTGTCACCACGTTGCCGTGGACATCGGTCAGGCGGAAATCGCGGCCCTGGAAGCGGTAGGTCAGGCGGGTATGGTCGAAGCCGAGCAGGTGCAGGATGGTGGCATGCAGGTCGTGGATGTGGACCTTGTCCGCCGTCACGTTGAAGCCGAACTCGTCGCTTTCACCGATGGTCACGCCGGGCTTCACGCCGCCACCGGCCAGCCACATCGTGAAACAATTGGGATGGTGGTCCCGGCCGTCGGCGCCGCCTTGCACCATCGGTGTGCGGCCAAATTCACCGCCCCAAATAACCAACGTGGAATCCAGCAGCCCCAACCGCTTCAGATCCTTCACCAACGCCGCGCTGGCCTGGTCGGTCGCCTTGCAGTTTCGTTTCAGGGCGCCCACCAGATCGCTATGCTGGTCCCACGACTCGTGGAAGATCTCTACGAAGCGTACGCCCTTCTGGATCAACCGCCGGGCCAACAAGCAAGTGCTGGCGAACGACGGCTTGCCCGGCTCGGCGCCGTACATTTCCAGGACATGCTTGGGCTCCTTGGTGAGATCCATCACGTCCGGAGCGGTGGCCTGCATGCGGAAGGCGCGCTCGAAGGAGTTGATGCGTGTGGCGATCTCCGGGTCGCCCACCTCGTCCAAGCGCATCTGATCCAGGGCCTTCAGGCCGTCGAGCGTATCCTTCTGCAAGGCGTGATCGACACCGGGTGGATTGGACAGGTACAGCACCGGGTCGCCGCCGGTGCGGAACTGGACGCCCTGGTAGACGGTGGGTAAAAAGCCACTGCCCCAGTTAGAATTGCCGCCGCTGGGGCCTTTGCTTCCGGTGCTGAAAACCACAAAGCCCGGTAGATCGCGTGATTCGCTGCCCAGACCGTACAGCGTCCATGCCCCCAAGCTGGGCCGACCAAACTGTTGCGCTCCGGTACTGAGGAAGATCTGGGCCGGCGCGTGGTTGAAAGCATCCGTCACCATCGACTTGATAATGCACAAGTCGTCAGCGACCGTGGCCAGGTGTGGCAGCAACTCGGAGAGTTCGGCCCCGGACTGCCCGTGCCGGGCAAACCTGAACTTGGGACCGAGCAACTTCGAGTTGGGATTGATGAAGGCGGCGCGGTAACCTTTCAGTAAGTGCGGAGGCGGCAGCTTGCCGTCCCACCTGGCCAGGTCCGGTTTATGATCGAACAACTCCAAGTGGCTGGGACCACCTGCCATGAACAGAAAGATCACGTTCTTGGCCTTGGGCGTGAAGTGGGGCTTTTTGGGCGCCAAGGGGTCGTCTCCCGACGGCGCCGCCTTCACGCCCAACAGGTCGGCCAAAGCGATGGCTCCCAGCCCAATGCCGCATTGTTTCAGGAACCAACGGCGCGCGGCCAAGTGGGCGGGAGAGTGGAAGTAGGGGGGTGTTCGCATGGTTTACTCCTTGGTGATCGTTTCGTCGAGGTTGAGAAGCAGCCGTGCCAACGCCGTCCACGCCGCGGCCTGAGCAGGTCGTATTTCCGTGGGCAATGTCGGTGGATGCGATGGGTCATTGGCGGCCAGCTCCCACGGCTTGGCATCGGCAGCCGAGAACTTTTGCGTCTGCTTCTCCAGGAACGCTAGCAGCACACCTATCTCGCGATCCGTCGGCTTACGTCCGGTACAGCGACGGAAGGCGTAGACGATGCGGTCGCGGTCGGAGGCCCCTCCCTCCGCGAGCGCCTTTTGGGCCAGACCACGAGCGCATTCGAGAAACAGTGTCTCATTGAGCGTCGTCAATGCCTGCAACGGTGTGTTCGAGCGGACCCGGCGAACGCAGGAAGCATCCCCGTTGGGCGTATCGAAGTTGGTCAGCACGGGGTACGGCACCGAACGGAAGCGGAAGGTGTACAAGGCTCGGCGATAACGATTCTCACCCTTGTCCTCGATCCACGTCTTGGGCCCATAGCTGGCTGGCGGTTTGAAGAGGAAGTCCGGCGCCGGCGGATATACCGGCGGTCCGCCGAGCTGCGGGTTGAGCAAACCGCTTACGGTCAAGGCGATGTCGCGCACCATCTCCCCCTCGACGCGGAAACGCGGGCCGCGTGCCAGCAGGCGGTTGGCGGGATCTCTTTGCCACAATTGCGGCGTCACCTTCGCGGATTGCCGATACGTGGACGAGGTGACGATCAACCGGTGCAGCTGCTTGAAGCTCCAGCCGCTGTCCCTGAACTCCACCGCCAGCCAATCCAACAGTTCCGGGTGACTGGGTGGCTCGCCCTGGGTGCCGAAGTCTTCACTGGTAGATACCAGACCGGTGCCGAAATACGCCTGCCACACGCGGTTGACAATGGCCCGCGCCGTGGTCGGCGCGTTCCGCGCGACCAGCCACTTCGCCAGCCCCAGCCGGTTCGGTTCGGCATCGGCTGGCAACGGATGCAAAGCAGCCGGTACGCCGGGTGTCACCGGACGCTCCGGTTTCAGGAAGTCGCCCCGCTGCAGAAGATAAGTGGTCCGAGGCTTTTCCCGCGCCGCCAGGGTCAATTGCGACGCTCCCACAGGATGGTGCTTCCACAGGGCTTCGATCCGCTCGTTGGCCTCCTTCCACTCCGGCACCGTTGTCCGCCAGTAGGAAAACACGGCAGCGATCTGGGCCGGCGTGCGTCGCTCCGGAGGAATGGCCAGGATGTTGCGCACGCTCCGCGGCAGCGGGTCGGCGATGGGGTGATCGGCACACGTCACCGAGAAACGGAAGCGCCCCAAGTTGTTGGTTTGATTGTCGTCGCTGTTCCAGCCGCCATGCATCTGCTTCAGATGAAACGTCAGGATTGCGCCGTGGGGCATTTCCAGAGGCTTTTCCAGAACAAAAACGGCCTTGCGATCCACGTTACGGCGGCCGGGGCCGGCGTCGATGCCCCAGGCCGTCTCGTCCTTGCCGTCGATGGCGAACGTTACCGGCCCGGTCACGCGCTTCTTGCCGCTACGGTCGTCGAACATCGGCTCCAGCGGCTTCTCCTCATTGGCGAAGTCTGCTGTCGCCGACGCCAACTTCACCCGCGTCCGTTTGTCCGGCGTCTGGGGATCGGCCGCCTCGACGGTGATCTCGCTCAGGGCGAACAGGCCCAGCGGAGAGCGGCCGGGGCCACCCAGCGGCAGGTTGGGATCGGTCAGGACCTCCAGGCGGATGGCAGTGATGCGCTTCCGATCGGTGGAGCCGGTGAACTGCGAGGTCCACTTGGTAGGAGCGTAGCCCCAGGCGGTCAACGAACCATCCTCATGGTAGACGTAGCGTTGGCTGTTGTCGCCGGCGTTGACAACACGGACTATGTGCCACGCCGGCTGATCGTTGTGGACGCGCGCCTCCCACGCGGCCATCTTCTCGCGCCAATCGGGAGTGCGCCGGCGCAGCTCCTCCTCGACGGCCCGGATACCGCGGAAGATCTCCTCCCGTTTTCGTTGCTCCTCTTCGCTATAGACAGCCACGCTCGCCTCGTGCGTGTCGTTGAGGTAGGCGAACATCCGATAGTAATCTTCGCGCGTGATGGGGTCGTACTTGTGGTCGTGGCACTGGGCGCACTGGATCGTCAGACCCAACACGCTTTTGCCTAAAGCGTCCATGCGATCGAACATCGCCTCCATGCGGAACTGCTCAGGGTCGATGCCGCCCTCCTCGTTAATCATCGAGTTGCGCAAAAAGCCGGTGGCCACGAGTTGGTCCTGGGTGGCATTCGGCAACAGATCGCCGGCGATCTGTTCGATGATGAATCGATCGTAGGGCAGATCGCGGTTGAAGGCCCTGACGACCCAATCGCGGTAGGGCCAGACCGAACGCGGTTTGTCTTTTTCAAAACCGTCGCTGTCGGCGTAGCGAGCCGCATCGAGCCACCAGCGGGCCCAACGTTCGCCGTAGTGCGGCGAGGCCAGCAATCGCTCCACCGTTCGTTCATACGCGGTTGGGGAGGGGTCTTTCAGAAACGCATCGATCTCTTCGGGCGTCGGCGGCAGGCCCGTCAGGTCCAACGCCAGCCGGCGTAGCAGCGTCTCCTTGCCAGCCTCCGGCGATGGCCGCAAGCCTTCGCGTTCCAAGCGAGCGAGGATGAACGCATCGATCGGCGTTCGTACCCAACGGGTGTCACGCACCTTCGGCAGTGGCGGACGAACCGGCGGTACAAACGCCCAGTGTTGCTGATAAGACGCTCCCGCAGCGATCCAGCGGCGCAGCAGGTCCACTTGTTGCGGCGTGAGTTTTTTACCGCTTTTCGGAGGCGGCATGACCTCGTTCTCGTCGGCGCTTTCGATCCGCCGCACCAGTTCGCTGGCCTCTGGCTTGCCAGGAACAATCGCCGGCTCCTTGGAGCGGCCGCCCTTGAGGGCATGCTCGCGAACGTCGAGGCGGAGTTTGGCCTTGCGCGATCCCGCGTCCGGGCCGTGGCACGTGAAGCAGTTGTCCGCCAGAAGGGGCCGCACATCGCGCTGAAAATCGACCGTGTCCGCGGCAGAGAGAAAACTGGCACCACAACCGGCGCACACGACTACCAGCAGCAGGGTGCGAGGTCTCATCGGTGTTTCTTCCAAAAAACAGGCTAAGAGGCAGCAGGCAGGCAATTCCCTTTATGTATATTATTTTATTTACATTGGCCATCGGATCGTGAAGGTTACGCGAATTCCAGGATGGCTCGCCAAGCAAAAAGCCGAACCCGAAGGCGAGAATCCGCAGCTGCTGGAGAATCTTGTTGTCGATGCCGCCCAGGGTTTGACTGATGAAGAACCAGCCGATGAAGAACTAATCGATGCCGTACTTCTGCATTTCGCGCACGCCCCGGCGCAGCAGGGACCGAAGACGATCTGCCTCGGAACCTTCGTCCAGTCGGCCGCTCGGCGCATGACGGTAGGCCCAGTGGCTCGCCATTCGTTGGGTCGCCGGGTTTAACTCGGTGGTTCCGGAATTTGCTCGGTGATAGCTTGCCGCAAGCGTTGGATCTGTTCGGCCATCGGTCGCGGTGCTTTTGGGGCTGACTGGCCCAGGCGTCCCTCGACCTTGAGCCAAATCACCACTGGTCCCGGCCCCGTCAGCGCCTCAGCCGCGCCGGCGCGCCAGGCAGAGGCGTTGTCGTAACTGTAGACGCGCGCGATGCCGACGGCGCGAGCGAGTGCGGCGAAATCGATACGGCCGGCGCCGGGTGTCGGTTGACCGCCCGTCACCTCGTATAAACCGTTGTCTATAATCAGCAGATACACGTTGGCTGGATGTTCCGCCAGCGTCACTAAACAACCTAAATTCATCAGCATACAGCCGTCGCCATTGAGGACGATGACGCCACGTTCCGGCTGCGCCAGGGCCAGTCCGTGGGCCAGCGACGGACCTTGCCCCATTGCCGAGGGAACATAGATAAAATCCAACGGTGTATCCGACAAGCTCGGCCAGACGCTAGCCGAACTCATGGTGGCAATGACTATGCGTTGGCCGCGATGGTGGGCCAGAATTTCCAGGGCTTCGCGCAAGGTCATCATGCTTGGGACTCACTCAGGGAGAAGGACGGCGAATGCCTGATTCTTCGCCTGCGCCTGCCGATACGCCGCGGCCAGATCAGCAGCGCGGTGACGGTCATCCAAGAGGACATACGGCAGCTGCCAGGCACGCAGGATCGGCTCGGTGAAGATGGGACAACTATCGGTCGAGGCGCCGCGCTGATGGGCATGGTAGCTGCGGACGCCGATGACCAAGAAGAGGGGCAGGTGCAGATCATGGACGATGTTGCGGAGAGAATCACCGGCCTCGAACAGTCCGGTGCATTGGATGAGAACAATGGGACGCTTGCCGCCCAGGTGCAAGCCGGCCGCCAGAGCGATGGCTTCCCCTTCCCGGCAAACGCGCAGCAGTTGCAAGCAGCTCGCCGTGCGCAGGGCCGGTTCCCAGCGGCCGATGTCGCTGTCGGGGAGCCACACCACATGCGTCACTCCGCAGTCTTCCAGGGCCGCAACTACGGAGGGACCATCAAACATGATTGCGCCTCTCGAAAAAGGACTCGGGGCGAGCGGGGTTGCGTGAGCGCCCCGCTCGCCCATCTACTCAATCTTCCTTATGCGCCTTGTGGCAGTCGCCGCATTTGGCCGCATTCTGGAGGGCCTTTGCCGCGCCCGGTTTGCCAGCGATGACATCCTTCGTGGCCGACACCAGAGCGTCGGTACGTCTTTTCCAATCGTTGACACTGCCCTTAGGCGGCTTGTTCTTGGCCAACTCTTGGTAATACTCCAACAGTTGTTTCTTCTGTTCCTCGCTGGCCTTGCCTTTGACAACTTGTTGGAGAAGACTGGCCTTGCCCTTGGGGGCCTTATGGGCCTTTTGCATGATCTCTTCGATGTCGTATTTGGGTTTGGCCTCATCAGCGGCCTGGAACACGCCCAGACCAGCGGCCAAACTCAGCACCATCACCGCCATCACAAAATACTTCGTTGTACGCATTCGTGCCCCTCATGTTTTCCCTTGGTGCGTTCCCACGCAGAGCGCTGGGACCGGGTAGCGCCGCCCCATGCGGCGCAACATTACATTATCTTCGACGGCAGCCAAGCCGGGTTTATTCAGGGATATGCGGGCGACACCCGAACGGCAATTGGCCCGATAAAATGCCAGCATGACGACCCTGGAAGAGCGTCTGAAACACCAAGCCCACGTCCTCGGCTTCGAGCTGGTCGGCATCGCGCCGGCCACAGAAGCCGACGGCTTTGACCGCTTGCAGGATTGGCTGGCCCGCGGTTTCGCTGGCACCATGGATTACCTGTATCGCCACGGCGAAGCGCGTCGTCATCCGGCTTCGATCCTGCCCGAAGTCCGCAGCGTCATCATGGTCGGCATGAATTACCGTCCTGCCGACGCCGAAGAAAAGCGGACAGGACAGGGGCGCATTTCCTGCTATGCCCGCGGCCGCGATTATCACGAGGTTTTGCGGGAACGCCTTGGTCGCTTGCTTGATTGGTTGCGTCAGGAGCGCCCCGATTGTCGGGGCCGCGGCGTGGTCGATACGGCCCCGCTACTGGAACGCGATTTTGCTCGCCGCGCCGGGCTGGGCTGGTTCGGCAAGAACACCATGCTGCTCAACAAGCGCCTGGGCAGTTATTTCTTTCTCGGTGCTCTGCTCACCAATCTGGAATTGGCCTGCGATGCCCCGCACACGGTCCATCATTGCGGCAGCTGCACCGCCTGTCTAGAGGCTTGTCCGACGCAAGCGTTCGTCGCCCCCGGTGTGCTCGACGCCCGGCGCTGCATCAGTTATTTGACCATCGAACATCGCGGCGACGTACCGGAGGAACTGCGCCGCTCTCTGGGCGATTGGCTGTTCGGCTGCGATGTGTGCCAAGAAGTGTGTCCGTGGAACCGCAAGGCGCCGCCGACAACGGAGCCAGCCCTGCAAGGGCGCCCCGAGCTGATGCAGCTCGATTTGATTGAGCTGCTGAGCCTGTCCGAGGAGGCGTTTCGGCAGCGCTTCCGCGGCACGGCGTTCCTGCGAACAAAGAGGAAAGGTTTACTCCGCAATGCGGCTTTGGTGCTGGGCAACCGCGGCGATGCTGCCGCCCTGCCGGCGCTGCGCCGCGCCCTGGAAGACCCGGAGCCACTGGTGCGCGAAGCCGCCCGCTGGGCCATCACCCAGATCGAGAAACCGTAGGGCAAGCGACCCGCTTGCCCAGGTTCGGCCCAGCAGACCGCTTGCTCGGCGGTTTAGTATGGCGAGCCAACGGACCAAACCGCCGGGTTCAACCCGGCGGCTCACTACCCTCTCAGGCGAGCCGCCGGGCTCAACCCGGCAGCTCAGGTGGCTCACAGGCGGCTCACTACAATTGGTTAAATCGCTTCGTAGATAGTGGCGATGCCTTGGCCTGCGCCGATGCACATGGTTGCCAAGCCGAAACGTGCTTTTCGCGCCTCCATCGCATGGATCAATGTCGTCGAGATGCGCGCCCCGCTGGCGCCGAGGGGATGGCCGATGGCGATGGCGCCGCCGCGGACGTTGACTTTCTCCGGATCGACCTTGAGCAATTTCATCACCGCCAAGATCTGGGCCGCGAACGCCTCGTTGATCTCGATGAGGTCGATGTCTTCCAGCTTCAATCCGGCTCGTTGCAGCGCCTTATGCGTCGCTGGCACCGGGCCGATGCCCATCACCGACGGATCGACGCCGGCAACGGCCCAGGCGCGGACGCGCACCTTGGGCTGGAGTCCCAACTCTCTCGCCCTCTCTTCGGACATCAGGAGCAAAGCGGCAGCGCCGACGTTGAGCGGGCTGGAGTTGCCCGCTGTCACCGTTCCCCCTTCGGGCATGAAGGCTGGCTTGAGCGCTGACAAGGCTTCCAGGCTGGTATCGCGGCGAATGCACTGGTCCTCGGTCAGGAGCTTGCGACGGCCTTGTTCATCGCGGCCCCAAGTCGGAATGATCTCCTGAGCAAAGGCACCGGAATCGGTGGCCTGGGCGGCGCGTTGATGGCTGCGCAGCGCCCATTCGTCCTGTTCACGGCGGCTGATTTTGTAGCGCAGGGCCAGGTTCTCGGCGGTCAGGCCCATATTCATGGTGGCGGGGCTGTGGCGATACCACAACCGCGGGCTGGCGTCGAAGCCGGCCTCCATCGGAATGTGATGCATGTGCTCGACGCCACCGGCGATCTGCACGTCCTCGGCATGGGCAGCGATGCTGGCGGCAGCGCCATTGATGGCCTGCAAGCTGGAACCGCAATTGCGATTGACGGTGACGCCGCCCACCTCAATCGGCAGCCCGGCGATCAGCGCCGCCATGCGGGCCACATCGTAACCCTGCTCGCCCTGCTGCTTGACGCAGCCCCAGTGAATGTCCTCTACCGCCGACGCCGGCAAACCGACGCGCTCCAACAGAGCGTTCATCAGGTCCGCCGACAGATCATCGGCACGGACGTCGCGGTAAATGCCTTTTTCCGGATGGGCGCGTCCAATTGGCGTGCGGACGGCATCGATGACAACGGCATGACGCATGGAAAAACCTCCGTAAAAAATTGAGTGCGACCCCCGTGGAGCACCTCAAGGCATCAGCGCCTCCCATTCAGGCGTGTTCATTCCGCAGTATAGGATGATGGCGGATGATTTCCCCTTCGATGAGATACACTACGTCTTCGGCAATGTTGGTGGCGTGATCGGCGATGCGTTCCAACTGGCGAACGGCCGAGAAAAATGCCAGGAACGCCGGCACTTGCTCCGGCAACTGCTGCATGTGAACGATCAACTGTTCGATGATTTCTCGATTATAACGATCCACTTCATCATCTAAACGGATGATTTGGCGGGCCTGTTCGGCATTGAGCATGACGAAGGCATCGAGGCTCTGGCGCACCATCGTGGTGGTCAAATCGGTCATGCCTTGCAGTTTGTCCGGCACGGCGATGCGCGGCAGCTCCACGAGGTCCAGAGCGCGCTCGGCGATGTTGACGGCCAGGTCGGCCATGCGTTCCAGGTCGGTGTTGATCTTAAGGGCGACGATGATGCGGCGCAGGTCGATGGCCACCGGCTGGTGCAGGGCCAGCATTTTCAGACATTCGTTCTCGATGTAATTCTCTTCCTGATCGATGGCCGAATCGCCCCGAACGACCTCACGGGCCAGGGAAGGGTCGCGTTCCTGGAGCGACCGTGTGCCCTTGAAGATAGCTTCCTCGACGGAACCCGCCAGCGCCATCAGGTGGCGCTGTAAATTATCCAGGTCACGCTCCCAGTGCTTCGACATCGATTGGGCCCTCCTTACCAAACCCCGGGCAAGGTCAGGCGCCGCCGGGTTCAACCCGGCGGCTCACCCTGTTCAACCCGGCGGCTCACCATTCGTTGAAGCGATATGGACAGCAGCGCCGACACAATCTACAATTCACGGACTTAAATCGAGGAGACAAGCTCCCGCAGTAGGCGGTACGCCCCTTGTTCAGGAGCTTGTTCCCTGACTCTTGCCAATCCAAGCCAAAGAAGATATACGAGAAGAAACATAAATGAGCTACGTAAAGTTTATAATTCTGGTATTACTCGCTTTGGCCGCCTTCAAAGTTGCATTTTATTTTATGAGCGAGGGCGAATCCGACGAGCAAACAGGAGATTTAAGGGCCGAATCCAGGATCGTCCAGGTAGGGACTGTAGTTGTAAATCAGGGGACCCCTTTCACCATGTCCCTGCATAATTATGGTCAAAAGCCGATAAAATTAACGCGCTTCGAGACGACGTGTGGATGTATCAGCGTCCATGTCCCTAAGGATATATGTCAACCGGGCGAAACGATCTGGGTGAATGGGACCATTGTTCCGCATGCGCCGGGGCGGTTTCGCTACGCGGTGACGTTTTTTGAAGAAAACCCTTCCACCCCTGGACACCGGATCGAAGTGGAAGGCAAAGCCGAGGCCGGCACCACCCCCGTTCCCCCATCCCGTTCGGTAAACCCATGACCTTTCCGAACGAACTGGGCAAGGTCCAGCGCCGCCGGGTTTAACCCGGCGGCTCGCCAGAGGGGGGTAGTGAGCCGCCGGGTTTAACCCGGCGGTGCCCTATCGAGCGCTTTTCGTGGGACATTTGCAGGAGCGCGATGCTGCGGCAGACGAGGCGACGGCGTCCAGATGCAGCGTCGCACTGGCCGCGCTCTGCTCCGCCGTGTGCAATCCAATCGCGAGGCCCAGTTCCTCCAGCAGCGTCTGCGCTGCCGCGCGTGCCAGGGCCGGTCGATTGCACTCACGGCTCAGGTGCAGCTGCACCAGGTGACGCAACCGGCCAGCCGTCGAACGTTCGAGTACGGCTCGCACCAGCGAGGCCGCCTGCGCATTGGAGAGATGGCCCTCCTCGCCCAGGACGCGCTGAATCAGCTGCGGAGTTCGGCCGCTGGCCTGCTGTAGGGCCACATCATGATTAAACTCAACGGCCAAGATGTCCACGTCCGCCAACTGGGTCGCCAACTCCTCGTCCCAGCAACCCAGGTCGGCGACGTAGCCGATCGCTCTACTCGCCCCCCCTCCATCCCCCCCGGAACCGGGGGAAGATGGAGGCGGGCAACTCTCCAGGCGAAAGCCGAAGGTGGCGCCGCCGTCGTGTCGCAGGGGCAGTGCCCGACAGCAGAATTGCGGCGCGAGCTGGAACTCTGCGTTCGCCTCGAACGAGCGCACCAGGCCGGCCGCGTGCAGGGCCAGAAAACCGTCCGAGTACGTGCGCAAAACGGTGTGATGACCGGCATGGCACCACAGAGGGATCTGGGAGCGATGTAAATGCAGCAGGGTCGCTTCCTTCCAGTGATCGGCATGGGTGTGAGTCAACAGTACGGCCTGTACCGCCGACCACGAGAGGCCGACCTGCGCCAAACGGCTGCCGATCTGCCGCGGTCCCAAGCCCACATCGATGAGTACGCCAAAACCAGCCGATTGCACCAAGCTGGCATTGCCGCTGCTGCCGCTGGCAAGCACCGTAAAACGCAACCCCATCTCTCCTTTCAGGCGACGATCTCGAACACATGATACCCCCAGGCCGCCATGTCCAGGTACAGGCCGCGCGACATCAGCTCATCGCCGGAACGTTCGTAGCGAGCATCGCTCAGCAGGTCGCGCAAGAGGACTTGCTTGCCGCGCAACTCCGGGAACAGCAGCGGCACATAGCACTGCCCCCGCGCCGGCCCGAAGTTGACCGTTGCTAGAAGTCGAGGGTTTGGAGCAGCTTCCCAACTGAAGGCCACGAACTGATCGACCGTGGCATTGCCGTGCCACGCTGCCTGACAGGTATGCAGCGTCCAATGACCTTGGCGCAGTTGCTTGAGGCGAAGGCAATGGAGCAGCCGTTCGTAAAACGCTTGCACCGCGGTATCGACCGGCTCGGTACGGCGGCGAGCCAGATGTTGCACGGCGTGAGCACGGCGGCCTTGCAATTGGCCCTCGTGGAAAAAGCGCAAGCCCGGCGTCAGATAGGTCAACAGCGCAGCCGGCTGATGCACCTCCCAGGCAAACACGGCGGCGGCCCGTTTCTCATCGTGGTTTTCCAGAAACCGCGCACAGCGATTCTGGAATGACAACGGCGCGCCCAAATGAGCGCGCACTGGTCCGGCCTTCCCCTCGCGCAAACGGTCGTACAAACGCTTATCGTAAGTGTAGTCGAACCCTTGTTGTTGCAAAACCCATTCGAGGTCCCAATACACCTCGGCCAGGAACACGAAATCGGGGTGCCGCTCGCGCACCTCGGCGATGGCGTCGGGCCAGAACAGCTCATCGACGGCCTTGCTGCCGTCGGCGGGACGGGACTTGTCCCCCCAGGTTTTCAGGAACACATCGGGCAAGAGCAGCATGGCCATGTCACAGCGCATGCCATCGCAACGCTCGGCAATGCGGAGCAACTCGGCCTGCATGGCAGCGCGGAGTCCGGCATGGCGATAGTTGAGCTGCAAGGTGTCCGGCCAGCCGGGAAAGTACGGATCGCGGCCATGCGCCAGGATGAGCGAACGGGGGCCGCTGACAATGCGTTGCCAGTTGTGTGGCTCGCGCGCCAAGTCTTCTTCATTGCCGGCGATGTAAAACTCTGGATGGCTTTGCGTCCACGGATGGTCCAGGGCAGTGTGATTGGGCACGAAATCGAGCATCAGCCGCAGGCCGCGCTGGTGCAGCCGCTGCCGCAATCGCGCCAGGGCGGCATCGCCGCCAAAGTCCCGATGCACTGTGTATTCCTGGACGGCGAACGGCGACCCGCAAATGTCCGCATCGGTGACGTCCGGCAGTTCGTGTACGTAGCTGCGGCGCAGCTCTGGGTGGGTCCGCGAAACCTGCCGTCCCGCTTCTCCTGTTTGCCAGACGCCGAGCATCCACACGATGTCGAAACCCAGGGCCGCTAGGCGGTCGAGCAAGGCATCGGGAACATCGTCGAGTGTGGCGTGCGGGCCGAGCTCGCCGAGGAGAATACGGGTGTTGATCTGGTAGAGGGAGGGATACATCGTCAGCCTCTTACGGATTAAGCAGGTCTGCAATAGCGGCTACAGAAACTTGTTCGAGTGAATCAACAACAAGGTCGGCGCCGGCCTGGCGCAAGCTAGCTTCGGAATGATGGCCGACACAGCGGACGGCGACGCATTTCATGCCGGCGGCGTGGGCGGCTTGCACGCCGGCCACCGCGTCCTCAAAGACCACGCACCGCGCCGGAACAACGCCGAGCCGCTCGGCCGCTATCAGGAACACTTGCGGATCCGGCTTGCCGCGCTGAGTATCTTCGCTGCTGACTATTGCAGCAAAGAAGCGAGCAAGGCCGGTCAGCCGCAGAATGAGTTCCAGATTAGCCCGCGGAGCACTGGAGCCGATGGCCTGCACGAAGCCGGCCCGATGCAGATCCTCCACCAGCCGCCGCGCTCCCGGCAACAGCGCCACGCCCTTGCTGGCCGCGCGGCGATAGAGCACTTCCTTACGATCGCTCAGCGCTGCAATCTCCTCCGGGCGGAAGCGCTCGCCAAACAGCGTGCGGAGGATTTCTGGATTGCGCTGGCCGAACGTCGCCGCGAAATCGTCGCGCGTGAACTCGCGGCCCTGCTCGCGGCAGATTTCCTGCCACGCCTGGAAGTGCAGCTCCGCCGTATCCACCAGCGTACCGTCCACGTCCCAGATCGCCGCTTTGCTATTGCTTTCAGACATTGTTAATCCTTCATAGCGTTTATTCACCCACTCATCGCGGACGCTCCGAGTTTGTTGGCGAATAGGAATAGTCTAGCGTTTCTCTCCCATGGCGCGGAGCGCGGTTCGCATAAATCGTCCCCTCGGCATCCGTTCCGAAAATATACTGGGCACGGTTGAATTGGGCACAATCCCCCCCCACCCCAACCCTCCCCCACAAGGGGGGAGGGAGAAACAAGGCCCCCTCCCCCCTGGTGGGGGAGGGTTGGGGTGGGGGGAATGGTTCTCCCTCCCCCCTGGTGGGGGAGGGGGCCTTGTTTCTCCCTCCCCCCTGGTGGGGGA
>JAJPIY010000419.1 GCA_021324515.1 Planctomycetota bacterium
CCGAATACCGGGGTGGTGACACGCCATGCTTGCAAAAGATCAAGGCCAAGCCGGCCGTTGGCGGCAAGGGTCCAGCGTCCATATCTGGCGGCAGCGTGGGCCCCAGCGAGAGAAAACCGGGGCCGAGCCGCGACTGTTAGGGAGCGGAGGACCGCCTCCGTTCCCTAATGGTCGCGGCTCAGCCTTCTCCGCGTGGAGACGAAATTCCGTGGGCCAGGGACCGCCGGCATCGAGGAAATCGCGCCACAGCTGGATGCCGAGATTGCGGCCGGCCACGCCGGTGACACGCCACTGGCGCAGCCCAAACCAACAGGCCTGACCGTGGACCCGATCGCCGATGCCGTAGACGATTTGTCCATCGCTCAGTACCTGATAGCCGATTGTGTATCCACGCAGCCAGCCCAGAAAAGCCAACGATGGCAACAAGCCCGGCCCTGTACAGGAAGCCTTGCGCACGGTCCAATCGGCCCAGGGAGCGGTTGCCGACGGCAGCGCGTCGGCAGGCGGCAACGAGCTAGAGACGGGAGCGACGGACGTTGATTCGTCGCTCCCGTCTCCGGCTTGTTCGGTTTCGCCGCGCAGAGGCATGAAATAGGCCGGCCGCGTCAGCCGGCCTTCAAAGACGCCGGCGCGGCAAGTACCGCATACCAGATAAGCCAATCCCGGCGCCAGATCGAGTGGGGCCAGCAACAAACCACCCTCGGCCAGCTGTTCCAACCAAGCCGGTTCCAGATCGTGGGCGGCGGCAGTGACGAGAATGCGATCGAACGGCGCTTCCTCTGGGCAGCCGAGCCGACCGTCGCCGTGCCGCAGCTTCACTCGGCGCTCCGGGAAGGCGCGCAGGTGCTCGGCCGCCTCGGCCAAGATGCGGAGGTCGATTTCCACCGAGACGACGAAGCCGGTCACGTGGGCCAACAGGGCGGCGTTGTAGCCGGTGCCGGCGCCGATCTCCAGCACTTTCAAACCCGGCGCCAGCCGCAGGTCTTCAAGCATCTCGGCCATGAGCGAGGGTTGACTCGATGAGCTGATCGGCGTCGGCAACTGTCCTGGCGCGGCTTCGCTCAGGCGCGTCGTCAGGGCGCGATCGGCATAGAGTAGACGCAGCTCGTGCCGGCCGGGCGCTTGGGTGTTGATCTCGCGCCAGCCGTGCTGCCGGAAATAGTACCAGACGCGCGGCAGGAAGCGATGCCGCGGCGTGGCCCGAAAGGCGGCGATCAACGGCTGCGACCACAAGGCGCCCCGTGCGATCAACTGATCGATCAGACGTTGATTGGCTCGATCGCCGGCCGTGTCCATGATAGACTCCCACGCATCGAAAGCGCAAGTGCCGATTCCCCCGGTCCTGCGGGGGCGGCCTTGGCACCATTGCGATTTTCGCAGCGAAATGCGCTTGACGACGATCCGAACAGCTTATACTGATGATAGGACGAAAAACCTTGGGCCACAAGGATTTTCGTGGGAGCATCACGGGAAATTGCGACGCCGTTCGTGGCGGAGCGCGCAGCTGTAAGCGGCGGTTTCTTATTTATCCACATGGACATTATGTTTGCTGACTTTTCCTTGGCGTCTCTGTTCTGGTTGTCCCAATCTTCTCTATTTTCGGGAGACCTTATCGATGCCGAAAGGCGCTGAACAGGAATTGCTGGACAAATGGAAGATTGCGGATGCTGCTGAAATGTATGGCATCCGCAATTGGGGAAAAGGCTATTTCAACATCAACAAGGCGGGGCACGTCACCGTCCAGCCCAACAAACGCCCAGACGAATCAATCGACCTGAAAGAGTTGGTCGATCAGTTGCAGGCGCGCGGCATCCAACTGCCGATCCTGTTGCGCTTCACCGACATCCTCCGCCATCGCGTCGGCGAGATTCACGAGGCTTTCCAGCGAGCCATGGAGGAGTTCGAGTATCGCGGCAGCTACTGCTGCGTTTACCCCATCAAGGTCAATCAGCAGCGCCACGTTGTCGAAGAGATCCTCGATTTCGGTAAACCGTTCCACTTCGGCCTGGAAGCCGGCTCCAAGCCGGAGCTGTTGGCCGTCTTGGCGCTGACCAACGGCCTGGACACGCCGATCATCTGCAACGGCTTCAAGGACGACGAATTCATCCGCATGACCATGCTGGCCCGCAAGATCGGCAAGCAGATCATTCCAGTGGTCGAAAAATTCACCGAGCTGGAAACGATTTGCCGGCACGCCGAAGAGTTGCAGGTTCGGCCGGCCATCGGCGTGCGGGTCAAATTGGCGGCGCGGGGGGCCGGCCGTTGGCGCTCCAGCGCCGGCTATCGTTCCAAGTTCGGCCTGACGCTGACGGAAGTACTCGAAGCAGTCGAATATCTCAAGCAGCGCGACATGGCGGACTGTTTACAACTAGTCCATTTCCACCTGGGCAGCCAGATCACCAACATTCGCTCCATCAAGAACGCGCTAACAGAGGCGGCCCGCGTTTACGCCGAACTCCACCGCATCGGCGCCGGCGTCCGTTTCCTCGATGTAGGCGGAGGACTTGGCATCGACTACGACGGCTCGCAAACCGATTTCGAATCGTCGGTCAATTACACCCTCCAGGAATACGCCAATGACGTGGTCTTCCGTGTCAAGAGCGTATGCGACGAGGCTGGCGTACCGCACCCGACCATCGTTTCCGAGTCGGGCCGGGCCGTCGTGGCCTACCACAGCTTGCTCGTTTTCGACGTGTTGGGCGTATCTCACTTCGACCGCTACGAGGTGCCGCCGGAAGTACCCGCCGACGCCCCTCAACAAATCAACGACCTCTTTGGCATCTATCGCGATCTGAAAAAGAAAAATATCCTGGAGAGCTATCATGACGCCGTACAGGCGGTAGACGAAACGCTCAACATGTTCAACCTGGGTGCGCTCGACATCGAGATGCGCGCCTTGTCGGAACGGCTGTTCTGGGCCTTGTGCAGCAAGTTGCTGAAGATCGTCCGCGAGATGGATTATGTTCCCGAAGAGTTGCAAGGTCTGGAGGCGCTGTTGTCCGATACGTATTTCTGCAATTTCTCCATCTTCCAGTCCATGCCCGACAGCTGGGCGATCAAGCAGCTCTTCCCGATCATGCCGATTCATCGCCTCAACGAAATGCCCAGCCGCCGCGCCGTTCTCGGCGACATCACCTGCGATTCCGACGGCAAGATCGACCAGTTCATTGACCTGCGCGACGTACGCAACACCTTGCAGCTGCACCCGTTCAACGGTGAACCGTACTACCTGGGGGCGTTCCTGTTAGGGGCCTATCAGGAAATCCTTGGCGATCTGCACAACCTGTTCGGCGATACCAACGCTGTCCATGTCAGCCTTGATGACGGCGAAGTGAACGTCGATACGGTCATTAAGGGCGATACAGTGCGCGAGGTGTTGGCTTACGTGCAATATTCCGCCGACGAATTGACGGCCCGTCTGCGCAAGGATGTCGAGCGTGCTGTGCGTGCCGGCAAGATTTCGCTGACGGAATCGCGGCAGCTCTTGCGCTTTTATGAATCGGGGATGGAAGGGTATACGTACTTGGAAGAGCCGTGATCGTGGTTTGCGGCCCTGCGATTTCCACGGCAAATGGAGAGGTAACACGATGAGCGTTATACGAGACGCGGTAGAGATTGACACAACCGGGGGCAACCGGGGGGTGTGAACCAGGCGAGCGGGGGGTGTGAACCCCCCGGTTGTACGTCAGCGAGGCGAGCGGGGGGTGTGAACCCCCCGGTTGTAC
>JAJPIY010000033.1 GCA_021324515.1 Planctomycetota bacterium
CCCTTTTGGCATCGGACGCACGCAGTCGCTGATCCGCTCGTTGCGTCGGTCCATCGATCCCGTCGGCGACCGCGAAATTCACCGGCACTTCGGCGACGAAGCGTTGCCCCACGGCGTTGAGGACACGCAACAGCGGCACCGCCGCTCCGTAGCCTTCGTCACAGACCAGCCAGTCGAAAGAGATGCCGTTGCCATGCAGCCGGATCAACTGCTCCAGGGCGATGCGCCACTTGGGTCGATAGCGCACTTCATCAGGAATACCGGCGGACAGACAGCGTGGGTGGTCGGCATCCCAGGCTTGGGGCAGGTACAGGTCGGCATCCAGCAAAGCTTGGAAGCGGCCTTTGGCCACGCCGACGTGGACGGTGACGATGCCGTTATCGACCTTGCCCACACAGCCCAGATACTGCCGTTGCACGCCGGGGGTCTCGTCGCCCCACTTGCGGCAACTGGTCTCGTCGAGGACACCTACCGTGCCCAGCGTGTCGGTGGGCACCTCAGCGAGGGCATCGGCCAGTTGCCGTTGCAAGAGATCACGCATGTGCGGGTGGTCCCAGCGCGCGGTGGTCAGGAACTCCTGGAGGGTTCGCACGGCGGTTCCGGCTTCGAGGGCGATGGGTTCGACGGTCTTTCGGGGCAGGTCGGAGGGCAAGCCCCGGCAGTAGTTGTCAAAGTGGGCGGCGGTGCGCTTCTGGAGGAAGCAACTGCGGTAACGGCTCAGGTAAGCAGCGAAGGCTGGCCCCAAACCGGCAATTTCGTGTTCGGTCATTGGATTCCCTCCCAATAACAGAGTTATCGGCTGTCAGGGAATCCGCGCTGTACTGTTAAGACGCGCCTAAAGAGTTTGTCAATAAAAAACTGCGAGAAGTCTTTTTTCGCAAGTACGATGTGAAAGGAAATCCTCATGCCGGAACGCTTCATCGACCTGCGCAGCGATACCGTGACCCGACCGACGCCGGCCATGCGTGCGGCCATGCATGATGCCGAGGTCGGCGATGATGTCTTTCACGAAGATCCCACTGTCAATCGGCTGGAAGAGCGCGTCGCCGCGTTGCTCGGCAAGGAAGCGGCGCTGTTCGTACCGTCGGGCACCATGTCCAACCAGATCGCTGTCCGGGTCCATACGCAGCCTGGTGATGAACTTATTTGCGATGTCGATTGTCACATTTACAACTACGAAGCTGGCGGCCCGGCCCTTCACAGCGGCGTTACCTGCCGCACGCTTGATGGCACTTGCGGCATCCTGGACGTGACGCAGCTCGAAGACAAGATCCGGCCTGACGACGATCATCAGGTGCGGACACGGCTGGTTTGCCTGGAGAACACGCACAATCGCGGCGGCGGCCGCATTTATCCCTTCGAGAAAATCCAGGCCATCCACGCCTGGACGCGCAAACACGGTTTGCGCCTGCACCTCGACGGAGCACGGTTGTGGAACGCGATCGTCGCCACGGGCATCCCGGCAAAGCAGTGGGGCGCGTTGTTCGATACCGTATCGGTGTGTTTCAGCAAGGGATTGGGGGCGCCGGTCGGTTCAGCGCTGGCGGGGCCGCGCGACCTGATAAAGCACGCGCGGCGCGTCCGTAAGCTGCTCGGCGGCGGCATGCGTCAGGCCGGTGTGCTGGCGGCGGCGGCACTGTATGCGCTCGATCATCACATCGAACGATTGGCCGAGGACCATCGCAACGCTCAGGTGATCGCCCAGGCCATCGCCCAGACGCCCGGCTTGCAGTTGACGCCGCCGGAAGTGGAGACGAACCTGATCTGGTTCCGGGTTCGTCCCGAAGTAGGTACGGCCAACGAGGTGGCAGCGGCCTTGAAAGAGCAGGGCCTTTTGGTCCATGCCGCAGGACCACAGACTTTACGCGCCTGTACGCACTTGGATGTGTCCGCTGCACAAGCCGAGCGCGCGGCCGAGACGATCCGGCGCACCGTGGCGCGCCTGTCTCCAAGCTCCTTACCCGTTTAACCGCAAGCCGCAGACGAGGCCGCCGCCGTCGCGCTCGTCTGCGGCCCACTCCACCAAACGGACAAGGGGCTGCCTCGGCATCAGTTCACCCACGGCGTCGCGGGTGGGGGAATGATTTTGACGAGCTTATTGATCGGCTCGTCCTTTGTGGGGTACAGAATCAGGGCGGTGATGAACTCGTTGCTGCCCGGTTTGGGGAAGAAGTGGATGCGTCCAGTCACTTCCACCCATTTGTCGCGATACGTGTCGGGATCGACTTTTTCCGGGGACTTATCATCGACCATGATGACGGCATCGAGCTTGACGGCATCGGCGGCGCAGCAAGCGATCTTGTAGCGTCGCAGGGTGAAGCGCTTGGGACTGAAAGCGAGATACTGGCCGGTCAGCGTGACCGTCTTGCCCTCGTAATACTCGCGGCTTTCCGACGTCAGAGACGCTTGCTGCAACTCCACAAACCCGATATTCACTTGCCCTGTCGAACGCACGGACTCCGGAACATTCAGGGCCAGTCGGTTCAATTCGCTGCCCCCCGCATCTGCCGAAAACCCCTGGTTGGGCAGGTTCAAAAGGTACAGCACTACCGGCAGCAGCAACACGACGTAACGCCAGGGCGCCCAACCATGCTCATGATCGTGCGCATGGCCGGGTCCATGAGCGTGCTGGTGATGGCAAGGTTCGTGTTCGTGTCCGCAATGGTCATGATCGTGCGTTTGTTCCGATACCAAGGCCAGTTCATCGACGGAGCGCCACACGGCCACGGCGCGGAGGACCACCAACATCAACAAGGTCATGCCGCCCAACAGCACCCACAGGAAAAATTTCGGATGCAGCATGAGGGCGATCGTGCCGTTCCACCACAGCATGACAGCCACGCCGCCCAGGGCGCCGCAGACGAAGATCGTGAACAGTTGATTGAGGTAATAAGCATTGCGATCGTCGTGCGAAAGATTGTGAGCCATAAACCGTTCTCCTCAACTTACGAGGCCTGGGAGGTGGACGGCGGACCTGCGGACGCCGGCCCCGGCTTGGGTTTGGGAGCTGGCGCCGACATGAATTGTGGCGCGTAATGCTCCCACAGCAGGTGCGTCACATAAGAGTAAATGAACACCTGAACAATCACCGACAAGAAAATCGTGTAGATCAAGCGCGGCCGGAAGACACGTGTGTACATCATGTACAATTTGAGATCGAGCATGGGGCCAAGGACGAGGAAGGCGAGTTTGGCGGCCGGTCGCAGCGTGATAAAGCTGGCGGCCACGAAGGCGTCGGCTTCGCTACACAGGCACAGCAACACGGCCAGCAGCATCATCAGGACGATGGACAGTATGGCATGATTGCGCGACAGGTCGGCGATCATTTCCTGTGTGACGACCTGCCGGGTAAAGGCGGCCAACAGCGCCCCCAGGATGAGGAACACCGTGATGTCGATGAAATCGTGCAGGGCCGTATCGGTGATGTTACTGAGACGTTGCCACGCCGAGCGTTTTTCCTCCGGCTCGTCTACGCCCTCCTTGGCGTCCAGCTTGGTGGGGACGGCCAAGGGCATAAGCAGTTTGCTCCCCTGTTTGCGATATTGCCACTCGACAATGTGCGCAGTGCCGACAGCGACGAGAAAGCCCAGTCCGACGCGCAAACTCATCATCCACCAGCCGCCCATTTGGTAAGCCGGTCCGCCGCCTGGCTCCACAGCGTTCTCCATGCCGGAGAACGCGACGAAGGTGCTGAGCATGACGACGACGTTGATGATGGGACCGGCCAGCAAGTAGGCGACGCAACAGCTGAGCGGCAGCCCCTTGCGGATAAGACGGCGCATCACCGGAATGATGCCGCATTCGCACATGGGAAAAACCAGGCCGAGGACTGCACCGATGACAATGGCCAGAGTACGGCTGCGCGGCAAAAACCGGGTGATGAGGCGCTGCGGCAGCATTTCTTCGAGGATGCCGGCGATGACAGCGCCGAGAATGATAAACGGCAGCGCCTCGTAGAAGATGCTGGTAAAGGTCAGGACGAAGTCTTTGACTTTTGCGATATTATCCACGGCACTCGCACGGTTGGAAGGTTGCTCATTCGGGCGCTGCCGCCAGTCTCCTGCCGCTGATACGCACTGCACCGATTCACGGTTCGCGTACCTTGGGCCAGAGAAACAGACCGGCGAATGCTATTGTCGGATAGAATCGCTACCGTTGCAAGGGCGGATCGCAGCGGAGCAGAGAATCGCTGCACGCGCCGATAACTTGCCGTGAAGCGAGGTTATTTTCCCAAAATCGTTCGTGCGGCGTTCCAGCCGGCGGCGCCGATGACGCCGCCGCCCGGATGCGCCGCCGCCCCACACAGGAACAGACCGCGGATCGGCGTGCGATAGCCGGCGAAACCCGGCACGGGACGCAGACAAAACAGTTGATTCAGCGTCATCGCCCCCTGGAAAATATTGCCGCCCGTCAATGCAAAGGTGCGTTCCAGGTCCACGGGCGACAGCACTTGCCGGGCGAGCACCGAGCGCTTGAAGTTCGGGGCATACTCGTTGACGAGGTCAAAGCAGCGATCGGCGAAGCGTTCCTTCAGCTCGTCCCAGTTGCCCTCGCGCAGCTTGTAGGGGGCATATTGGACGAACATCGACATCAGATGTTTTCCCGGCGGCGCCACGGTGTCATCGACGGCCGAGGGCAACGTGCATTCGAGGACGGGGTATTGGGAAGGCCGGCCGTACTTGGCGTCGTCGTAGGCGCGTTCGATGTAATCCTGATCGGGGCAGAGGTGAATGGTGCCGCGGTGCTGCGGGCCAGGCTGCGTCCCACGGCAAGCGGTGAAGTCCGGCAACTCCGCGAGAGCGACGTTGATTTTCATGGAAGCGCTAGCGTAATTGATGCGATTGATCGCCTCGGCGAAGGCGGGCGGCAGCAGGCGGTTGTCGAGTAGACGATTAAATGTAACGTTGGCATCGGCATTGCTGGCAACGACGCGGGCACGGATTTCTGTACCGTCCGTCAAGGCGACGCCGTAAGCCGCCCCGTTCTTGACGAGAATATGGCCCACTTCCACTTCCGTCCGGATCTCGACGCCGAGGGACTTACCGGCACGGGCCAGCGCCTGCGTTAGCCCCCCCATGCCGCCGCGGACATAAGCCCACACGCCACGCTTGCCGTTGGTCTCGCCCATGACGTGATGAAATAGCACGTAGGCAGTACCCGGCATGCTCGGCGCAGCGAAAGCGCCGATGATGGCGTCGGTGGCCAGCGTCGCCTTCAATTGCTCGGATTCGAACCAGCGATCAAGAATAGTGCGGGCCGGGCCTGTAAGGATTTCAACGGCTTCACCCATCCCCGTACCCATCTTCTGGAAGGCCCGGCCTAGTTGGAACAGGCGCCACAGATCGCGCCAGCCGGGCCGCAACAGGTCTGGCGGCCGCATCAGCAGTGTCGGCTCGATGATGTCGGCGACGCGCTCCAGCATCGCTTCATACTTGGGATAGTTCTCAGCGTCGCGCACGCTGAACTTGGCGATCTCGCTGCGGTTGAACGCGCCGTCGCCGCCGAGAAAAAGATAACGACCATCGGGAAAGGGGGTAAAGGAAGCGGGATTGCGCTCTAGCACTTCAAAGCCGTGCTCGGTCAGGCGCAAATCGCGGATGATCTCTTTGCGGAAAAGGCTGTTGACGTAGGCAGCGGTCGAGACCTTGAAGCCGGGGAAAACTTCCTCCGTCACGCACGCACCGCCGACGACGTGGCGGCGCTCCAGCACCAGCACTTTCCAACCCGCCCGCGCCAGGTAACACGCTGTCACCAAACCATTATGACCCGCCCCAATGATGATCGCGTCGTAGCTGCCTGCCATGATTGTGTATTCCTCAAAAGAGGGGCTAAGGAGTTTGGTTCCCTACACCGGGGTTCAGGGCTGCAACCATAAGGGCTAACGGACAAAACTCCCTCCCCCCCTGGGGGGGAGGGCTGGGGTGGGGGGGGTAAGTACAATGCAGACAAGGAGTTCTACCCCCCCCACCCTAACCCTCCCCCACAGGGGGGGAGGGAACAAATACAACTCCCTCCCCCACAGGAGGGGAGGGAAAAACAAGGCTCCCTCCCCCCTTGTGGGGGGAGGGAACAAATACAACTCCCTCCCCCCCTGGGGGGGAGGGCTGGGGTGGGGGGGTAAGTACAATGCAGACAAGGAGTTCTACCCCCCCCACCCTAACCCTCCCCCACAAGGGGGGGAGGGAACAAATACAACTCCCCCCTGGGGGGAGGGAACAAATACAACTCCCCCCTGGGGGGAGGGAAAAGTCCGCCAACCCTAAGGAAACGGTGGCGGAAGGGCTTGAAGGACCATCTCCTTGCGGCCACAGCTCCGTTTGACTCACTAAGCCCTAGTCCCTCTTCTCCATTGTAGGCGGCGCTCCGCCAGTGATGGAGAGGGCGGCGGACTTCGTCCGCTTCGACGGCTTAGGCAGCACGGTGAGCGGCCCCGGCCCCGGTTCGGTGCTGGGATGGGAAAGCGGCGCCATGAGAAACGGGAGCGATGCCAGCCGGCCTTGCACCAAACAGGCGAGCACTTCTGGGCCGAAACGACGTGTGAACAGGGTAGCCCCCTGGCGATAGAGATGATGGCTATCTCCAAAGTATTTGTCTTCCATCCAGGTGCGTAGGTCAACAATGGGCACATTGCACTCCCGGCTGAGGTGCGTCAGGTAATCGTTGATGCGCGTGCTGACCGCCGGAGCGTACCAGCCACGAAAGATGGTGCCTTCGGGCATGAGGTAGAACAGAAGCGGGATGTTCTCCTGCCGGCACAGGGCAATTAAGTCGTGCAGGGCATGGTCTTGCATTGAGGAAATGTGCAACGTCTGAAGGTCTACATAATAAGTGGTGCGCGTCACTTCCAGAGCGGTGGGGTTAAGGACGAGCGGCTGATTGTCTTGGCCGATGTCCGACCACCCCCAACGATCCAGTTGTTTCCAGTGATCCAGACGCAGCCGCCACGGAACGCAATTGCTGGCGTAATGATTCATGACGGAAAAGCGCTGGGCATACCAGGGCGCCAGTTGGTCCTTGTACCAACGCCGTCTCATCGTATGCGGATCGCGGACATAACGGCTGAGCAAGATCACGTCTTTCCAGCTGAGCCGGCTGATGCCGGTGCCAACGTCGCCGAAGGCATCGACAGTTCGCCCCAGCAAGGCGGGCAGGATTTCGACAGCCAGCCAGTCTGGACGAATGCCCGCGTCTAGCAGTCGGCAGAGGGTCACCAGTTCAGCCAACGGTCCCGAACCGACCTGACTGAAATTGAACACCAGTGGAATTCGCCCATCCAACGTCCGCAATTCCGGCAGGACGCCGGGCCGTATGCCTTGTCCGGTTCGTGAAGATCCCAGCAGGATGAGTAAGGGCCGATCTGGGTCTTCGG
The DNA here is from genome assembly GCA_021324515.1 of Planctomycetota bacterium. Taxonomy (GTDB): domain Bacteria; phylum Planctomycetota; class Planctomycetia; order Gemmatales; family Gemmataceae; genus JAJPHU01. The sequence goes on from JAJPIY010000033.1 coordinate 7,370, forward strand.
CGCGCTGCCGGCGTAGGGCGCTCAGTTTATAGCCGAATTCCGGATCGCGTAAATGCGGCCAAAAGCTCTGGGTGGCGATCAACATGCCGATGTGAGCGGCGGCGAAGAAGGTCAGCCCCCACAAAAGACAGGCGCGCGTATGGGCGGCCAAACGCTGTTTCTTTCGTCTACGGCTTGTCGTATCGCATTCGCACATGATGCGTTGGTCCTCTCTGAGCATCGGTGGAGCGAGCGCCTTTCAGAATTGGAAGTAGATGAAGACCTTGCCGTTATCCGGGGCGAGCACTTGGGCCAACACCAGGGCCGCCGCATAGACGAAGCCCTGGATCGGGGCTGGCACACGCCACAATTTACGCCACGGCACCCAATAAGCCACCGCGTGACAGATTGCCAAAAACAACAAAGTGCAGCGCAGGTTCAGCAGGGGGATCGGCGTACCAAGTCCCGAATGCCACACGGCCACGCGATAGAGCAGTGTGAATGCCGTCCCGAATGTTGTGGCACGAAAGAATACCCAGCCGACCGTCACGCAGCTGAATGTCAGCAACGTGCAGAGCAATCTACCAAGCCCGCTGTGCAAAAACTGCTCCAGGCGAAGGCGGCCTTTGTTGAAATCACGGAAAAGACGATGGAGAACCAGAAACCATCCGTGGAGCACGCCCCAAAACACGAACGTCCAGCTGGCGCCATGCCACAGGCCGCCCAACGTCATGGTGATGAGGAGGTTGCGGGCGGTCTGCCAACGGCTGCCACGGCTGCCGCCCAGCGGAATGAACAGATAATCGCGCAGCCAGCTCGATAGCGAGATGTGCCAGCGATGCCAGAAATCGGCAATGTTGTCGGCCAGGTACGGCATGTTGAAATTGCGCGCCAGCTTGTAGCCGAGCATGTGGGCCGTGCCGATGGCCATGTCGCTGTAGCCGGAAAAATCGCCGTAAATTTGCACGGCGTAGGCAATGGCGGCAAAGACGATCGCCGAACCGCGATAGACCGACGGATCTGCGAAGACGGGATCGACGTACTCGGCCATACGATCGGCGATAGCCAACTTCTTGACCAAGCCCATGAGGAAGTAGCCAGTCCCCAAGTACATTCGTCCCCAGCTCCAGCGCTTGGGTCGTTTGATCTGGGGCAAAAAGTCGCGCGCCCGCACGATGGGGCCCGCGATGAGGTGCGGGAAAAACAAAATGAACAGCATGAAATCGCCGAGGTTTCGCTCCGCCGGAATGCGACGACGATACACATCCACCATGTAGTTGATCGCTTCAAACGTGTAGAAAGAGATGCCAACCGGCAGCAGGACGTTCAGAGGGCGGAACCATACCGACAGGCCGACGACTTTCAGGGCGTCATGCAGCGATAGCAGAAAGAAATTGGCGTACTTGAAATAACACAACAGCCCCAGGTTAGCGAATAGGCTGACGCACAAGAGCAGCCTGCGCCGCCAAGGCGCGGTCGAACGTTCCATGCCCAGCGCCAGCAGGTAATCCAGCAACGTGGAGCCACAAATGAGCAAAGCGAGCCACTTGTTCCAACTGGCGTAGAAATAGAAGCTGGCCACCAAGAGCAGCCCAACGCGGACGCGCCGCCACGGCAATGCCCAATACAGAGTGAAGATGAGCAAGAAAAAAAGAAAGAATTTCTGCGAGCAAAACTGCATGTCCATCGGCCCTCGGATAACGAAGTGCCGGGCCGTAGTGCGCAGTGTGACCTCGATCGATGGCGTGCCCGACGCGGCGGCGAGTGTACTCATCTGGCAGCAGTGGTCAACCCCAGATGCGCCAGAGAGGACGGCGCGAAGATTTTAGCGCGCGGGGTTGCGTGATTAGGGCGAGCGGGGGGTGTCAACCCCCCGGTGGTGCTCCCCGGCGAGCGGGGGGTGTGAACCCCCCGGTGGTGCTCCCCGGCGAGCGGGGGGTGTGAACCCCCCGGTGGTGCTCCCCGGCGAGCGGGGGGTGTGAACCCCCCGGTTGAACAGAACAACCGGGGGGTTCACACCCCCCGCTCGCCCTAATCACGCAACCCCAGATGCGCCAGGAACCGTCTCGGGACAGTATACAATAAGCCCTTATGGAAACGGTCTTCGAAGGATTCGAATTTATCGCCCCGCCGCATGTTTCGTCGTGGCTGGAACAGGCGCCGGCGCCTATTGCCCATTGGTTTCACCGCCGTTATGGGGAGCCGACGGAAATCCAACGTGCCGCCTGGTCGCGTTGGCCGACAGGCCAGCACTTGCTCCTCAGCGCCCCGACTGGTGCGGGCAAGACCCTCGCCGCTTTCCTGCCGATCTTGACCCAACTTATCCAGGGCAGTGGGGACGAAGCGACTGGATTGTCCTGCCTGTACGTTTCGCCCCTTAAAGCGCTGAGCGCCGATACCGAGCGCACCCTGGCGGCCCATGTGGAGGAATTGCGGATGCTGTTGCCGGCATGTCGTTTGCCGCAGATGGCAGTGCGGAGCGGCGATTCGACCGCGTCCCAGCGGCGGCGGTTGTGGCGGCATCCCCCGGACATTCTGCTGACGACACCGGAGAGCGTGGCCGTGCTGCTCAGCCAAGCAAGGGCCCAGCAATTGTTTGCTAGTCTTCGCTGGGTTGTGGTTGATGAGGTACACGCCCTGGCGGCGAGTAAGCGCGGCGCCGACTTGGCCCTGAGTTTGGAACGGCTGAGCCAACTGGCGGGCGGCCGGCTCCAGCGCATCGGTCTGTCGGCGACGGCCACGCCTCTGGCCGCGGCAGCTCGCTGGTTGGCGGGCAAGAGCTGCGCCATCGCGCGGGGCGGAGAACCAACGCCCTTGTCGCTTACGATTGTTCCCCTGGAAGCGAACGGCCCTTTTCTAGCCAACTTGGTTGCCCGCCTTTTGCCGGAAGTGCAAGCCCATCGCGCTACGCTTGTTTTCACCAACTGTCGCCGGCTGGCAGAACAACTCAACTGGGCGCTGCGGCGCAATCTGCCGGAGATGCAAGGACAAATCGCCGTTCATCACTCCTCATTGGCTGCCGAGCGCCGTCGCCACGTGGAGGAAGAGTTCAAACAGGGCCGGCTGCGCGCCGTCATCAGCAGCACCAGCTTGGAACTGGGCATCGACATTGGCACCGTCGATCTGGTGGTGTTGGTGCATCCGCCCGGCGATGTGATTCGCTTGCTTCAGCGCATCGGCCGATCCGGTCACGGGCCGGGGCGTGTTCCTCGCGGACTGGTATTGACGGCCACGGAGGCGGAGTTGCTGGAGGCTGCGGTCACTGCCGCTTCAGGCCAAGCCGGCCAGTGGGAGCCTCTGCGCATTCCTGCCCATCCGCTGGATGTACTTTGCCAGCACATCCTCGGCATGGCCGCGGCACAGACCTGCTCTGTCGATGCCGTCTTCAAGCTGGTTCGTCGGGCGGCGCCCTATCAGGATCTCTCCCGCCGCGATTTCGACGATTGCTTGGCGTATCTTGGCCTTGCCTCCGGCAACGCCCAGCGCCGACCTTTTTTGCCGCCACGCCTGCGGGGGACACCGGAGAGTTTTACTATCTGGGACCGGCGAACGGCTCGCTTGCTCCGCTGTAACCTCGGCGCCATTCTTGCCGATCCTACCTATGAAGTCTGGCTGTCCCCAACCGAACAAGGGCGAATCGGTGAGGTGGATCGAGCGTTTGCCGAGCGCTTGCGTGAAGGCGATCGTTTTCTGCTCGATGGCCGTTGTTTGCAAGTACGTTCCTTGCGGCCGGAGGACAGGCGGCTGCTGGTCGAGGAAATCATCGGCCGGCCAATTGTGCCGCGCTGGGGTGGAGAAGGTTGGCCGCTTTCCACGGAACTGGCGCAACGCTTGTACCTCTTGCGCGTCCAGGCTGCCGAAGCGCTGCGCGAAGGGCCAGAAGCGCTGGCCCAATTGTTCCGTCGCGACTATGGCTTGGAGGACGCCGCCGTCGCCACCTTGACAGCTTTCTTCCAACGTCAAGAGTGTATCAGCGAGGTCCCCGACGCCGCTAGTTGCCTGGTCGAGATTGTTGCCCACGAGGAGGGCGTTGACTACTACTTTCATACACCGCTCAATCGCCTGGGTAACGACGCCCTGGCGCGCGTCGCTGTCCATCGCCTGGCGTGCGATTGGGGCCGCGCTGCCGAATCGCTGGTTGCTGACCTGGGGTTTGCTCTCTTGATGCGCGGCCACTTCGCGGAGGAAGATCAGCGGATCGCTGCGGTGCTGCGAGCCTTGTTGGCCGCCGCCAATTTCGAGGCGGATTTGGAAGCCTCCTTGCAAGATAGCGCAGTGCTGCGTGAACGCTTTCAGGGCGTGGCCCAGACGGGCCTGATGTTGCTGCGGCACCCTTTGGGCCAGACGCGGCGTGTCGGGGGACGCGATTGGGGCGCTCGCCGTCTCTTCGACAAAATTCGGGCTTATGACGGCGATTTCGTCCTGCTTCGCCAAGCTCGCCGTGAGGTTCTCCGCGAATGGTGCGATGCCGCTGCCGCCAGCTGCTACGTGCGCGAGTTGGAGCATCTGCCGCTGCGCTGCCGTCGGCTGAGTCGCCCCTCGCCGTTTGTCGAGAGTTGGACGCAAATGGCTGCGGGAGCGGCCCAAAGAATTGAGACACCAGAGGAAGCGTTGTTGCGGCTGCATACGATGCTGACGGAGGGAGCCAGCGATGCACATCCTGGGTGATTGGTTGCTGACGCCGGAGCGTGTCGCCGTACATTTGCCCACGCGAACCGCCGTCGTGGCCGACCTGCACCTGGGCTATGCCGACGCGCGGCGGCGCCGCGGCGAGGCCGTGCCCCACGAACCAGTAGCCGAACAGCTGGAACCTCTGCGCCGCCTCAAGCAACAACATGCCGTCCGCAAACTGGTCGTGGCCGGCGATCTGTTGGAAGACGGAAACTGCTGCGAAGCGCTGGCGGATTTTCTACACTGGCTCGACCATAACGAGTGGGAACTGACAGCTGTTGTACCCGGCAATCACGATCTTGCTGCGGAAGCATCTCTTTTTGAGAAAGCCAACCTCCCCGTCTCGCCGCAAGGAGTCGACTTAGGCGAATGGCGGATCGTACACGGCGCGGGGCCATTACC
>JAJPIY010000186.1 GCA_021324515.1 Planctomycetota bacterium
GCACCAGGTTGCCACGCGGTTTTTCCAACTCCCACCGAATAACAGCCCTGGCCCCCAGGGCCATTTCCGGTCTCAAAAGGGTCGTTGAGCTTGAGTTTGTCTATTTTGGGGCTTTTTCCCATACGTTGCTAAACTCGGTTTGTGCGGATTCCGAAAAGATAACCAAAGAAAAGGAATTTAGCAGTCTGTGGGAAAAGCCACAGAATGCCGAAGTTCAATCGAGAAATCCTCAGGGTTTCTCTATGTTGAACTTCCGTTTTTTGGACACTTTTTCTTATTTTGGGGACCACCGTTTATTGAAGGGAAGAAGCCATGAAAGGATTTTTTCTGCACTCCCGGAATTTGCTCAAGACCGTCGGTCGGAGGCTAGGCGCCGCGATGAGCCTGCTTGGCGTCGTGCTCCTGGCGCCCTTGGCCTGGGCCAGTGACGATAGCGGCGCTTGCAACGAAGCTCTATTCCCTAACGTTATCTGCTCTGGCAATCCCGCCTGCTCTGGCAATCCCGTCTGCTCCGGCAATCCGGCCTGCTCTGGCGCCTCTAATGTCAATCGCGGTTTTTATGGGGGATTCCTTGTCGGTGGCGGAGTGTCCACCAATGACCCGATCGTGCAAACCGGCACCGCCTTTGTCCCCACTCCGCCTCCGTTGCCTGTCTGGGCCACTGGAGAAGCGGCAAATCGAGCCGGGGTGATGGCCGGCATCCATCTGGGTTACGAGTGGAGCGGGCGGAGAATCGGTTGCGATCCCCGTTGGGCGATTCTACCGGCCCTCGAGTTTGAAGGCTATTACCTCGGCACTCAACAAGTCGGGGCCCTCAACAATTTCGATTCCACCAACCGCATTCCAGAGCATCTCTTCGATTACCGCGCCCCGTTGAATATCGGCGTGCTCATGCCCAACTTCCTTATGACGCTCCACACCCCATTCGGCATCCATCCTTACGTTGGCTTCGGCGTGGGGACAGCGATCGTTTCCAATGCCGGGGCTACGTCCTTGCAGTTGGCGCCGCCTGAGCCAGGCATCAACCACTTCAATTCCAATCCCAGCGTCACCGACTGGGCCCCTGCGGCCACTTGCCGGGCTGGTTTGCGGTTCGATCTGGGGAATTCCTGGTATCTCTTTACCGAGTACAAGTTCCTTGCGATCGGCGCAACTGATTACACTTTCGGTCCCACCGTTTACCCCACCCACTCGCCAACCACGGCTTGGTCGGTGCATTATGGCACCATGTTTGAGCACTTGGGCGTCCTGGGGCTGGGCTGCCGATTCTAACGAATAGACTGACGCAACAAGGTCGTCCAGGGGGTGCTGCGTCCTTTGGGCGAGCGGGGGGTGTGACCCCCCGGTTGGTTCTACCGGGGGGTTCACACCCCCCGCTTGCCCCCGGTTGTGCTACCGGAGGGTTCACACCCCCCGCTCGCCCCAGAGGTGTACTCTGGGGGGCAAAAACGCATTGAGAGTCCGCGGCGAGCGGTTATAATCGAGAAGGTGTTGATTCAGCAGATCAAGCTGGGCAACCGTCATGGGTGTTGATTTTCTCCGACCTGCTGTGGGTGATCTGGTCTTTCAACTCTATGGGCGGCCCCTGCACCCGGAGTTGTTTGACATTCTCGCCGTGCGCAAAATCCAGCGCGAAGATTACGAGTTGACTGTCTGGATCACCCGCACCGGCCATGTCATCTCTTGGGAGAATGCGGATGTTCATCTGACAGAAGTAACCGCTGCCGCCGAACAGGAGTTGCCCGAACGCCGCCGGCTCATGCATTACAAACTGCGCAATGAACATTCCGGCCGATTGCTGTGCGCCCACGGCATCCATTACGAAATGAGCTTTCAGGTCGAGGTGCTGCCGCCGGAGATCTTCCTGCACATTCATGACGAGATCCTTGCCGATGGCAACAAGCGCGGCTTGCTGCACAATTTTCCCTCGCACAACCGCTTGTCGGTGGCGCCGCTCGGCTTCATCACTGCAGAAGCCGGCTGCGGCCGCTTGTTCCTTTCGTCTTTTCATACCTTTCCCACGGAAAACACAGTTGTCAAAACCCAATCGCTGATCGAGAAGCGCGGCTAGCCGTCTTGCGCAGTTCCCCCTTTCCTCCAGGCCATACAAGTCCCACAATACTGACACAGAGTTGCTCTCTTCCCACGAGTCAGGCGCCATGAGTAAAGAAACGCAGCTTCGGCATGTTCTCGATTGCGGCATTGTCGCCGTTGTTCGGTCCCCGGATAGCCAACAGCTCGTCGAAGTGGTGCGTGCGTTGGCTGACGGCGGCGTCACGGTGGTCGAAATCACCATGACCGTGCCCGATGCTCTGGGCGTGCTGCGGCAGGTACGGCAGGCGCTGGGCGAGCGCGTGCTGCTGGGGGCGGGCACGATTCTCGATGCGGAGACGGCCCGCGCGGCCCTGCTCGCCGGTGCAGAATACCTCGTCGCCCCAACGCTTAACTTCGAGGTGATCCGTCTCTGTCAGCGTTACAGCAAATTGGTCATGCCCGGGGCGTTCACGCCGACGGAGATCTTGACGGCGTGGGAAGCGGGAGCCGACATCGTCAAAGTGTTCCCCGCCGAGGTGGTGGGACCAGCCTTCTTCAAGGCGCTGCGAGGCCCTTTGCCGCAGGTGCGACTGATGCCGACCGGCGGCGTGGACCTGAACACAGCGGCCGATTTCCTGCGGGCCGGCGCATGCTGTCTCGGCCTGGGCAGCCAGCTCGTCGAGCCGCGCGCAGTCCTGGCACGGGATTTCGATCGCATCCGTGACCTTGCCCGTCAGTATGTCGCCCTCGTGCAACAAACCAGGCGAGATCAACTATGTCCTACGACGTGATTACCTTCGGCGAAGCGATGATTCGCCTCAGTCCGCCGAACTTCCGCCGGCTGGAACAGGCGCGAACGTTCGATGTCCAGGTTGGCGGCGCAGAGCTGAACACGGCGGTCGGCTTGGCCCGCTTGGGCCGCTCGACCGCTTGGGTATCGCGGCTGACCGAGAATCCGCTAGGCCGCCTCATCGCCAACCACGCCCGTGAGGCCGGCGTATCCACCGAGCATGTCGTGTGGACGCCCGAAGACCGCGTTGGTGTTTATTACCTGGAGTTCGGCGCCGCTCCGCGCGCCAGCAGTGTGTTGTATGATCGCAAAGGCTCGGCCATCGCTGCCATCCGTCCGGGCATGGTGCCGTGGGCCCGGGTGTTTGCCGGCGTCCAATGGTTCCACGTCACCGGCATCACCCCTGCCCTCAGCGCCAGTGCCGCCGAGACGACGCGCGAAGCCCTGCAAGCCGCCCGCGCCGCTGGCATACGAACCAGCATAGACCTTAATTATCGAGTTAAACTGTGGGGCCAGGCCGAGGCCGGCCGCTGCATGACCGACCTGATGCAGTTCTGCGATGTGCTCCTCACCACGGAGGAAGACCTCGAGCGCGTCTTCGGCATCACCGGCAAGGATTACGAAGAGGCTGCCGCCCGCGTCGCCGAACGGTTCCCGCTCCAGGTCGTCGCCATCACCCTGCGCGAGAACCCGCTGGTGTGGAAGAACAGTTGGACGGCCATCGCCTATCAGGACCGCCGGGTCTTGCGTACACGCACTTATGAGGTCGAAATTGTCGATCGCCTCGGCGCCGGTGATTCGTTCGCCGCCGGCCTGATCCACGGCTTGCTCGACGGCGATTTGCAAAAAGGCTTGGATTGGGGCGTCGCCGCCAGCGCCCTCAAACACACGCTACCCGGCGATTTCCCCTGGATCACGCGCGCCGAGGTCGAGGCGCTGTTGAAGGGGCCGGGCTTGCGCATCAGTCGCTGATCGCCCGATTTGTTGCACCGGCAAGGAAATAGGCCATGATCCTGACCCGAGAACAAGTGCGCGAACTGGATCGCCGGGCCATCGAGGAATACGGCGTTCCTGGCATTGTGTTGATGGAGAACGCCGGCCGCAGCATGGCTGAACGGCTGCGCACTCTCGGCGTCAACGGCTTGGTTGTGATCTGCTGCGGCAAAGGCAACAACGGTGGTGACGGCTTTGTCATGGCGCGGCACCTGGACAACGCCGGTGTCCAGGTGCGCGTTCTGCTGTTCGGCGACCCGTCTCAGCTGGCCGACGACGCCGCCGTCAATTACCGCATCCTTACCGCGAGCGGTATCCCGTTGGAACTGTTCACCGGGGTTGACCTGGACGAGGAGCGCCTGCACCGCCAGCTGGCGAATGCCGATTGGATCGTGGATGCCTTGTTCGGCAGCGGCCTGCGCGGCGCCATCCAGCCGCCGTTCGACCGCATCATTGCTGCCATCAACGCGGCACCCGCCCGTGTCTTCGCCGTCGATGTTCCCAGCGGACTCGACAGCGACACCGGCCGGCCGCTAGGCAGCGCCGTCCGCGCGCACCATACCGGCACCGTGGCCGCCCTGAAAAAAGGCTTTCTGGAACCCTCCGCCGCGCCCTGGGTGGGGCAGGTTCACATAATCGACATGGGAGCACCGCGCGCGCTGTTGGCCACGTTTGGGGGGTGAGGCCCGATAGGCCCCTTGCCATTGACGCCGGCTGCGCGCACAATCAGAAGAGGACTATTCCCCACCACGAAGGCCCTTTTTTTCACACAAGGAGAAGCAACATGACTGCGTGGAAGTGCTTCGTTCTCACTCTCTTCGTTCTCGGCATCTGGATGGCGGCCGCCGGCGGCGCGCCCGCCAAGGAGGACAAGAACGAGTTGAACAAAGGAGACAAGGCCCCGTCCTTCGAGGCCGTCGACGATCAAGGCAAGACCTGGAAGTCCAGCGATTACATCGGCAAGAAAGTGATCGTCGTCTACTTCTATCCAGCCGACTTCACCGGCGGCTGCACCAAGCAAGCCTGTACCTACCGTGACGACATGGACAAGCTGACTGCCAAGGACATCATGGTCGTCGGCGTCAGCGGCGACAGCGCCAAGACGCATGACCTCTTCAAGAAACACCACAAATTGAATTACACCCTTTTGGCCGATGAAAAAGGGGAAATTGCCAGAAAGTTCGGCGTGCCGGTCAACAAAGGCGGCAAGGCCAAGGGTTTCGACGAGAACGGCAAGGAAATTGTGGTCGAGCGCGGCGTCACCATCCCGCGCTGGACTTTCGTGATCGGCAAGGACGGCACGATCATCTACAAGAACCAAAAGGTCAATCCGGCACAGGACAGCAAGCAAATCTTGGAAGCGGTAGAGAAACAGAGCAAGTAATGCGGAGGGACTGCAAGAGCTAACGAGCCGGAAGTGTAAGCAACGGCAAGCAACCGTTGCTTACGCTTCCGGCTCGTTGCGTAGAAACCATCAACGGCTTACCAGCGTAAGCGGCGTCGTGGGCGTGTCGTTAGCAATGCGCACTTTTTGCTGATACACCAGTTGGCCGGCGGCGTCTTGAGTATAGACAAGCCAATTGCCGGCGGCCAACGTCGTCTGGAAGCGCCCAGAGTCATCGGTCGTCAGTGATTGCCGACCGCCTTTTTCGTCAGCACAGACGAAGATCACTTTGACGCCAGCCTGCGGTTGACGATCGGCCCGCAGCACTTGGCCTTCGGTGTTGTGATGCGGTGCCGAGGTGATACGGTCGAAGCGCACGTTCGGCTTTGGGGTCGGTGCGGCGGGCTGCGCCGGCACCGGAGCTTGCAAGCGCGGCTGACGATATGCCGAACCGCCCGAATTCGGCATGCGCGGGATGCGATAATTGTTGGAAGTAGCCCCCGCTTGTTCGGGCGGCGGCGGCTCGCTTCCACCTTGGACGGCCGGCGGTGGGCTGCTAGACTGCCCCGAAACAGCCGGCGGAGGGCTGGCCGGCCCTCCCGACACTCCCGGCGCCGGCACCATTGGCGCACCCTGTACAGCCGGCGGAGGAGTGGTTGGCGCTGTCGCGGAAGCACACGGCGGGGCGGCTACCGGCGCCCCGATGGTGGTGGTGCAGCACGTCGTCTGCGGCTCATAATAGGTCACCTGCTGGTAGGTCGTCACCGGCTGCAAGCAGCAGCGCTGCAAATAGCTCGTCACGGGACAATACTGCGCCCGCAGTCGATAAGTAGTCACCGGACAAGCAACCTGCTGGTAGCTGCACGTGCAGGGATCGAAATAGCAGCTGTAGCGATAGCTGGTGCAAGGCTCATAATAGTAGCTGGTCCGGTAAGTCGTGACCGGCTCCAGGTAGCAGCTTTGCCGATACGTAGTCACCGGCTGATAGTAACAGCGCTGCACGTAGCGCGTTGTGCATTGTTGGCAGCCGTTGTAAGACGCCACGGCTGGGGCCGGGGCTGGCACGGCGACATAATTGGAACCGCGGCAGCTATGGCAGCATACCTGGAAAACATTGTTCCAAGCCGCACCGGCGTTGCCGTTTGCCATTACCAAGGCCGCCAGCGCGCAGCACCACAATGAACCCCGGAAGGGTCTCATGGCAATCTCCTTACCATCGGGTTTGCTAAGGGGGCCTCTAGTCTGCTCCAGCACGCACTGGAGAGCACCACGAAACCTCTCAGTTGTTTCGGCGCACCCGTGGTCCACGCCGATCACATCTTTATCCTTAATGGCATGAATTCTTCAATCAAGAGAGGCCAGCGCATTCAGAACAGGAAATTCCTAACGCGGCTGTTACAATTGACAGGTCCGGCAAAGTCACCAACAACAACGACGCCAGCCCGCAGCGTCGGCAAGGGCAAGAGCCACCCTTGCTAGTACTGCGGGCTGGGGAACGTAGCCGCGCGCAGCTGCACTTAACCAGCGATAGCCTTGACGGCGGCCAAGGCCGCATCGTAATTGGGATGGGAAGTGACTTCCGGCACATACTCGGCATAAGTGATCGTGCCGTTCTTATCGATGACGAAGACGGCCCGGCTCAACAACGGCAGCGGCAGTCCTTCGATCAGGACACCGTAATTCTGGCCAAAGGAGTGGTCATGCACGTCCGACAACGTTTGCATGTTCGTGATGTGCTCGGCCGTGCAGAAGCGCTTCTGCGCGAACGGCAAATCAAGACTAACCGTGTAGCAGGCCAGTTTGTCCTTGTAGGAAGCGAGCGCTTCCTCGAACTTGTGCGTTTGCTGGTTGCACACAGGCGTGTCCAGCGACGGCACCACACTGAACAGGCGCGGTTTGGCCGGCGTCTTGTCCAGGGTGACAAGTTCCAGGCTGCTGTTCAGACACGTGAAATTCGGCGCCTTGTCGCCGACTTTCAGCTGCGGCCCAACCAGCGTCTTCGGATCGCCTTTGAACGTAACCGCATTTTGGCGTTTCTGCATGGGAGCTCCTCTCATTAGGGGAAAGACACGTTGTCAACTCGGTCAAAATATGCCAGACTTCTGCAAACGTCAAACTTTGCCGGGGCGGGGATCCTGACAGGCGAGCGGGGTTGCGTGAGCGCCTCGAGAAGCGACGTGCGCTCACCGTCTCGTTACCCGGCTGCCGGGCTGGATCTTATCGCCGGGGTGCAAGATGACGACGGCCCCTTCTTGCAGACCGGATGTGATCTCGGTCTCCAGGGCGTTGCTGCGGCCGACCGTGACGCGGCGCAGCTGCGCGCGGCCCTCCTCGACAGTGAAAACGGCCCAAGCGTCGCCGCGGCGGAACAGAGAGCCGGACGGCACTTTCAGTACCTTGTCCGCCGACCAGATGACAATGCGTGCCTCCACGCGATAGGCGTCGCCGAGGCGGCGGCGTTTCTCAGGCGGATCGACAAAATCGATGATGACGTTGACGCGCTGCTCTTCCACTCCCAGGGCCGAACGCTTCATAAAACCGCTTGGTTCTACCAGCCGCACTTGCCCCAGCAACGGCTCGTCGCCGCCCCAATGGTCCAAAATCACTTTCGCTCCCGGTACAATTTTGACTGCATCGCTGGACAGCACATCGACCTCGACTTCCAGGTCGCCCGGATCGCCCACTTCCAGGAGTTGTTGTCCGGGCGCAACGATCGCAGAGCTTTCCTGAAAAACGCGCAGCACACGGCCGCTGACCGGGGCGCGGATCTCGAAGCGCCAGCTGTCGGCGTCGCCGGGAGAGCGCGGCTGGGCGCGCGTTAGGGCGGCACGGGCCAGATCCAGCTCAAAATTAGCGATTTGCAGGGCGAATTGCGCCGTTTTCACGTCTTCCTGCGCCATGCGCTCTTTGTGTTCGGCCGCTTCCAATTCCTGAAAAGTTGTCTCCCTGCCGACTCTCATTTGGTGGATGCGCTGCAATTCTTTGAGAGACAGATTGTGAGCGACGCGGGCGCGTTCCAGTTTGGCCGTCGCCTGTTTGCGTGTCGCTTCGGCGGCCTTGACGCGCGCCTCAGCCTCGGCGCGACTGCGTTCGTCGAGCAAGGACGGGTCTGCTGGCTCAATGACCGCCAGCAGAGTTTGCTCTGCCGTCACGGGATCGCCCGCGCGCAGGGTGATGCGTTGCAACCGCCCCGCCAAGGGCGCGGAGACCACGTAACGCTCCTTGATGCGCGTCTTGCCATCCTCATCCACAGTGACGCACAGCGGCCCCCGCGATGCCTGGCCCACCTCGACTTCAAGGGGGCGCGGCCAGAACGAATAAGCCAGTAAACCAGCGACGAGCAAGCCGGCGGCTAATTGCCCAAGAAACCTGCGGAATTTCTGCACGGTCATTCCTTGGTTTTGAGGACGGAAACCAGGTCAAGCCGATCGATCTGGCGTCGCACGATCAATCCAGAAACAAGGGCAGCCGACAGCGTGACTACCACGGCGAAGCCGTAGGTCGAAGGCTCAATCCACAGCGGCAGGCGGAACAATTCCGTATCGTTGACGAGCGTATCCAGCTCTGCCAAGGCGTGGCCCAACCACAAACCGCCCGGAATGGCCAAGACGGTCAACACGGCCAACTCCCCCAACAGGATACGCGAAACTTCGGCGCGCGTGAAGCCAATCACACGCAGCGTGGCCAACTCACGAGCGCGCTCGGCCAAGGTGATGCGCACGCTGTTGTAAACCACCCCAAAGGCGATGATACAGGCAAAAACTACCATAAAACTCTTTATTATCAGCAGGTTCTCGGCGATAGTGTCCTCGAAGCTCTTCAGGGCAGCCTCTTTGACGACCACCACCGCCACGCCGGGACAGTGTTTAAGTTTGTCGTACAGCTCCGTCAGCCGGGCCGAGTCCACGGCCAGATAAGCCCCGGAGACAAGCGGGCCTTCCCGCATCAGCCGGTTCAGTGCCGTACGCTCCATATAGGCATTGGTGCCGAAAAAATCTTCCATCACCCCGACCACGAGTACCTCACGCACCGGCCGAAGACCCTCCAAGACCTCAACCGTAAGCGCGTCCCCCACATGCGCGTCCAACAATTCGGCGAGCTTGCGGGACAAGACCAGCCCTTGGGCTGGTACTACCAGCGGCTGCTGATGAAAGTCGATGAGCCGGTTCAACTCGCCTTGGCGTTCCACCCCTTGGATCACCAGCCGTCGTGAACGTGGGCCAAAGTGCAGCCGTGCCGGGACATTACGAAACGACTCGCAAGAGCGCACGCCAGGCAAATGTCCCAGATCGTAGACAACTCGCCCCTCACTCGGTTCGCCAAACAATACAGTCACGTCCTGCCGCTGAGCGAGGTGGAAATAGGTATCCAGAGCGTACTGCACCGAGCCGCCGACAAAATCACCAACTACAAGGATGGCCGTCGCCAAGGCAATGACCAGCGCGGAAAGCAGCGCGCGCAGGGGGCGGCGCTCCATCTGCCGAAGGATCATGCGCAAGGCCGGAGAAAAGAAGCGCTCGAAGCCCAGCCGCTCGATCACTGTGGGGCGGAAACTTTGGGGCGGTTCAGGCCGCATCGCTTCGGCCGGCGGCTGGCGCACGGCCCGCCGCACTGCGCCCAAGGCGCCTCCAACCGCCGAGGCCGCGCAGGCCAGAAACCCCAAGCCGATCACCGGCGGGTCGAGCCGATAACGCAGCACCGGGAAGTGAAAGAAGCGTGTATACAAGGCCGTCATGCCGGCGCCCATCCATGTCCCCACCGCGGTCCCTAGCACAGAGCCGAGCACCACCAACACTAGCACCATTTTCAAGTAATGCCAGCCAATTTCCACACGGCTGTAGCCGAACGCTTTCAACGTGGCGATCTGTTCGCGCTGGGTACCGATCAGGCGCGTAATGACGATGTTCATCAGGAAAGCGGCCACGGCCAAGAAAATGATGGGCACGATCAGGGCCATGCTCCGCAGTTGCCGCAGTTCATTGGAGATGAACAGGTTGGAGGTTTGGTCAGTACGTCCGTAGGCGCCCAGGCTGCCGTAATCAGCCGTGAGACGATCGATGCGGCGGATCACTTCCGGTTCCGGGGCGCCCGGCATTAGGCGCAATGTGAGATCGTTAAATGCTCCTTCCATATCGAAGGCGGCGGCCAGGTCGGTTTCGTTCATCCATAAGACGCCGAAGCGCTTGGCGTCCGGCAGCATGTCGCCGGGACGAATTTGATAAATATACTCCGGCGACAATACGACGCCGACGATGCGCAGCTGTTGGCGTCGCCCGTTGATGATGGCGACCAGCGAATCGCCCGGATGGAGTCCGTGGGCCTCGGCGAAGGCTTCATTGGCCAGCACTTCCTCCGACCTTCCGGGCTCCAGCCAGCGGCCGCGCCGCAAATAGAGCCGATTCATCCTCGCTTCGCCGTGTTCGGGGAGCGAGATCAACCGCCCGACCGCCGGCTCCGCAAGCGCAGGCATGTCCAAAGTCACGTCTTCGACGATGCGGGCCTGAGCTTGGCTGACTCCGGGCACTGTCACCAGCCGCTCCAGCAAAGTCCGCGGCGCACGCTTCAGATGGACGAAAATATGCGGGAACTGATAGTCCTCGTAATAGCGCTCCTGGGTGTTTTCCAGCGCGTGCAGCATACTGAGCGACATGACGAACGCAGCCACGCCGCAGGCCATGACCAGAGCAATCGCCAACGCCTGGCCACGCATCTGCCACAAGTCGCGGAGCACTTTCCGATCGAGGACGCTCATGGCGAGTTCACCAGACCAGTTCGCGGGCCGACCGTTTGGCGGCGTTGCTTTTCTGAGCAACAATACGACCGTCGGACAACGTAATGACGCGGTCGGCCATGCCGGCGATGACCGCATTGTGCGTAATGACCACCGTGGTCGTGCCCAGTTCCCGGTTGACACGCGCGATCACGTCCAACACGACGATGCCGGTGGTCACATCCAAGGCCCCCGTTGGTTCATCGCACAACAGCACATCGGGGCGCTTGGCGATGGCGCGGGCGATAGCGACGCGCTGTTGCTCTCCTCCCGACATTTGCGAGGGGAAATGGTTCATGCGTTCGCTCAGTCCGACCAGGGCCAGCGCCTCTTCCGGAGGCATGGGGTTGGCCGCGATCTCGGTGATGAGGGCCACATTTTCGCGCGCAGTCAGGCTGGGGATGAGGTTGTAAAACTGGAAGACGAAGCCAACATGTTGGCGGCGATAGCGCGTCAGCAAGGCGTCGTTTTCGGCGCTCAGGTCGTGGTTCTGGTAGCGCACCGTGCCAGAGGTCGGCACGTCGAGTCCGCCGAGAATGTTCAGGAGCGTTGATTTGCCACTGCCTGAAGGACCAAGCAAAACCACGAATTCGCTGGGGAACAAGTCGAGATCGACGCCGCGCAGCGCTTGCACCTCGACCTCACCCATGCGATACACCTTGGTGATGCCACGCGCTTGAAACACGGCCTGGCCGCGCGGGCCATCCAACGCAGGCAGAATCGCAGTGCTTGAATCGATCATCCCAACCTCAGCAGCCAAAACTCTTGGTTAAGGAACCGTGTCGGTCGCGTTAGGGCCCTATCTCTTACAATCCTATTCGCTGCCGGATGGTCCTTATTGCCTAGGCGGCGCATTCGAGTGATCGGCGCCAGCTATTTTTTCTTCTGGGCGCTCTCGATTTTGGCCCAGGTGTCGCGGAGCGTCACCGTGCGGTTGAAGACGAGCGCTCCGGGCTTGGAATCGGGATCGACGCAGAAATAGCCCAGGCGTTCGAACTGGAAGCGGTCGCCGGGCTTGGCCGCGGCCAAACTCGGCTCGAGGCGGCAATCGGTCAGCGTCACCAGTGATTGCGGATTCAGGTTGGCCCGGTAGTCTTGGCCTTCGGGCACGTCGTCCGGGTCCGGTTTCGTGAAGAGATAATCATATAAGCGGACTTCGGCCTTCAAGGCATGAGCGGCCGAGACCCAGTGGAGAGTGGCTTTGACCTTGCGGTTATCTGGGGCGTTGCCGCCGCGGGTTGCCGGGTCGTAGGTGCAGTGCAGCTCCGTTACCGCCCCGGTTTTCTCATCTTTGGTCATCCCCACGCACTTGATGAAATAGGCGTAGCGCAGCCGTACTTCGCGGCCGGGGGCCAAACGGAAGTAATCCTTCGGGGGGGATTCGCGGAAATCTTCCTGTTCGATGTACAGCACTTTCGAGAATGGGACTTTGCGCGTGCCGGCGCTGGCGTCTTCCGGATTGTTGACCGCGTCGAATTCCTCGACCTGCCCTTCGGGATAGTTGTCGATAACTACCTTCAAAGGCCGTAAAACTCCCATAACACGCGGAGCGCGGCGGTTGAGGTCGTCACGCACGCAATTTTCCAGGCGGCTGATGTCGATGACGCTGTTGAACTTGGCGACACCAATGTCCTTGCAGAACTGGCGGATCGCCTCGGGCGTGTAGCCGCGGCGGCGGATGCCGGCGATGGTCGGCATCCGCGGATCGTCCCAGCCTTTGACGTGGCCCTCCGTCACCAATTCCACCAGGCGACGTTTGCTCAGGACCGTGTAGGTCAGATTGAGGCGGGCGAACTCGATCTGCCGGGGATGATAAATGCCCAGTGCGTCCAGGAACCAATCGTACAACGGTCGATGGTTCTCAAATTCCAGCGTACAGATCGAATGGGTGATGCCCTCGATGGAATCGCTTTGGCCATGCGCCCAATCGTACATGGGATAGATACACCATTTGTTGCCGACATGGGGATGCTCGGCGTGCAGGATGCGGTACATTACCGGATCGCGCAGGTTGAAGTTGGGCGAATTCATGTCGATTTTGGCCCGCAAGGTGCGCGAGCCGTCGGGGAACTCGCCGGCCCTCATGCGACGAAAGAGGTCCAGGTTTTCTTCAATCGAACGGTTGCGATAGGGGCTTTCCTTGCCGCCCTTCAGATCGCCGCGATATTCCGCGACTTGTTCGGGCGTCAGGTCACAGACATAGGCTTTGCCGGCCCGGATGAGTTGCTCGGCCCACTGGTACAGCTGCTCGAAATAATCCGAGGCGTAGTACAGACCGTCCCACTGGAAGCCGAGCCAGCGCACGTCCTCCATGATGGCGTTGATGTATTCGATGTCCTCCTTGACTGGATTGGTATCGTCGAAGCGCAGGTTGCACTTGCCGCCGTACTCAGCAGCCAGGCCGAAGTTGAGACAGATCGATTTGGCGTGGCCGATGTGCAGGTAGCCATTCGGCTCCGGAGGAAAGCGGGTATGGACACGGCCGCCGAATTTGCCGGTCTTTAGATCCTCGTCGATGATTTCCTGGATGAAGTGGCGGGCCGGGGCTGGCACCTGGGGCGTCTTCTCCGACGCGAACTTGGCTTGGTCTTTGCTTTTGTCCGAATTCGGTACGGTCATGGCTTTCCTACCTCGATCAGCAAAGAGACGCACGAACGTTCGCCATCTTATCGCGGAAGGACCAGCCCCCGCAACGCGAGAGGCCACGGATATCGCTGCCGGTAAGCTAGGGGAGCCGCCGGGTTCAACCCGGCGGCTCACCAGGGGCCTGGATGTGAAATACGATCATAAGTGCCCGCGCTCAGCCAGCCAGCGTTCGGCATCGAGGGCCGCCATGCAGCCGGTGCCGGCCGCCGTCACAGCTTGGCGATAATAGCTGTCGGCCACGTCGCCGGCGGCAAATACGCCCTCCACGCTTGTGTACGTCCGCTGCGGCCGGGTCCACACAATGTAGCCCTTGTCGTCGAGCTTGATCTGGCCTTGGAGAAATTTCGTGTTGGGGGTGTGGCCGATGGCCAGGAAAACACCACTGACTTCCAGCGTTTCGGTCTGTGCATCCACGGTGCTTTTCAGGCGCACGCCGGTGAC
>JAJPIY010000014.1 GCA_021324515.1 Planctomycetota bacterium
CCGCTCGCCAGAGTTACTTCGACGCCGCCGTTGCCTACTGGAACAAGTAAAACCACCCTTATCCAAGGGCTAGTTGAACCCAAAAGAACGTCGCAACACCTCGCTGGCAATGCGGCCAAAGACGTGGCCTTTTCCTGTACGTAGGTTCTGCAACACGATCACGGCCGGCGAGAACAGCATCGGATCGATGCGATAAAAATCGTGTTCGTAGCGCGTGAAAATCTCCGCGAAAGGCGCGCCATGATCGGGCGAGGCGGACGATGGTATTTTGGGACCGATCTCCGCCAACTGGTCATCGTCGCTTTGGACCCACAACACAACCTGGCCGCCGTAGAGGATGGCGTCGTTGGTACGGCCAATGGCGCTGAGGAACTCAGCAGCGACCGGCGGCAGCGGTGCTACGCCGTAACCAGACACGACTTGCCGGAGATCGAACTTCAGCTCATAGAGCTTGTGCAGGGCCGTCTCCAACGAACGCGCCACCACTTGCACATTGCCGGCCTGGCTCGAGGTGGGTGCGGCCAATAACGTCAGCTTGTTGGGCGGCAGCTGGAGGCGCTCGGCGAGGTACGAGGTCACCTCCTCGCCTGGCAGCTTGGAAGTCTCCAGAACACCTACGGCTACGTTACTCTGCTCCCGGCCGGGAACATGCTCGAACAGTTCTTCCTTGCCGTAGGCGGCCCGCATGGGGCCGGAACCCATTGCGAAGAACTTGCCGACCGAAATTTGCCAGCCGGCGTACTGCGAAGCCATGCACGCCAACACCGGCTGATCGCTGTAGACCTGCACCAGCGGCGTCAGCACATCATCCAATTGTCCCGGCACGAGCGCAACCTCGGCGTGTCCCGCCAGACAGACGCGCGCCAGGGCCAAGCCAGCCTGCAAGCCTCCCTCGACGGCCACGCCGCAATCGATGACGCGAGCGCCGTCGGCTGTATTGGCCACAGCAATCCGCAGAGCGGCGGCATTGGCAGCCATGTGGTCAGCCAGACGCAAAGCTCGTTCGTTGAGTAACATAGTGTTAGTTTACCAAAGCGGTCCTCAGCCCGTTGTGGGTTCACCGATTGACTTTGCCGATGCCTCTGGAATTATAGAAGCAAGGCCCCCTTCGCACGACACCAGGAGATCGAACATGAGACGGCTTGCCTTTCTCAGATGGTTGATTACTTTGGCCGGGGTAAGCATGGCCCCCTCCCTCTATGCCGACAACTTAACGGCGCTGCCTTTCCAAAAAGTACACATAAAAGATGACTTTTGGAGCAAGCGCATCCGCACCAATCGCACGGCGACGATTGAAGCGAACCTGCACCAGTGCGAGATTACCGGTCGCATCCGTAATTTCGCCATCGCCGGCAAACTCGAAGAAGGCAAACACAAAGGGCTGTTGTTCGACGATTCCGATGTCTACAAGGTGCTGGAAGGCATCGCCTATGCATTGAGCAGTCAGCGCGATCCGGAACTGGAGAAACGGGCGGATGCCATCATCGACAAGATCGCCGCTGC
Source organism: Planctomycetota bacterium (assembly GCA_021324515.1). Taxonomy (GTDB): domain Bacteria; phylum Planctomycetota; class Planctomycetia; order Gemmatales; family Gemmataceae; genus JAJPHU01. The sequence continues at coordinate 1,504 of JAJPIY010000014.1, forward strand.
TCAACAGCCCGACGGCTATTTGAACACTTATTTCACGTTGGTCAAACCGCAAGAACGTTGGAAGGACATCCGCTTCGGCCACGAATTGTACTGCGCCGGCCATCTCATCGAGGCGGCGGTGGCCTATCAGCAAGCGACCGGCAAGCGCAAGCTGCTCGACGTGGCGATCAAACTGGCCGACCACATCGACCGTACCTTCGGCCCTGACAAGAAGGTGGACACGTCCGGCCATGAAGAGATCGAGCTGGCCCTGATCAAGCTCTATCGGGCCACGAAAGAAAAACGCTATCTCAAATTGGCACAATTCTTCCTCGATGTGCGCGGCCGCAAAGACAAGCGGAAGCTGTTCGGCGAATATGCCCAAGACCACAAGCCCGTGCGCCAGCAGAGCGAGGTTGTCGGCCATGCCGTGCGGGCGATGTATCTTTACTGCGGCATGGCCGACATGGCCGCCATCACCGGCGACAAAGAATTAAGGACGGCCCTGGAGAAAATCTGGGGCGATGTCGTCCAACGCAAGATGTACGTCACCGGCGGCATCGGGCCGTCGGCCAGCAACGAGGGTTTCACCGTCCCCTATGATTTGCCCAATGATTCCGCCTATTGCGAGACGTGCGCCGCCATCGGCATGGCCCTGTGGAACCATCGCATGTTCCTGATGAGCGGCGACGGCAAGTACGCCGACGTGCTGGAACGCGAAGTATATAACGGCCTATTATCCGGCGTGTCACTGAGCGGGGACCGCTTTTTCTACGTCAATCCGTTGGCCAGCAGAGGCCAACACCATCGCGTGCCGTGGTTCGGGTGCTCGTGTTGTCCGACTAATATCGTCCGCTACATTCCCGGCATGGGCGAGCGGGTCTATGCCTACCGCGACAACGACATCTGGACTGTGCTGTACATGAGCGGCACTGCGACGATTCCGCTCAAAGACGGCAAGGTCAAACTGACGCAGCAAACGAATTATCCATGGGACGGCAAGATCAAAATCAAGGCCGAACCGGAGAAACCGTTTTCCTTCAACCTGCACTTGCGCATCCCGGCTTGGTGCCAGTCATGGCGAGTCACGGCGAACGGCAGCATGGACTTCGATAAGTCTCTGGGAATGTTGGTGCTGCATCGGCGGCCGGAGAAAGGCGGCCATGAGATCGAACTGGAGTTGGACATGCCGGTAGAGCGCGTTTACGCCGACCCGCGCGTCAAGGCGGATGTCGGCCGGGTGGCGCTGCAACGGGGGCCGATCGTCTATTGTCTGGAAGGTGTCGATAACGGCGGCAGCGTACGCAACCTGTGCTTGCCCAAAGAAGCCAAATTAACAGCGAAATTCGACAAAGATCTGCTTGGCGGTGTTGTTACCATTCAGGGCGAGGCGCTGGCAGTAGCGCGCGAAGGGGAGAAATTAGCGACGAAGCCGATCGCTTTTCGGGCCGTGCCCTACTTCGCCTGGGACAACCGCGCGCCGGGGCAGATGATCGTCTGGCTCGCCGAAACGCCCGAGTGCGCCGAACTGCCTGGCGAAGAGGGCCTTGTTGTCAAGGGGGTCCGCATCCGCGCTTCGCACCTCAACCCGACGGACACGCTGGAGACGCTCAACGACGGCGAGAGGCCAAAATCATCGAAGGACCACGACATTCGCCGCATGACCTGGTGGGACCATCGCGGCACCGTCGAATGGCTGTCGTATCGCACGGCCAAGCCGCGGAAACTGTCGGGAGCGCAGGTCTACTGGTTCGATGATACGGGCCTTGGGGCTTGCCGTGTGCCGGCGGAGTGGCGCCTTCTCTGGCTCGACGGCAACGAATGGAAGCCGGTAAAACTACTCAAGGGGGAACACTATGGCACAGAGTTGGATCAGTTCAACAAGGTATCGTTTGAGCCAGTGACCACGCGCGAGCTGCGTCTGGAAGTGAAGTTGCAACCCAATTATTCCGGCGGCGTACTCAAATGGCGGGTAACAGAAGCGAAATGAACGCAAGCCTCCTACTCGACGACAACGAGCATCTTGTGGGCGTCCGGAAGGAACAAACAAGGGCCGCCCGCATCGATCAAGCGCTGTACTTCCCGCGTTCCGTGTAACGGTGTGGCAAACAGTTCCTCGACGCACTCATCCGGCAGACCGCTCAGCAGATTGATGTGGGCCTGGGCGGCGGCGGCGGCCCAGCGGAGGACAGGGGCCAATTCGACCGTCTGCTTACGGTGCAAACGCCGAAGGACGTCGCGCGGATCGTCGGCGTTGCGGAGCCATTCGGTTTCGGGGCCTAGCACCGGCTTGGCCTGGCTCAAAAGCGCAATGCGTCCGCCTGGCTGCACGACGCGCGCAGCACAGGCCAAAGCAGCAGCCAAGACCGCGAAGGTATGGCGCGACGGATCACCGCTGACGCCGGCAATGACGAGATCAGCCGGCCGCGGTACGCTCCGCCGCCAGTTGGCATCGAGCGCACGCTGCCCCTCGCGGCTGGATTCCGCCGTACCGGCCACTACCTGCGCCACGCCATCGCCGGCAGACTCGATCACTTGCACAAAAAAGGGCGCGCCCAGCAGCCAGGCCATCTCGGTCGCTGCTTGCCGCGCCGGCCACGGCGCCGCCTCGGGAATGCCCAGGTTGATGTGCCGGCTCATCTCCTGCCGGGTTTCCCGATCGCTCAGGGCCGGATACAGCGAACCTTCGGCCCCACTGTAGCCGAACAACGGATCATAGCGCCGTCCGCTTAGCACAATAACCTGATCGGATTCCACCAGTGTACGATTGAGGTACAGCCGTTTGCCGTGGTGCGTCGTGGCCAGGTAGGCCATATGGCGGCGGTCGTCGGGATTGCAGATCTCGACCTGCACTTCTTGAAATTGCTCGGGCAAGTCGTCGATCCACTCCTGCCGCGACGCCCCTCCAGGACACAAAAGCGTCACACACGCCGGCGCGACGCCGGCGCTATGAATATGTTCGAGCAGCGGCACGAGCAGCTCGGCCAAATGCGGCAACTCTTCGTCAAGAACAATGGCGATGTGGTCGTCAGGCGTAAGGGCGCGACGCAAGGCAGGAAAAGCGTGCGGTCTTTCCAAGGCGGCGCGGATAGCGGCGGCCGGATCGGTCAGCGCAACAGGCGGCTGCGGCTCGGCAACCAAGCGTTCCCCGGCCACCTCGAACTCTGCACGATCGTATCCGTAATTCAGAGCAATCCGCATGGCTCCTCCCGGCCGTCACACGGCGAGTGGACCGAAAAACCTTTGCCTTTATTGTACACGGGCGCAGGGCCTCCGCCCCGCTAGGGACTGTAGGGCCGCTCTCTGCATTCCTATGATAGGCTTAGCCAAAGTTCTATAACGAGGACGAGCCATGTTGCTGAAAACCCTTTTGATTGCCCTGGTGATGGTCGTGGGGGGGGCGATGAATGCTGCGGCAGCGGGGGAGCGCTTGACGCCGGCGCCTGGACGTGCTGGACGGTCGGTCACATTGGCCACGCACGGTATGGTCGCCACGAGCCAGCCACTGGCGGTGCAAATCGGCCTGGATGTCCTGAAAAACGGCGGCAACGCTGTCGATGCCGCCATTGCCGTCAACGCCGCCCTTGGACTCATGGAACCGATGAGCTGCGGCATCGGCGGCGATTTGTATGCCCTTATTTGGGATGCGAAAACGCAAAAATTGTCTGGACTCAACGCCAGTGGCCGCTCGCCCTACAAGGCCACGCGCGCTTTCTTTGCCAGCCGAGGGCTTGAGGAAATTCCCACGTCGGGACCGTTGAGCTGGTCGGTGCCCGGCTGCGTCGATGGCTGGGAAGAGCTACGCAAGCACTTCGGCACGCGCAGCCTGGCCGAGTTGCTCGGGCCGAGCATTCGCTATGCCGAGGAAGGTTTTCCGGTCAGTCCGGTCATCGCCGGTTATTGGCAGGCAGGCGCGGCCCGGTTGCGCCATTCTCCCGACGCCGCTCGCACCTATCTGATCGACGGCCGCGCACCCCGCGCCGGCGAAGTCTTCAAAAATCCCAATTTAGCTCGTAGTTATCGCTTGATCGCCGACAAGGGCCGTGATGCCTTTTACAAAGGCGCCCTCGCGCAAGCCCTTGTCGCTTTCTCCGAGCAAAACGGCGGCTTGTTTTCCTTAAAGGACTTCGCCGACCATACTTCTACCTGGGTCGAGCCGGTCAGCACGACGTATCGCGGTTACGAGGTCTGGGAAATCCCGCCGCCGGGACAGGGTATTGCCGTACTGCAAATGCTGAACATTCTCGAAGGCTACGACCTCAAGAAAATGGGGCCGGAATCGGCAGACTGGTGGCACCTGTTTCTGGAAGCGAAAAAGTTGGTCTATGCCGACCGGGCGCGCTACTACGCTGATCCCGACTTCGTCCAAGTGCCGGTGAGGGAACTCATCTCAAAGCCCTATGCCGCCCAGCGTCGCAAGTTGATCGACTTGAGCAAAGCCAGGACGCGTGTGCCGGCCGGCGATCCGAAATGGGAACAGGGCGACACGGTTTATCTCTGTGTGGTCGATAAAGATCGCAATTGTGTCTCCTTGATTCAGAGCAACTATCACGGCTTCGGTTCGGGTCTGGTCCCGGGCGAGCTTGGGTTCGCCTTGCAAAATCGCGGGTGTTTGTTCGCCCTGGATGCAGATCACGCCAATCGTCTGGGACCCCACAAACGACCGTTCCACACGATCATTCCCGCGCTGGTGACGAAGGACGGTAAACCCTGGTTTGTCTTCGGGGTCATGGGCGGCGACATGCAGCCGCAGGGTCAGGTACAAGTGTTGGTCAATCTGATCGATTTCGGGATGAATGTGCAGGAAGCCGGCGAGGCGCCGCGCCTGGAACACGTCGGTTCCGCAACGCCGACAGGGCGAAGCGGCAGCCGCACCGGCGGCATCGTCCAGGCCGAGCGCGGCATCTCGGAAAAAGTGATTGCGGAATTGACGCGCCGCGGCCATCGCGTCGTCTCGGTGCGCGTCAACGGCGGCGGCTATCAGGGCATCCTCATCGATCCCCAGACGAACGTGCTGCACGGTGGCTCCGAGGCCCGCAAGGACGGCTGCGCTGCGGGTTATTGAGTTGTTGATTTCGCCGCGCTCCCCTGGGAGCGCGGGCGCTCCCTCCTTCCGGGCGCGGCTAAACCAGCAATCCTGCTGCTTGCAGGGCCGCCCGCATGGTCGCTTGTTTCTCCACGGCCAGTCCGGCCACGGGCGAACGGCACGGGCCGATCGACAGACCCATCAGGTGCAGCGCGGCTTTGACCGCCCCCGGCTGTGTACACAAACCCAGCGCCAGCCGCAGCGGATTCAGGCGCAGCTGCGCTGCCTTCGACGCTTCCAGGTCGCCGCGCTGAAACGCATTGTAAATCTCGGCGAGCAGGGCCGGGGCGATGTTGCCCGTCGCTGGCACAGCACCGCGCGCGCCGAACATCAAGGCCGAGAATATCAGCGTATCGCGCCCCATCAACACGGAAAAACGCGACGGCACAACGCGGAGGTATTCCAGGGTGTTCTGCAAATCGCCGCTGGAATCTTTGATGCCGAGAATGTTGGGCATTTCGGCTAAGCGCGCCACGGTGTCCACATCGATCTTGACGCCGCCGCAAGTGCCAGGATTGTTGTACAGGATCACCGGCAGGCGCGTTTGTTCGGCGATGCGGCGATAATGCTCGTAAATCTCCTGCTGCGTCGGGCTGATAAAGTACGGCGTGATGATCGATACGCCGTCTACTCCCTCGCGCTCGGCCATTTTCGTCAGCCGCACCACTTCGCGCGTCGTCTCGGCGCCGGTGCCGGCATAAACAGGGACACGCTTGTTTACATGAGCAACCGCTGTAGCGATGACTTCCTGCTTCTCGCGCTCATCCAAAGCGTAAAACTCGCTGTTGGTGCCGAGAACAAAGATGCCGTGAACCCCATTGGTGATGAGATGGTCGATGAACCATTTCAAGCGCGGCAGGTCGAGATCCTCGTTGGCCTGCATGGGCGTGGCGACGGGCGGAATGATGCCGTGAATGTGCATATGAATCCTCACGAAAAAGTGGAGCGGATAGTATCGGGAATCTCACCGCTGTAGCTGGCCCAGAGCGCATCGACGGGATGCGCCACCCACAAATCGGGCTTCTGTTCGCGTAAATAGCGGGCAATTTGCAGCAAGCAGCCGACGTTGCCAGTGAAGACAGCCTGTGCCCCTGTATCGAGGATGTTTCGTGCCTTACGGCGGCCGAGCTGTTCGGACATCTCCGGCTGTGTCAAGTTATAGCTGCCGGCGGCGCCGCAGCAATGCTCGCTCTCCGCCAGCGGCACCAGTTCCAGGCCGGGGATCAACTGGAGCAACTGGCGCGGCGGTTGACGAATCTTCTGAGCATGGCTCAGGCCGCAGGCGTCGTGATAAGTCGCCTTGATTTTCAGGGGCCATTGCGGAGTAATCGGACCTAGTTCCACTAAAAACTCGCTAATGTCGCGGACCTTGGCGGAGAACTCCGAACCGCCGAGGGATGCCCAAAGCGATGGCCAAGTCTGTGGCTGTTTCGCCAACAGATGGCCATACTCTTTGAGTACCGGACCACAACCGCCCGCATTGGTGATGATCGCGTCCACTTCTTCGAACCTCGGAGCGAAAGCCAAGCGATTGGTATCAGCGAATCGCCGGGCTGGCTCGACGAGTCCGGCATGGTAGTGCAAGGCGCCGCAACAAACCTGATTTCGCGGAATCCAGACCTCGCAGCCGTTGCGTTGCAGTACGCGGGCCGTGGCCAATGTCGTTTGCGGGAAGAAAGCATCGGCGGCGCAGCCGAGGAACAAGGCCACGCGCGCCCTGCGTCGGCCCTCAGCCGGCAGCAGCTCCGGCAAGCGGCCGTAATGCGGCGCCAGCCGCGGTACGATGTCCACCAGGCGCCGCAACGACGGCGGCAGCAGCCGGTTCATGCGCCGTATCACCCCGTCCAAGCCCACTCGTTGCCCCAGACGCAGAGGCGCCAACGCCCAACGCATACGGCGAGCATACGGGGTCAAGTGGAACAACATCCAACGCTGCAATCGATTCAGCGTCGGAAAGACCGGTCCCAGTTGAGCGACATCTTTTTTATAGGAGCCAATAATCTGGCCGTACTGAACACCGGAAGGACAAGCCGTCTCGCAGGCCCGACACTCCAGACACAAATCGAGGTGCCGGCGAACTTCGTCGGTCAATTCTAACCGGCCATCAGCCACGGCTCGCCACAAGTAGATGCGGCCGCGCGGACTGTCGTTTTCGTTGCCGGTTTCGACATAAGTGGGGCACGAACCCAGACACAGACCGCAGTGGACACAGTCCATGAACAGCTCATAATCGATATTACGACCGAGCTTATGAGGCCCGGTTATCATCGGCAAAGAGGTCCGCTGCGTTTCTGGGGTCGTAGTGCTCATGAAGTCTCTTTCACGTCCCAACAAGAAAGCGGCCGGGATTAAACAGATTTTGAGGGTCCAGTTTATCCTTCACTTGCCGCATTAGCCAGAGATCACCGCGTTCGTGGCCCCATAGCGGCAGCTCACGTTTCCATTCTACCGGACAGCGCGGCAGGAGGAGATTGCCTTCGGCGCGGACGGCGGCTTCGGTCAGTTCTTTCAGCATGGCTGCCACACGCGGCAGCGTCAAGTCGCTGTCGAGATGGCCGTAGACGATACCGGAGCCGGCGTGGGCATGCAGCCGCATCGATGCAGAGAGTTCCTCCGCCTGGCGGCAGAAAGAGGAGACGGCGTGCGGCAAGAGATTGGCCTTGAAGGTCAGTCGCCGCCCGCTCGCCGTATGTTCAACGAGGCTGCGCCACAACGGTTCGCTAGCACTTCCTGCTCGCGCTTCCAATCCTTGGATGTCCTCGTGAGCAAGCTCCTGGAGCAGTTGCCGCACCTGCCAACTAACCGCAGCATTATTGTCTTCAAATCCCACGACGATGACCCACGGCGTTTCCGGCAAATCCATGCGCAGTTCGCTGGCGGCCGCTCGGTTAAGCAGATCAAGACAAACTGGCCGAGTGCGTGTCGCATGCAGTTGATCGAGCAGGTGGTCGAGGGCAGCCGTCTCGCAGCCAAAAGTGACAAGCGACGTACACTCCGGGAGAGGCCGCAGCTTCAGCGTTACCTGGCTGATGATGCCTAGCGTGCCCAGGGCGCCGATGTGCAGCTTGCACAGATCATAGCCGGCGACGTTCTTGACAACGCGGCCGCCGGCTTTCACTTCCTGGCCCTGGTCGTTGATGATGCGGATGCCGATGACGTAATCGCGCAGGGTGCCGAAACCGAAGCGGCGCGGCCCACTAACATTGGTAGCCAGCACGCCGCCAAGGGTAGCCTGTTCGGCGTTCGGCACGTCAATCGGCAAACGCTGGTTCTCCGTGGCCAAGAGCGCTTGCAGCTGAGCCACAGTGATACCGGCCTGCACGGTGACAGTCATGTCGCGGGCGGGATAATCGAGGACTTGCACCAAGCCCCGCAGATCGACGGCGACTCCCGGACGCGCGGGAGGCAGACCGATGTGCAGCAGGGTCCGGCCGCCGACGGGATAGATCGCCTGACCTTCAGCGGCGGCACGTCGGACGATGTCACCGATTTGGGGGACCGACTGGGGCCGCACAAGAGACAGGGGGCCGAAATCATCGATACGGCAAGCGTTAATATCGTCCACGGTGTTTTGTCTTCGTCAAAGGGCGGCACGGCGGCCGGCCTTACTCGGTTCGATGCAGGCGCCGGCTGTGGGTAACATCTTGCGCGGGCTGCACCGTCCTTCCGGGTTGAACGCGGCCCGTAAGCGCATCATCATAGCCAAATCTTCCAACGAAAACAGCCTGGGCATCAGACAGGCTTGTATTCCGCCAGGCCGACGGCTGCCGCAGCATCCTTGAGTCGCTCGTCGAGGGTTGCTAGCGACAAGCTGCGGCGCAGGGCCAGCTCTAGGTAAGCCGCATCGTAGGCCGAGAGTTGATGCGCCCGTGCCAGGCTTAAGGTATCGTCCCAAGACCGTATCGCTGTTTCGTCATCCACAAGGATCGGCAGGGCACGCAGATAGCTCAGCCAGATGGCCGCCTGCGCTTCCGTGCTGCGCTGGCGACGTTCGCCTACAACTAATGTATTGACCACTTCGAGTGGCCAGTGCGCAGGCACCACGGCTTCGGCGTGGGCCAGGGAGTCCTCCACGGCCTCCGCATACGCATTTGTCTCGTCTCGGAAGAACCAAGCCATTGTCACCGAGCCGTCGAGGACGAACGCCCTCGGTGTCCGGGCCTTTTTTCCTCTTTTCGCCATCGCGCTTCCTTTCACGGCCGCCGGGTTTTAGAAGCGCCGGCCTTCTTCGATCAGCTCGCGGATCGTCAGTCCAGGGCCAAGGATTGGTCCTTGTTGACGGCGGAACTCTTTCATCCGCCGGATCACTTCGCGCACATCCGCTTGCGCTTCCCTGGGAGGAGGCGTAAGTAAGGCCGCAGGTTTACCGCGGCGAGTGATAAGGACCTTCTTTCCCCGCGCCACCTCATCAAGGAGTTGGGAGAGATGCGTTCGTGCCTGGTAGAAACCAATGGTCTTCATGATATGTTCCTTTCGACTCGTCTTAACGGCTCGCCTAACAAGGGCTTCCGGAACGACCCATTTGGAGATCAAAGGGCAGCACGGCGGCCGGCCTTACTCGGTTCGATGCAGGCGCCGGCCGTGGGTAACATCTTGCGCGGGCTGCACCGTCCTTCCGGGTTGAACGCGGCCCGTAAGCGCATCATCATAGCCAAATCTTCCGGCGAAAACAGCTTGGGCATGAAATCGATTTTCTCGACGCCGATGCCGTGTTCGCCGGTAACGCTGCCGCCGACGCGGATGCACTCGTCGAGAATCTCGCGGCTGGCGTCGAGCACGCGCTTGACCTGTTCGGGGTCGCGCTCATCGAACAGCAGAATGGGGTGGATGTTGCCGTCGCCCGCATGAAACACATTGCAGATGCGAATATTATATTTCTCGCCGATGCGCTGGATTTGGCGGAGAATGTGAGGTAAGCAGGTGCGTGGCACTACACCGTCTTGCGTGCAGTAGCTTGGGGCCAGCCGGCCGACGGCCCCGAACGCCTGCTTGCGCGATTTCCATAACAGCAGGCGTTCGGCTTCATTGGCTGCCCGCCGTACTTCGCGAGCATGGTTTTTCTTGGCAATGGCGATGATGCGTTCGGCTTCGCTGTCCAATCCCGCTTCAAGGCCGTCCACTTCCATGATGAGCACAGCGCCGGCGTCAAGCGGAAACCCAAAATGAAACGCCGCCTCGACCGCTTGCAGGATGAGTTGGTCGAGCATCTCCAGAGCGGCCGGGACGATGCCGGCGCCGATGATGTCGCTGATCGTGTTGGTGGCGTCGTCCACCGTCTCGAAGACGCCCAAAAGCGTGCGATACGCTTCCGGATTGCGGGTGATGCGCACCCACACCTTCGTAGCGATGCCGAAGGTCCCTTCCGAGCCGACGATCACGCCGGTCAGGTCGTAACCGGGATTATCCTCCGTCGGCCCGCCGGTGCAGACGACTCGACCGTCGGGTAAGACGAATTCCAGGCCGAGGACGTGGTTGACGGTGACGCCGTATTTGAGGGTGTGCGGCCCCCCGGAGTTGGTGGCCACGTTGCCGCCGATGGTGCAAGCGCCCTGGCTCGACGGGTCAGGGGCGAAATGCCAGCCCTGCGGCTTGAGGTGATTGGTCAGCCACAAGTTGATGACGCCCGGTTCCACGACGGCGTAACGATTGCGATAATCGACTTCGAGGATGCGTTTCATCCGCGATAGTGTAATCATGACGCCGCCGCCGACCGGCAGACAGCCGCCCGCCAGGCTGGTGCCGGCGCCGCGCGGCAGAAAGGGCACGTCCCATTCGTTGCAAACCTTGACGATTTGCACGACCTGTTCCGTGGACGTTGGGAAAACAACCACGTCAGGCTTGTTCTTCTCGATGGTGAAGCCGTCGCATTCGTAGACGAGCAACTCGCTGGGTGAAGTCAATATGCCCTCGCGGCCAACGATGGTGCGAAGGCGATCGATCAGGGTGATGGTGCTTAACGAAGACATGGATGGTCTCTGTTATCTTAAAGTGGAGCGTAGCGTGTCAGTCCTGGTACGCGGTCGAAGTCAGAGTCATGGCTGGCCAGCGCCTGCAAACCCTGTTGCCGCATGACGGCAACGACAAGAGCGTCCTCGGTTAAGAGACCAAGCTGCATGCTCATGTCCGCTGCCAGCGATATCTGCGGGCCAGAGATGGACAATATTTGAATGCCGATTAGAGAGAGGTCGTCTATGACCTGCTTGTGACGAGATAATCGCTGTACTTCAGCAGGATGTTGCTTTAGCCAGCCGACGATGCCTTGCATGGAACGCTGAAAAACAGCAGCGGCTTCCAACGTCATAATGCGGTGGGCTACGGAAGCGAGGATGGCGGAAGAGGTGAATCCCTGTAGCTCACGGTTCTCGATGCGCAAGAGTAGTTGCCTACAGGCCATCCCGAACGTTGGATGAGGTTCAACGTAGTAAATGAAGATATTAGCGTCAAGAAATACATTTGTGCCGCTTGGAATGTCGTCAAACGTCATGGCCCCTCCAAAATGTCCAATTCTGGATCGAGTGCAGCCCGATCCAAATCTTCTATGCTTAGAAGGGACTGAAGGCGCCCATAGGCCCGCTCCACGATTCCGCCCGGCGGCTGGATCAGGATGGTGATCTTCTGTCCTTCTTTCAGCGGTAGTTCGTGCGGCAGTCTGAGGATGCCATGTTCGTATACAGCTTCGATCTCCAGACCTTTCATGGCTTGTCCTCCGCTAAGGTTGCTCGAGGAGAGAACGACTTTTCATTTAAGCAAACATAGTCAGCAAAGCGTAGTAAGCGAGTGCATTAAGGCCCCAGTTGACGAAAACCAAAATGCGCACTTCCCAGAAATCGAGTCGAAACAACAACATAAGCCCGAACCACCAGACCGGGATGGCAATCAAGCTCCCGTAGGGCGCCAACTCAAGAAGAGTGACAACGATCAACAGCGGAATGGCCTTGGCCAGCACAATATGTACTTCACCGAACTCCACTCCTCCGCCGAGAGCACTGGTGATAAACATACTGATAATCAAGACGACCACACTGATCGTCAACAGAATCGCAAAACCAAGGATGTGCCCCATGACGGCGTCTCCAGCGGCCTGCGCGGCTTATTTCTTAAGCAGCCGGACCACTTCCGCTTCGATGCTCTTGTAATCAACCTCCTCACCGACCAATTTCTTGACCCGGCGGTTCTCCCGATCGAAAACGAAGACACAGGGAATGCCGCCGATCTTTAGGCTGTTGTACCAATCATCGATGTCTCCCTCCGCAATCAAATTCGTAAAAGCGGCCTGCTTTTTCTGAAGAAACGCATCGACCTTGGCGCGAATCGTCTTATCTTCGGGATTATCGAGAGCAACCGACATGGCCACGAGACCCTCCTGATGGTATTTTCGGTGGAGTTCGACGAGGTGGGGGAATTCGCGCTTACATGGCGCACAATCAAGAGACCAAAAATCCACAACAATCACTTTGCCTCGATAACTCCGTACCAATCTGCCCAGTTCGGCGTATTTGATCGGCTGTGCCGCAATCTTGTCTGCCGCTGATTGGGCCGAGAGTGTTCCTGGCAGGCCCAGTGCTGCCATGAGGACCACGAAATTGCCTATTTTCATGCATTTCATAACGACTTGTCCTTCCCTCTCTTTTCGATTTATCCGTCCGCTTCACCAGGACCGCGAGTGTTAACAAGCAGCCCTGTTTTTCTGCGCCCTAATGCTCGCAGACCGGACCAAGGGCTGGCACTATCGTAGTCCAATTGCTGCAAAATCGGAAGGCGTTTGTTCCGGTTTCAGACCGGGCGCGTGATGCGGTAGAGTGTGCCCTTGAGGCGTCGGCCGCCCGGCTCGCCGGCCCGCAGGGTTTCGGTGGTGAAAGGCAAACCTTCCGCCGTCAACGTCTCGCGGAGATATTTTGCCGGCACGCGGTCTTGATCGGTCAGCAGACACATGCCGCCCGGTCCCAGCATCTTCTGGATAAGGGCGACGAGCGGATCGACATTGCGCAATTCGTAGATCAGATCCGACGCCAAGATGAGGGGAAATTGTAAGTTATCCGGCGGATAGCGCCAGTCCATTTGCAGCGTGTCGAACATCGTGAAGCCGTTGAGACGGGCATTATCAGCGGCGAAGCGCAGGGCGGTGGCGTCACAGTCGCTGAAGGTGACGTGCAGCCCCCTCGCCAAAGCGGCGATGCCAGGCAGGCCCAGACCGCAGCCCACTTCCAAAACCCGTTGTCCCGGAGGCCAGGTTTCGCGGAGGATGGCCTTGGCCAACATGCGCGCCGACGGCCACAAGTCCGTCCAATAGGGCATGTACTCATCAGCAGCGAAGGCGGAGCGGACGCTGGGATGGTCGAGCAGTCGGTCCGATTCCCTCGGGCGCACGATGAAAAAGGTATGGCCGCCCACGAGGACTCGTTCACGGTGCAACGGTCCCAGAGCTTCGAAGGGCGTCTCCGGCATGGGGGGCCGAGCGGCAGGATAGTCGGGGTTCATGGCGCTTACAAGGTATGCACGTTCTGGACCAACTCCGTAAGCGTGAGCGGGCGGTCGGTAGGAAACAAACAATAACAAGCGACGGCGCCGAGGCTGTCGAGGATAAGCTGGCGATCGTTGGGCGTATCGAAGCCGGTGTCGCAGGGAACGTGGCCGCTGATGAGTAGATCCGCGTCCATTTTCGCCAAGAAAGCGGCGGCCGTTTCGGCGCGTGTATCGCGGCCCCAGACGACTGCGTGTACCGAGCCGCCGGGAAGCAGGTCGGCTTCGGTCGAAACGTCGCGCTCCAAAGCGGCAGGATCAAAATGGGCCAACTTGGAGGCGGCCGGCAGACTGTGAGTCAAGAGGATGCGGTTGGGCGTCCGCAACGCCACGGGCACAGTGGCCAATAATTCCAGATAAACAGAGTATACTTCTGGCGCTCGTCCGCCGTAGGCGGTGCCGACGCCTTCGCGGAAACATTGGTTGAGGTCGAGATCGCCTTTGGCGATACGCCGCTGCGTGCATTGGGCCAGTTCGTGATTGCCCAAGAGAAAATGCACCTGGCGAGGAAACTGGCACTTGAGCGCCGCCACAAGATCGAGCAGCTGATGCGATTTGTCGCCGCCGGCCGGATAGTGGAAAGGCCCGTGAATGACTTCTTGAAGCACGAAATGCCGCTGCGGATGCTGAGCGAGATCCGCCTTCGCCAGCAGCCGGCGAAAATTCTCTAAATTGCCGTGCAAATCGCCGCTGACCAACACTTCCGATACGTCTGTGAGCAAGACAATCCGGCCACGACGACCAGGCGTGTTACGGAAATGTTGGATGGCGCGGCGGAGGGTGGCCAGAATACGGTCAGGATCGGGCATGATGAAAATTTCGTTTACAGCAGGCGAGCGTGGTCGCGCTCGCCTGCGGCCCGCAGCTAAGGACTGGCGGATTTTTCCCTCCCCCCCTGTGGGGGAGGGTTAGGGTGGGGGGGAGAACTCCTTGTCTGCATTGTACTGCCCCCCCACCCCAGCCCTCCCCCACAAGGGGGGAGGGAGTTTTGTTTTTCCCTCCCCCACAAGGGGGGAGGGAGTTTTGTTTTTCCCTCCCCCACAAGGGGGGAGGGA
>JAJPIY010000185.1 GCA_021324515.1 Planctomycetota bacterium
CCAAAGCCCGTCCAGGCGAACCCCACTACCTGCTGGTCCGCTAAGGCGATAATCAGACCCTCAGGATCGAAATAGAGTTTCGAGAACAGGAAAAACTCCATCCACAAACAACCGGGCAAGCGTACGGCGCCGCGGCCCGTGAAGGCGGCATTCCAAACCTCGACCAGTCCGGGAGGATCCGTGTTGCGGAAGGTTCGATAGTGAATCACGCGACGACCCGCTTTGTCTTCACGGCTTGTCGGCGTCCGCCTCGACGTGGAGGCGGTCCAAAACGCTTTCGACTCCGGCAGTAGTGCTCGCCAACTCGACGGCGCGGCGCCGCTGCGTCAGGTCGGCGACGGCGCCAGTTAATTCCACCACGCCTGGCCTGGCCAGACGGACCTGCACGTCGGCGCCGGCCATATCGCTGTCCCAGCGCAGCCGTAGGGCGACGCGGTTGTCCAAGCGAGTTTCGCTCACTGAACCCTGCACCGCTCCCCAGCCATTGTGCAGTTTATCGCGCAGGCGCTCCGTCACGCCATCAAATTTGGCAGCGGTCTTGTGGAAAACACGTGCCAGCCGGTCGGCGTCTTGACTGCAACCGCAGCTCAAAAGCGCCAAGCTCCCCATCAACCTTTGCCAGGTGCGTCGGCTCATTGGCCCTCTCCGCTTGAAAGCTACCGCCTTACCATGTCTCAAAGCGAAGAGTATGGCGTGCTTTGTTGTTAGGAGCAAGGGCAGAATGGCTGGCTAAGGCTGGCGCGGCAGGACGGCCACGGTTTGGCCGTCGTGCAATTCGGCCAGGTTGCTTTGCACGATCTGTTCGGTCCCCACCAACGGTTCCCAGGGACCGCCTGGCCGCGGCTGCTTTTTCAGGATCTCAACGCGCAGGCTATCGCCGGCGCCCAGCTCAATGGGGAGGCGACGCACTTTGCCGCCTTCTACCTGATAGCAATAGCTCTGGTAGCCGCGCGTTACATCGCCCTCGGTGACTACGGCGGAACGCGGTAAAGTCAACTGGCCCGGCACGTCGGCACGGAGAGTGGCATAGGCGTATAATCCAGGCCGCAGCAGCCCGTCGGCATTGGGCAGGTCGATCTCCGCTCGCAGGGTGCGCGTGGCTGGGTCCACCGACCAGGAGGTCCGGGCTACCTGCCCCGCAAAGATCCGCCCCGGCAACGCCTGGACGCGGACCTGCGCCTCGGCGCCTTTCTGGACCCAGGGAACGTCGCTCTCCGGCACCTGTACGAAAATACGCATCCGGTCGGTGCGATGCACTACGTAGAGCGGTTTGTCTTTACCAACAGCTGCCATTTGCACGAAATCGCCAGTATTGATATGCCTCTGGGTCACGACGCAATCGTAAGGAGCGCGCAGATAGGCATAATCGAGCATGGTCCTCGCATAATTGCGCTCTTGCCGGGCAACTTCCCAATGGTCTTTGGCAACGGTCAAGTCGGCCTCAGCCTTGTCCCAGCGAGCCTTGCTCTCGGCCTGAAACGCCAGAGCAGATTTGACGGCGGCCTCGGCTTCGGCCAGATTGGCTTGCGCCGTCTCGAAGCCGAGTTGAGCTTCTTCGATGTTTTCTTTGTGGATCACTTGCTGCATGGAGCGTAAGCGGTCGTATTGAGATTTGGTGCGGTTATAGCGGGCTTGGGCAGCTAAGCGTTGCGCTTCGGCCGCGGCGACCTTGGCTTCGGCACTGTGGAAAGCGGCCTTGGCCGCCTCCACTGCCCGCTGCGCTTGTTCGATCTCCGATTGGGCCTGTCGCAACAGCGCTTCCTTGTGTTTCAGGTCCACTTCACGCTCCGGCACCCATAGCTCCGCCAGGATCTCGCCCTTGCGCAACACGGCGCCGATGTCCTTCCAGCCCTCCTTGACGTACCCGGAAACCTTGGCGAATATCGGCGTCTCCTCGAACGCTTCGATGGCGCCGGGCTGAGAAACCTGCCGATGAAGGACGGTATATTGCGGCGTAACGACCATGACCGTCACGGTAGCGGGGGTATCAGGCGAGGCAGCCGGCGCAGCATCGCTTGGCGCGCGGCTACAACCGGATGCCGCCAGCATCCCCACGACCAGGAGCGACGCTTTATTCATGACTTCCCTCCGGAGCAAAATGCGGACTGGCTGGATCATCAGGATCGAGCGACGCGGAACGAACGGGGCCCACCATAATGATGGCGAACAACATAGGCAAGAGCGTGAGCGTGGCCAAAGTAGAAGCGGCCAGACCGCCGATGACAGCGCGGCCCAAAGGCGCCATCTGTTGGCCGCCCTCTCCTAGCGCCAGGGCCATCGGCGTCATGCCGGCCAGCATGGCACAGCTGGTCATGAGGATGGGGCGCAGCCGATTCGCCGCCCCCTGCACCGCCGCCTGCGTCGCCGGCTGGCCTTGCCGTCGATGCTCCTGGGCAAATGTCACTAATAAGATGGCGTTGGACACGGCCACGCCGATCGCCATGATTGCTCCCATGAACGACTGAATATTCAAGGTTGTACCCGTCGCCCACAACATCACAGCCACGCCGGCAAGCACCGCTGGCACCGCCGAGACCGACGCCAAGGCCAGGCGAACCGACTGAAAATAGGCAGTCAACAGCAAGAAGATGACTACAACGGCCAAACTCAATCCCAGGGCCAGGCCGCGGAACATTTGTTCAAACGGCTCGATCTGGCCGCGCACGGCTACCTCGACGCCGCGCGGTGGATCGCCGGCCGCCGCGAGTGCATGCTGGATGTGCTGGGCCACGCGCCCCAGATCCTCACCCTCAATGTTCGCTGTCATACTAATGACGCGCCGCATGTTGTAGCGATCATATTCGCCCGGCATCGTCCCTTCCCGAATCGAGGCTACGTCGCGTAGCAGCAATTGCTTGTCATTGCTTTTGTTTTTGATGGGCACCATGCCGATGGCACTGGGCGAGTCCATCTGAAACGGCGGCACTTCCACCTGCACTTGGTAGCCGATGCCGGTCGTGGGATCGGCCCAAAAATTTAATACGACAAAACGGCTCGATGAAGTAGCGGCAATCAGAGAACGGCTGACATCGCTGGCCGTTACACCGCTTAATCCCGCGCGTTCGCGGTCTACGCGCACCTCCACGGCAGGATAGTCTAACGATTGCGCGATTTGCAGGTCGCGCAACGACGGCACACGCGCCAGCTGTTCGAATATCTTATTGGCATAGGCGCGGTTGTCTTGCATGTTCCGGCCGCTGACGGCCACCTCTACCGGCGTGGGCGAACCGAAGCTCATGATCGTGTTGATGATGTCGCCCGGCTCGAACGACAGGCGCAGTTGGCGCACCTGGGCCGCCACCTTGTCGGCGGGCAGGCCCTCGGCGAGCAATTTTTGCCGCAGCCAATCGCCAAGGCGGCGCGGCAACGTCTCCCGCAGCTTTTCCTTGAAGGCGCTGATTTTCACACCGCTGCCGCGCCGCAGCACCACCCGCAGAAACGCTTCTTCTGGCCCGCGCATCCATTGGTGAATGGCACTGATGGTATAAGACGTGGGGACCAGGCCGACATAGCCGGCCGAAATGGCAATGTTATCGGGACCGGCCTCTTGTCGAATGAGGGCCAAGGCTTGCAGGGTAATCTCTTCGGTGGTTTCAATGCGTGTACCGTCGGCGGCGCGGAGACGCAACTGAAACTGTCCGGAATCCACAGCAGGGAAGATCTCCCAGCCCAACCGACCGCCGACCGAGCCGATCACGAAGGCGGCAAGCAGCAGATAAGCACCGGCTAACAGCCAGCGCCAGCGCATCAGGCGCTGCAACAGCTTGGCATGGAAGCCGCCCAGCCGGACCAGCGAAAAGCGCCCCGCACGATGCGCCGCCAGAGGATGATGCCGCAGCAGCCATACCGACAACACCGGCACAAACGTACTGGACAGAAGGTAGGAAGTAATCATGGCGAAGCAGACCGCCAGTGACAGCGGTACAAATAGCCCTCTGGCTGCTCCTTCCATGAAAAAGGAGGGAATGAACACGGCCAGGATGCATAGCATGGCTAACAGACGTGGCACCGCCGTCTGAGCATTGCCACGCCGCACCGCGCGGGCAATCGACGGCGTATGCTCGAACTGCGTATGGATGTTCTCGACTTCGACGGTAGCTTCATCGACCAAAATGCCAACTGCCAAGGCCAACCCGCCCAGCGTCATGATATTAAGGGTTTGCCCCGTCAGCGCCAGGGCCACTACCGAGCCGAGTAAAGCAAAGGGAATGTTCAAGACGACCACAAGGACGCTGCGCCAGTCGTGCAAAAACAAAAGCACCATCAGACCGGTAAGCCCTGCCCCCAACAACGCTTCTTCGCCCAATCCCCACAATGCTCCGATGACATAGGGCGACTGGTCGAACTCGAATCGAAGTTCCACATCCGGCGGCAAAACCGCTTGCATGCGCGGCAGGTTTTTCTTGACCGCATTGACGACGGACAGAGTCGAGGCATCCGCCCGTTTGGTGACCAAGATATAGACGGAGCGACGCCCGTTCACCAAGGCGTAGCCGACAGGGATATCGGTACTGTCTTCGATGATGGCAACGTCGCGCAGGTAAATGTTCTCGCCAGAGCGAATGGGGATGTTGCCAAACTCGCGCACGTCCTTGAGCATGGCGTTGACCGGCACAATGGGCATCGTGTCCTGAATGCGGGCATTGCCCGACGGGCTGACGACGTTGCCGGCGGACAAAGCGGCGACGATTTCGTCAGGCGAAGCATGGTACGAGCGCAAACGATCGGGATCAACTTTGACGACAATGGCGCGCTGATTACCGCCGAAAGGCGGCGGCGCCGACACGCCGGGAATGCTGGCGAACATAGGGCGAACGGCAAACAAGGCGAGGTCCTGGATGGTGCCGATGTCGCGGCTAGGGCTGGAAAGTACCAGATAACCCACCGGAGCGCTGCCGGTGTCCAGCCGCGTCACAAACGGCTCGACCGTCCCGGCCGGCATGAACGAGCGCGAGCGGTTGACGTAGCCAATGGTCTCGGCGAACGCCTGGGCCATGTCGGTGCCCGGATGGAAGTACAGTTTCATCAGGGCCATATTTTGAATGTTTTTCGATTCGACGTGATGAATACTATTGATATATAAAAAGTGATATTCGTAGTAGTTGGTTATCAGCCCTTCCATCTGTGCCGGGTCCATGCCGCCGTAGGGCTGACACACGTAGATGACCGGCAAATTCAATTCAGGAAAGATGTCGATGCGCATGCGTGTCACGGCCAAGACACTGCCCAAAACGAGAGCGACGATGGCCACCATGACGGTGAAGGGATGTCGTAGCGCGAAGACGATAGGATTGAAGTTCATTGGTGCAATACCCACGTTTCCCCGTTTATCCGCAGATGAGATTCGTCGTAATTCTGAACCCAGTAGTCAGCGCCCCGCGGCGAGCGGGGGGGGTGTGACCCCCCGGTTGTGCTACCCGCGGCGAGCGGGGGGGTGTCAACCCCCCGGTTGTGCTACCGGGGGGTTCACACTCCCCGCTCGCCCTCGGGGCGCTCACGCAACCCCGCTCGCCGTGGTATCCGATCTCCTCGTTTCCCGTATATTCTTCCCCATCTTACCACCGCTGCCTAGAAAGAACACGTCCGGCGTCCGGGAAAGGAGACAGGCGATCGGGTTACGGCGCAGAAGCCAACGCCTGGGCCGGATTGCCCAACGCCCGGTAGAGTTGGAATTGCGCCCGGTTGGAGTCGTTGATGGCCTGGTAAAAATCGGCATAGGCTTGTTGCAGCATTTGGACGGCAGTGACGACTTCTAACGGCCGCGTCACAAGCTGAATGGGGCCGCCCTCGCCCAGACGCTGGGTGTGGCCCAGGGCTGTCAAGTTTTCGCGCACCAGCGTCTGCGCCTCCCGCAATTCCGCCTCTGTTTCACTGATACGGCTCGCCGCCGTTTGCGCCAGCGCATAGGCTTGCACTACTTCCGCAGCCACACGGTCCTGGACGCGGAACAGCTCAACCAAGGCGGCGCGATTGTCCGCCGTCCGCTGGCGGATCAGCGCTCGATTGCCCAAGCCGAAATTTTGCAGGGTCCAGAGAGCTTGAATGTCCCAATCCTGCCGCATGTTGAAATTGCTGAGGTCGCTGTTGGTCCCGCCGCCAAAATAACCAAAGGCCAAGGTGCCTGTCACCGGCGTAGACCAACCGCGCAAGAGCAGACTGGGCATCAGCGGCCGCATCTTCTCCAGCCGCAGCAGCCGCAACGACGCCTGTACCAGTGCCTGCTGCGCCGCCAGTTCCGGCCGATTGGTTAAGGCAATGGGGATAAGATCGTCCACCGGCTTATCAAGCGGCAGTAAGGAGACGCGCAAATGCGGCGGTTCGACCGGCTCGACGACCAGGGTAGGATCAAGGTACAAGACGCGCAACAATTCGGCGCTGGCGGCGCGCCAATTGTTTTGGCTTTGCAGTGCCGTTTGCCGCAGCCGCGCCGCCAGGGAACGAGCGCGATTGACCTCCAACGAAGGCGCCAGACCCGGGGCCAGTTTGTCCAGGCGGCCCAGCAAATCCTCGGCATATTGCAGGGCATCGAGGTAGCCGGCCAGCTCGCCGCGCGCCTGCTGGAGATTGAAATAAGCCTGGGTCAGGGCCACGAGCGTATCGTTGGCGGCCGCCTGCACCTGGGCCTGGCGGGCACGCACCGTCTGGCGTGCGGCCAACGGTTGGAAGATGGCATCGGCGATAGCGAAGACAGCGTAGGGGGCGCCGCCCACCATAAAGCTAGATCGGCTGGCGTCGATGACAGGTCCATCGATTTGCTGAATCGGGCCGTCGTGGCGGTTGTAATCGACGCCGAAAAAGAGATTGGGCAGCCACAGCACTCTCGCCCCTTGTAGCTGGGCCGCCGCCGATTGCAATTGCCGCGTTGCCAACTGAATATCGAGATTGCGCACATTGCCCAGCTTCATCGCCGTAGGCAGATTGATGGGATACGGCTTGCCGCCGGCCGTAGCAATGGTAGTCAGCGGCGGCGGGGCGGGGACATTGGGTCTATCGGGGGGCAATGGTCGCGGCGCAGGCGCTTCCTCCTGACCATGACAAAGCGACAACCAGAGCACCAAGATTAGACAAGGTATCGGTATACGCAACCTTGTCATCCTCTTTCTCCCAGCTTCTTCGTCTTATCATTCGGATGCCTTATATACCTTGTCCTCTTTCGGTTCGCGGCTTGAATGCAAATCAGGGAAAACGATTTCTTTTCGACAGCAATTGCTGTGCTCCCGACGCCAACATCTTTTGGGCAAGCTGCTGGCCCACGGCTTCGGCATCGGCAGCAGGGCCGTGATGCTCGGCAGCAATGCGCTGTTGCCCATCGGGGGTCAAGACCACGCCGCGCAGCAGCAACCAATCTCCTTCTACGCGAGAGCAGGCGCCGATGGGCAGCAGGCAGCCGCCGCCCAACCCGCGCATCAAGGCACGCTCAGCCAACACCGCCTGCCGCGTCGGCCAATGGTTGAGGCGTTCGAGCAGGCCAAGCGTGACGGCATCCTCGGTGCGGCATTCCAAACCCAATGCTCCCTGACCGACGGCGGGCAACATCCATTGCGGATCGAGCAATTCCGTGATGGCTGGTCCCAGGCCGAGCCGGCGAAGTCCCGCTTCGGCGAGGATGATGGCATCGAGGTTCTGTTCATCCAGCTTGCGCAGCCGCGTTTCAACGTTGCCGCGCAGATTGACCAGCTGCAAATCGGGCCGACGGTGCAAGGCCTGAGAGCGGCGTCGCAAGCTGCTGGTGCCGACGACCGCGCCCGGCGGCAGCTCATCGAAACGGCGGTATTTGCGTGAAACAAAGGCATCGCCGGTCGGGCCGCGCTCCGGCACGGCGGCCAGCGTCAGACCAGCGAGGAAAGTAGTCGGTAAATCTTTCAGACTATGCACGGCGACATCGATGGCGCCAGCCAGCAAGACACGCTGAATCTCTTTGGTAAACACACCGTCGCCGCCGATTTGCGTCAAGGCTGCGTCACGGAAACGGTCCCCGGAAGTTTCGATCTCGACCAATTCCACAGCACGCGGAGCAGCCAAAGGACGCAGGCGGTCGGCGACGTGGCGGGCTTGCCACAAGGCCAATGGACTGCCGCGTGTGCCAATACGCAGAGGATTCATGCTTGAGGTGCGCCCAGTTCTTGTAACGCGCGCCGCAGGTTGGCCGCCGTCGCCGACCGCTCCTCGCGGCCGGTTTCCATGCGCCGCCGCCATACGCCGTCTTCCCGCAATGCATGCTCAATGGCCACCCACACCGCAGTTTGTCGATCCGGATCGTCAAGATAGCGCGGGAACAGGTGCCAGTGCAAATGCGGCACTTGATTGCCCAGCAGTTCGTAATTGAGCTTGTGCGGACGATAACAGGTCTGAATCGCCTGCGCCAACAGGCACATTTCATCGAGATAAGCGCGGCGTTCGTCTGCTGGCAGGTCGTTCAGTTCCGTGGCATGGCGGCGCGAAACGAGAAGGCAATAACCCTGATAAAACTGCCACATGCCCAAAAGGGCGACACTGTACGGAAAACGCCAAACGACGTCGGACGCGCCGAACTCATCGATCGTCTCCATTTTCCAACAAAATGGACAAGCACGTTTGTCCAAAGGTCAACTCCCTGCCTTCTCTGGTTAACGACGTCTTGTAGGAGACGCCATGTCCTCCCGACGTTTCTGCGAAGTGTCGCTAACCGATGCCTTTTCTGAACAAGGACATAATTTGTCGTAAATCCACAGCCCCGCGGGAAAGCCAAATAAGGCGCCGAGCAGGACTGACGCCTCGCGCGCCGAAGCACGGCTGCCGCCGGCCTGCATTTTGCGGCGGATCGCCCAGAGAAGCAGCCAAAGAACCAACCCGCTGCCCAGTAGGCCAGCGAGAACGAAGATGCTGTTCATGACTGCCGTCCTTTTTCGCCGCCAGCGAGGTCTGTAGCCCGATTGCGGCGAGCGGGGTTGCGTCAGCGCCCCGAGTACACTGGGCGAGCAGGGGGTGTTAACCCCCCGGTAGCTGGCGAGCGGGGGGTGTTAACCCTCCGGTAGCTGGCGAGCGGGGGGGGTTAACCCCCCGGTAGCACAACCGGGGGGTTACCCCCCCCCGCTCGCCCAAAAATACCGGGGGGTTCACACCCCCCGCTCGCCCAAAAAGTTCAGAAATCACCACCACCACCGAAATCACCACCACCACCGAAATCACCACCATCACCGAAATCACCACCACCACCGAAATCACCACCGCCACCGAAATCACCACCACCACCGAAATCACCACCACCACCGAAATCACCACCACTACCGTCGAAGTCGCCGCCGCCGCCTTCGTCGCCGCCGAAGTCGCCGCCCGTGCCGGTGTAATCGGTATCATCGCCTGTCCCGTCGTCTATGCCACTGGAGGGTGTTCCCGCTTGGGCGGCGCCACCCCAGCCGGACGAACCGCCGTGGAAAAAGTGGTCGTACATCCACATGCCAGCCGCTGCTCCGAACATGCCGCCGAGCAACGAGCTGAGGAACCCTCCTCCGCCTCCGCCACCGGGGCCACCGCCCGGGCCGCCGTAGCCGCCGTAGCCGCCTCGACCGGCCCCCGTGAAGGCGCGGACTAGACCGAACAATACCCACAACGCCAACAACAGCACGACGCCAATGCAAATGTATCCCATGAGGGGATTTCCTCCTCTGCCGTTCTCTCCCGCGGTCCCCGGAAGCCCCAGACCTTTCCGTCCCTGTCCGGGCCATTCCTCGTTTGCCGGAGAACGCGAACTGCTTGCTCGGCCCAGGTTTTGCCGAAGCGTCTTGCCGTAGTAATCGACCGCTTCTTGCAATCCCTCATCGTATTTCTTGGCCCGGAACTTCTGAAGCAGGATCTTAGCCAGTTCGTCACGATTTCGCGCGGTGAAAGCCCTTTTCTGCGTCTCGTTGCCGACCTCGACTTGCAGGTGCGGCGGTTCTTTGCAGATCAGCACATACACGCCGTTGACCGCGTTTTCGTGGGCCCGATTGCGCGCCCACTTCTGGAAAAACTCCGCTTTCTTTTCCGGCTGATAGTCCTTCTTGAGGTCAGCCGGAATTTCCGGGAAGGTCTCGATGAGCAGATCCTTGTCGTAGTCCTGGGCGATCTTCTTGATCTGCGCATTGGCTTTCTCGACGGCTTCCGCCGAGAAGAACTTGCCATCGTCCTTAATGACGGGTGCAACGGCCGTGAAAGCCCCAGCGCTTAACCCCAGCCAGCCGATCAACAGGGCTGGAACCAGCAGCCAGCGGGTGATGGGAATCATATGTTCTGGTCCTTCCGCAAAAGGTTCAGGCAGCCACCATGAACACTTGGCTGCCTTCCTTATTATATTATCAAGAACACGGGCTTTGCGGAATCACCTCCTCCCGTCTGCCGTATCGGCAGGGACATCCCTTACGGAGGCGGTAGACTAAAACAGGAGACTTCATGGCGCCTCGTTGGCACGCGACTACCATTTTGGCTGTGCAGCATCGGGGGGGCGTGGCGTTGGGCGGCGACGGCCAGGTGACGTTCGGCCAGTATGTCCTCAAGAACGACGCCCACAAGATCCGCCGTCTGTACAATGGCCGCGTCCTCACCGGCTTCGCCGGCGCCTCGGCAGACGCTTTCGCCCTGTTGGAACGCTTTGAGGCCAAGTTGAAGGACTTTCAGGGCAATGTACCGCGGGCGGCCACAGAATTGGCCAAGGATTGGCGCATGGACCGGAGCTTGCGCCGTCTGGAGGCCATGTTGATCGCGGCGGATCGGGAACATTTGCTGATGGTCAGCGGCACCGGCGACGTCATCCAGCCGAGCGACGGCATAGCTGGCGTCGGCTCCGGCGGCCCTTACGCCATCGCCGCCGCTCGCGCGCTGCTCAAACATGCCGACCTCAGTGCTGCGCAGGTGGTGCGTGCGGCCCTGGAAATCGCCGCCGATTTGTGCATCTACACCAACCGAAATATCGACGTGGAAGAATTATGAAAAGCGATCTGCAATCAGCAATCACCGAGCAGCCAATTCCGTCTCGCTGCTCGCTGCTCGCTGTTTGCTGATTGCGGATCGCTTCCGGGAGGGAAATCGTGGCTGATTTGACGCCTCGGCAAATTGTACAAGAACTAGATCGTTACATCGTCGGCCAGGACGCCGCCAAGCGCGCCGTGGCCATCGCCATTCGCAACCGCTGGCGGCGGCAGCAGCTGCCGCCAGAGCTGCGCAAAGACGTCACGCCCAAGAACATCATCATGATCGGACCGACCGGCGTGGGCAAAACCGAGATTGCCCGCCGCCTCGCCCAACTCGTCGGCGCGCCGTTCCTCAAGGTGGAAGCCACCAAGTATACCGAAGTAGGCTATCACGGTCGCGATGTCGAAAGCATGATCCGCGACCTTACCGAAATCGCCGTCGGCATGGTCCGCCAAGAACAACGCCGACTTGTCGAAACACAAGCTCAAGAGCGCGTTACAGAACGCTTGCTCGATCTGCTGCTGCCGCGCTCGTCCGGCTGGGATCCCGAAAACAGCGAAGAAAACGAGCGCCATCAGCGCAGCCGCGAAAAGATGCGGGCGCGGCTTCTTGCCGGCGAACTGGAGGATCGCGTGGTCGAATTGAGTGTCGAACAAAAAGTCGTGCCGGTGCAAATCTTCTCCAACCTCGGCATGGAACAGATGGACGTCGACTTCCAAAATATGTTTGAGCGCATCATGCCGCGACAGCAACAACAACGGCAAGTCCCGCTGCGCGAGGCCCGCCGCCTTTTGCTGGAACAGGAGACGGAAGCCCTCATCGATCGCCAAGTCGTCACCGAAAAGGCCATCGAGTTGGTCGAAAACCAGGGGATTATATTCCTGGATGAACTGGATAAAATTTGCGGCCCGCAATCGACGCATGGACCGGACGTATCGCGGCAAGGGGTACAGCGCGACCTCTTGCCGGTCGTCGAGGGCACCACAGTCAACACACGCTATGGCCCGGTACGCAGTGACCACATTCTTTTCATCGCCGCCGGTGCTTTCCACCTCTCGAAACCGTCGGACCTGATGCCGGAATTACAGGGCCGCTTCCCCATCCGCGTCGAGCTGACCGACCTCAAGCGCGAGGACTTCTTGCGGATTTTGACAGAGCCGAAGCATTCGCTGACCAAGCAGTATGCCGCCCTTTTGGAAACCGAAGGCATAACGTTGGATTTCACCAAGGACGGCATCGAAGCCCTGGCCGACATCGCCTATGAGGTCAATAGCACGACGCAAAACATCGGGGCGCGGCGCTTGCATACCATTTTGGAAAGGGTCATCGAAGAGATCAGTTTCGATGGACCAGACCGAAAAGACAAAAAAGTCCGTATCGATGGCGCCTACGTGCGGCAGCGGTTGCAAGATATTTTACAGAAGGAGGATTTGACACGCTTTATCCTTTAAAGCCCCCAATCCTTCCATTGTTACTTTTTCTTAAAGTGAGGGGCCTCGAATTGACCGCGAGCAGACCGTTGTTTATGGTAAGTAGACAGATAGGGGCCTCCTTAATTCACAAACCGCAAAGGAGCTAGCGCGGCATGCGAAACGTCGTAAAACTGGGCAGCAGTGGTCTACTCGTGCTGGGAATTTGGGTCCTGACGCCTCCGGTCCAGGCCGCCAAGAAGTTCAACACCGAAGACCAGGTCGCCGTGTTGCTCAAGTGGTATCAAAATTATTTCGAGCAGGGCAAGTACAAGCAGGCCGAGCAAGTCGCCCAGTTGGCTTACGAGTTAGCGCCGGATGATCCCCAGATTGCCGTGGCCCTGAAATTGGCTCGTCGCCAACAGGCCAACGGCGTTTCTCCCACCGCCGAAGTGGAAGCACAACTGGCGAAAGTCTTGCAAAAATTGGATCGTGTCGAGCGCCAGTTGCGTGACACAGCAGCGAAGAATCGCCGGCGTGCAATCCTTCAAATTGCCAAGGAACCGCCCGGTTCTCCCGACGCCAATTAGTAAAAACAACACCGTTTAGCCGCGAGCCGTAGGCGAGCGCGAGAGCGCTCGCCTACGGCTCGCGGCTAAACGAAACGGGATTCTTCTACTCGCGCTCGCCTACGGCTCGCGGCTAAACTTGAGACTTTTACACTTCCTCTGTATTGATGGCATGCATGATCCAACGATTGATGTCGCGGAGCATGTCGAGATGGATGCCGTGATTGACCGCATAGGTATGCATGCGAATCGATAAACCCGCGGTATAGAGCAAGCGGAAATCCTGACGCGCCCACTCCAGCGGCACCACGGTGTTGTGAATGCCGTGACCGATAAGGACGCGGAGATGGCGAACTTCCGGCAAACGCAAGAGCGGGCGGCCTCCCCGTGCCATAGCGCCATTGAGTGAGATAATGCCGGCGAATCGCTGGGGATATAACAGGCCCAATTGATAAGCCAGCGCCGCCCCTTCGTGATAGCCAGCCAGATAGATGCGCTCAGAGTGAACGTGATAATGGCGGCGCGTTTGCTCGATAGCGCGGAATACATATTCTTCGATGTCGGCGCCGTCTTCGTCCTCCCCGTCCCAGCTGTAGGCCGGTAAGCCGTTGTCGCGCAGTCCCAGGGCGCGCGGTCCCCGCAGACCGATACAGATGTAATTGCGTCGGCTCAATTGCGGAGCCAAACGAAGGATCTGCTCTTCGCTGCCGCCGCGGCCGTGCAGAAAGACCAAGAGAGGATACGGATAGTTTGGCTCATAGCCGGTCGGCAGGAAGGTCCGCAGCGGCCAAGCGCCGCCGCGCCGTTCTCGCGAGGTCGGTACTTCGGAGGTGTAAAAACCCTCGGCTGGGCGAGACAGAAAGGCGGTCAGTTCGGTATGTGCCATGAGAAACCCGATTGTTCCAGTTCTAGCGATTCCGCCGGTGGCGCCTGTTGTAAGACCTTGAGTACAAACAATTTCGGGCGATTACTCGCCGTTCGCTCCTGGGGACGGGGCAAGTTTACGTTTGCGGGCCGCGGGTGTCAACGCGATCTTGAACTCCCCACCGCGAAAAACAGCGATTTTTCGCGTCCCGGCTGCGGAATGCAACGGTTAGGCGAAGTAGGTGGAAGAGGCGGAAATGAATGGCGGCCCGAAAATTACAGAATCCCGTGCTTTTCCAGATATTCAATCAGCAGTACCGTCGCTTGCTGCGGCGAGGTATGGGTAGCGTCGATCGTCAATTCGGGCGTCAGTGGCGGTTCATAGGGATCATCAATGCCTGTGAAGCCTTTGAGCTGGCCGGCGCGGGCCTTCTTGTACAGACCCTTGGGATCACGCTGTTCGCAAGTCTCGATCGGAGTATTGACAAACACTTCGATGAACGGCAGCTTGGCTTCGACGTGCAGCGCGCGGACCTTATCGCGGTCAGCCCGGTAGGGACTGATAAAACTGGTCATGGTCAAGACGCCACAGTCGGCGAACAGCTTGGCCACTTCGCCGATGCGACGAATGTTCTCTTCGCGGTCGGCGGCTGAAAAACCAAGGTTCTTGTTCAGTCCGTGGCGAATGTTATCGCCGTCGAGCACGTAGGCGAGCCGGCCACGCTGTACCAATGCATGTTCCAGCGTATAGGCGATGGTGCTCTTACCCGAACCGGATAGGCCGGTGAACCATAAGGTCGCGCCTTTTTGTTTGAGCAGCTGCGCCCGCTCCTCCCGGCTAACGTGCCCTTCGTGCCAGGTAATGTTCGTCGCTTTGATTTGGGTCATCTCGTCCTCAGTTTTTCGTTCCCTGTTTTCCGTACACCAAAATAACGGACATCAAAACATCCTATACGGAAAATGGCAAACGGAAAACGGCCCTATTCGCCGGCCGGTTGTCCGCACAAGAGATACAGCACGGCCATACGCACAGCCAAGCCGTTGGTGACTTGCTGCAAAATAGCGCTGTGCGGCCCATCGGCGACTTCCGGCGTTAGTTCGACGCCGCGATTGATGGGACCAGGCGCCAACAGTAAAATGTCCGGCTTGGCCCGGCGCATCCGTTCGCTGTGCATGCCGAAGAGACGAAAATACTCCTGGATAGACGGAAACAATCCGCCACGCTGCCGTTCGAATTGGATACGCAACACGTTAACCACGTCGCACAGCGGCAGAATATCGTCGAGCCGATAGGCAACCTCGACGCCGAGCCGTTCGATGGAACGCGGCACCAAGGTCGGCGGCCCACACACAATGACCCGCGCTCCCATTTTCAACAAGCCGTAAATATTGCTGCGTGCAACTCGGCTATGGGCGATGTCACCGACCAGGCCGATTGTCAGCCCCTCCACACGCCCTTTCAGGCGACGAATGGTGAATATGTCCAACAGCGCTTGCGTGGGATGTTCGTGCGCGCCGTCGCCGGCATTGACGATGCTGCTGTGCAAGTGTTGGGCCAAGAGATGCGGAGCGCCCGGAACGGAATGCCGCACTACCACCACATCAATGCCCATCGCTTCGATGTTCTTGGCCGTATCGATGAACGTCTCGCCCTTGACAATGCTCGAGCCGCCGACGGTGAAATCATGCGTATCGGCGCTGAGGCGTTTGGCGGCGAAGGCAAAACTCGACCGCGTGCGCGTCGAAGCCTCAAAAAAGAGATTGACGACGACTTTGCCCTTGAGATCATTGCGTTTCTTGCGCCGCCGTTGGCTGACCTCAACGAACTGTTCGGCGGTGTCGAGAATGGTTTCGATCTCGCCGCGGCTTAGCTCTTCCAAACCGAGCAGGTGGCGGCGCGTCCACACGGCGGGTTTGCTTTCCGGCACGGCCAGTTGCACAGTCACAATCGTGGTCCTTCTGAGGGATAGGGAGTATCTGCCCGTTAGAAAGATAACCGGAGCGAGGGAAACAGACAAGGATTTTCCCCCCGGCGGCGCGATCGGCGCGGTAAGATGTGCCGGCTGTCTCCAACGAGCCGGAAGTGTAAGCAACGGCCTCTCATCCGTCACTTACGCTCCCGACTGGCCATAAAAATCGCTGTTGGCTCATGATGACGCACCAACGCTTCAAAGTGCAGCGGCATCGCAGCAGGAGACGAAGCGACCAAGCAGATATTCGTCCGTCATCGCATCCTCCCACGATTGGCTGATCGTCATGTCACGCGCTCTCTTGCTCGGCAACAGATGTCCCCTCTTGTATACTGGCAGAAACGGGATGGGCGCGCCGATATTTTGCGGAACCTTCCGAATGGGGCAATATGATGCCGGTACACGATTGGACGCGAGTCAACGATGGGCATCTCCACGATTGCCATTACTCTTGGGTGGCCATTTTGCTCGCTCTTTTTGCAAGCAGCGCCGCAGGGGCCGAGCCAGCGACGCGACTCCCAGCAGCGACACCTGCTGAGCTTGGACTCGACACCGCCAAGCTCGAACAAATCGATACCGTTGTACAGGCGAGTATCAATAAAGGCGAAATCCCCGGCGTTGTCGTTCTTGTGGTGCGGCAGGGCAAAATCGCCTTTCGCAAGGCTTACGGATGGCGCTGCAAACAGCCGACGGAAGAGCGCATGACGGTCGATACCGTTTTCGACTTGGCTTCGCTCACCAAACCGATTGCCACCGCCACGTCCGTCATGATCCTGCTGGAACAGGGCAAATGGGAATTATCGGAGCCTGTGAGCCGCTATTTGCCAGAGTTCGCCAAGAACGGGAAGGAGGCGATCACTCTTGAACAGCTGTTGCTGCACACCAGCGGTCTTGTTGCCGACAATCCCGTGGCAGATTATCAAAATGGGCGTAAGAAAGCCTGGGAACAGATCTGTAATCTTCGGCCCCTCACGGGGCCAGGGCAACAATATCGCTACTCCGACGTAAACTTCCTTGTCCTGGGCGAGTTGATCGAACGTCAGAGCGGGGAGGCACTCGATGTCTTTGCCCGCAAACACATCTTCGCACCCTTGGGGTTGCGTGAAACCCTGTTTCGTCCGGACAAGGATTTGGCTGAGCGCGCTGCGCCCACGGAGAAACGGGGCGATCACTGGATGCGCGGCGAGGTCCATGATCCGCGCGCCTATCTTCTGGGCGGCGTCGCCGGCCATGCGGGGTTGTTCTCGACCGCTGAAGACCTGGCCGTCTTCGCTCAGATGATACTCAATGGCGGCAGCTATGGCGGCCGGTGCATCCTCAAGCCGGAAACGGTGCGGCTGATGACGACGCCGCGTCAACTGCCCCAAGGGCGGCGCACTCTGGGCTGGGACGCCTCGACGCGCTTTTCTTCCGACCGTGAGGATACTTTCTCCGCTCGCAGTTTCGGCCACACCGGCTTCACCGGCACGTTTATCTGGATCGATCCCGACCATCAGATCGCCCTCATCCTCCTGAGCAACCGCGTCCACCCTGACGGCCAAGGCCAACGGGAAATCGACCGCCTGCGCCGCCACGTCACGTCCCTTGTTGTCGCCAGCATCATCAAACCGACCCCCGTTCTCAACGGCATCGATGTCCTGAAGCGCGACGGCTTCCGTCAGCTCAAAGGGCGGCGCATCGGCTTGGTGACGAACCATACCGGCGTGGATAGCGAGGGCCGCAGCACTATCGATCTTCTGCATCAAGCGAAAGGCGTCCAGCTGGTCGCGCTCTTCAGTCCCGAACACGGCATCCGCGGCGAAGTGGATCGTTCGGTTGCCGATGGCAAAGACGAGAAAACAGGGCTGCCCATCTACAGCCTCTATGGAGTGCGCAAACGGCCCACTAAGGAGCAGCTACAAGGCATTGATACGCTCGTTTACGACATTCAGGACATCGGCTGTCGCTTTTATACGTATGAAACGACGCTCGGCTATATCCTGGAGGCGGCGGCGGAACACCAGTTGAAAGTAATTGTCCTCGATCGGCCCAATCCCATCGGCGGTAGCGTCGTCGAAGGCCCGGTACTCGATCCCAAGTTGGAATCGTTCGTCGGCTATCATCCGCTACCGCTGCGGCACGGCTTGACCGTAGGCGAACTGGCCCGCCTCTTCAACCGCGAACGCAAAATCAACGCCGATCTCGAAGTCATCCCCATCGAGGGCTGGAAGCGTAGCGATTTATTCGACAAAACGAACCTCCTTTGGATCAATCCCTCACCGAACATGCGGACGTTGACAGCGGCGCTGTTGTATCCCGGCGTCGGCCTGTTGGAGACAACGAACGTCAGCGTCGGTCGCGGCACCGATCGCCCTTTTGAAATTTTCGGCGCTCCCTGGATCGACGGGCGCCGTTTGGCTGCCGCTCTGGCGTCCGCGCGCTTGCCGGGCTTGCGTTTTGTGCCAGTTCGCTTCACTCCCCAAAGCAGCACACACGCCGGCAAAGAATGCGGCGGCGTGCAAATCTTTATCGATGACTGGCGGCAATTCCAAGCGCTGCCCTTGGGCATCACCATCGCCTACCAGCTGCGGAAACTGTATCCGGGGCAGTGGCAGGTGCAACGCTACGGCGTCTTGCTGGCCCATCCGCCGACGCTGCAAGCGCTCCAGTGCGGCCAGACACCTGAACAGATCATGAAGCTATGGCAGCCGGAGCTGGAACTTTTCCAAAAAACGCGGAAGAAATATTTTCTGTACGGGTCGTGACGCTGCCTGGGGGCCTTTTTCCCTTGCACCAGACAGGAAGCGCTTGCATCGCAACCTGAACTGTTGTACCCTTTGGGGATGGTAGCTTAGGGGCGCATACAGACGTTTCCCATGCCGGTCCTCTTTCCACCTCCTGGCGTTAAAGTCCTCACTATCGGTGAGCTTACGCGCGCCCTCAAAGGGATGCTCGAAGAGACGTATACCACTGTCTGGGTGGAGGGGGAGGTGTCGAACCTGTCGCGGCCCAGCGCCTACGGGCATCAGTATTTGACGCTCAAGGACGAGGAAGCGCCACTCAAGGCCGTGCTCTATCGGGCCATCGCTTTGCGTCTGCGCTTTGACCTGCGCGACGGCATGCGCGTCATCGTGCGAGGCCGGCTGACCTTGTACATGCCGCGCGGCGAATATCAGCTGCTCATTGAGGAAATTCAGCCCAAAGGCATCGGCCCGTTGGAATTGGCGTTTCGGCAATTGAAAGAAAAGCTATCGCTAAAAGGCTATTTCGAGCCTAAACGAAAACGCAAGCTGCCGCGCATCCCGCATCGCCTTGTGCTGGTGACCAGTCCGAGCGGCTCGGCGGTGCGCGACATGTTGGAGATCCTATCGCGGCGTTGGCCGGCGGCGGAGGTGTGGATTTGTCCCGTCCACGTCCAGGGCGAGGGCGCAGCCGCCGAGATTGCCGAGGCCATCGGCATGCTCAACCGCATTGCCGTGACCGGGCCGGCCATTGACGTATTGATCGTCGGCCGCGGCGGCGGCAGTCTCGAAGATTTGTGGACCTTCAACGAAGAATGCGTGGCCCAGGCCATCTTTCATTCGCGCATCCCGGTGGTCGCGGGCATCGGCCATGAAGATGACCTGACCATCGCCGACATGGTAGCCGATGTACGGGCCTTGACGCCTAGCGAGGCCGCCGAAAAAGTCGTGCCCGATCGGGGTGAAGTCCTTAAATGGCTGGAAGGACTCGAATCGCGCTTCCGTACCGACCTGCGCCGCCGCCTGGATCTAGCCCAGGCGCGCTTGGCCGAACTGGCAGATCGGCCCTGCTTCCGTCGCCCGCTCGAACGCATCCGCCAAGAGGAAGAACGCCTCGATGAATACAGCGGACGTTTGCAGCGCGCCTTGCAACGCCGCCTCGAACAGCTGGACGAGCAGTTGGGAGGACTGGCGGCGCGGCTGGAATCGCTCAGTCCGCTGAAGGTGCTGGCGCGTGGCTACAGTTTAACGCACAAGGAGGGCGAGACGGCCCTATTGCACGAGGCCGGCCAAGTGCGGTCGGGCGAACGCATCGTGACGCGGCTCCAGCACGGCCAAATCGTCAGCCGCGTGGAAGAAACCAGAGAAAGCGAGTAAAAATATGAACGAACCACAAAACGACCAACGGACGTTTGAGGAATCGCTGCTAGAACTGGAACGCATGGTGCGCGAGCTAGAAGACGGCCGGCTTGGCCTGGAGGATGCTCTGGCCCGCTACGAACAGGGCGTCGGCCTTATTAAAGCGTGCTACCAACAATTGCGGCAGGCCGAGCAGCGCATTCTGCTCTTGACCGGCCTCGATGACGAGCAACGGCCCATCTTGCAGCCGTTTAAGTATGAGGCCACGGCCGTGGCCAAGAAGCGTCCTTAGTGCAGCGAGTGAGGTAAGCCAATGAGACCTTTTCCTCAGCCGCGCCCGGCCGTGATGGTGGTCGCCCATGAACGCTCCGGAACGCATTTCCTGATGAATACCCTGGCAGCCTGCTACGGCTACATCAGCCAGCCCTGGATTGATTTCGATCAACTGCACTTCCAATTCAACTTCTATTATCCCCGCCACATTTGCGATGAACTTTTGGCCCTAACGGCCGACCAGCGCAACCGCCTAGTCAAATCGCACCATCAGGCCGGCTTCTTTGCCGGCGAACTGTCTCGCCTGACCGAACAATACGTCCTCTTCTACATTTGTCGCAACCCGGTGAATGTGTTGCTGTCCTATTGGCGCTTCATGCATGGCTTGCCCTGGTTCGAGGGACCAAAAGTTGCTGATCCCCTGACCTTCGCCCGCTCCGAGCCTTGCGGCTTCATGATGCGCTATCAGCTGCGTCAGCATCCCAATCTGATGCTGCGCTGGGCGGCGCATGTCGAGGGCTGGTTAGAAGCAGCCGCGGCCGAGCCGCGCGTTCTCGTGGTCCGCTACGAAGATCTGGATGCGAACTTCGCAGAAGTGGTGCAGGGCTTCTCCTGGATCTTGGGGCGTGAACCGCAAGCCATCGTCCGCCCGCCGCGTGACATCAACGTCATCCCCGGCGGTCCTGCGGATCCTACCGGCCGAGGCGTTCCCCCCGATGTCGAGGCACTGCGAGACCTCTGTCGCGCTACCGTCGGTGCCACCATGATGCGCTTGGGCTATTGAGATGAGACGAAACGGCCATGCCTTCTTCCAAAGAGGTCTCCGGAGCTACCGGAGGCGAGCGGGGGGCTCATACCCCCCGCTCGCCAGACAGAATGATGCCGCCTCGCCCGCCAAAATTTTGCGGCACTCTCTGATGCAGGGCCGTTTCCTTCTCGGCGATTTCGTCACACTAGGGCCAATGGGCACCTACCCATCTCGCCTATCATGAAGAAGCACCAGAGAAGGAAACAGCCCTGCTCTGATGAGAAATTGCTCTTGACTAGGACGGTCGCTCCGCTATAGTTCCGCCCTTCTCAAAGGTCATAACTTATCAGCCTAGGGAAGGCTGCGCCCATTGGGGGGCTTGTTTATCTCAAAGGGGGAGGTATAGGGGGATGAAACGTATTGTTGCCATCTCTACGATGGCTTTGCTCACAGCTTGCCTAATAGGCTGGGCGGCCCTGGCGGGCGCTCCGCCAGCAGACAAACTGCCTTCAGCCGAAGATCTGTCGGCGGGAACCAGCAGTGCAAATTCCGGAGAAGGAGCCGCTCCTTTGGGAGAAATGCCCCTTCGGCCTCAGCCAGTCTCCTCAGCTGCCTCAATGCCTGGCCCCACGATGCCATCGGCCCCGCTAAGCGCCGATCCTTATCCTGGCCTGCCGCCCATGCGGCCAAACTCTCCGTCTGCCAAGGCGCCAGCGATGGAACCGGTCAATCCTTTGCCCCAACAACCGATGCCCAGCGCGGCGATGGAACAACTTCCTGCGGCCCCAGCAGGTTATCCCAATTTGCCTAACCAACCCCCCACACCGTCTGGAGCGCAGCTACCGATGGAAGGGCCAACTCAAGGAACAGCAGGCTACGGAGCAGGGCCAGGCGCAGCGCCGCAATCCCTCCATAGCATTCCGAGTGGGAACACTCTGCCCCCGTTGGGCAGCGCCGAACCGAGTGGGCAGCCGACCGATGCCAACGAGGAACATGCCACGCAATCCGCCCTGGCATCGGAAGACATGAGCAATCGCCAGGAACCGGCCGTGAGTTTGCAATGGGTCGGCCCCACGGCGGCCAAGATCCATCAACCCAACATTTACAGCTTGGTGGTGCGCAACACTTGTACCATCCCTGTCCAGCAGGTCCTGGTTCGCGTACGCGTCCCGGCCAACCTGTCTTGCGGCGACACCGAACCAAAGGCTGTCACGGAGGGCAACGTCTTGGTCTGGGAACTGGGCACCTTGGAACCCAAGGAAGAAAAAGTCCTGCGTATGAAGCTGTTGGCCGAACGCAAGGGTGATGCCTCGCCGCAAGCATGGGTAACGTTCACGGGATCTTCGGTCCTGCATATCAAGGTCCGCGAGCCGAAGCTGATACTCAAGGTGCAGGGTCCGCCGAAGCTACTCTTGGGTGAGACAGCGGCCTTCCAGCTGGAAGTTGCCAATCCGGGCGACGGTTCTGCCGATCTGGTTAAGATTCATGCCAACTTGACCGACGGGCTGGAATGCCCGCGCGGCAACAGGATCGATTTTGACATCGGCAATCTGGCCGCTGGCGAGACGCGCACCGTCACGGTCATGTGCATCGCCAAGAAGGGCGGAGTGCAGAAATGCGGGGTGGTTGCCGAGGCCGAGGGCGGACTGCATGCTCAGGAGGCGGCGCAGGTCAGCGTCACCATGCCGCGTCTGGAACTCCAGCTGACCGGGCCGGGATTGCGCTATCTTGGCCGCAAGGCCCTGTACACGCTTAAGGTCAGCAACCCCGGCGATGCACCCGCAACGAATGTGACAGTCAGCGACGTGGTACCCGAAGGATTCAAGGTCTTGGCCGCCAGCGACGGCGGACGTCACGATTTCTCCGCGCACACCGTCTCCTGGTTCCTTGGCGATGTCAAACCCGGAGAAGCGCGCGAAGTCAAGCTGGAAGTCCAGGCCATCAATCCCGGCGAATTCAAGCATAAGGCCAGTGCCGTGGGCGCCCATAACCTGAGCGCCGAGTCAGAACTGGCCACCCGGGTGGAAGGGTTGTCTGCCTTGATGTTGGAGATGGTGGACACCGAAGATCCGATCGAGGTGAACAGCGAAACCTCGTATGAGGTGCGCATCAGCAACACCGGTTCCAAGGTGGAGACCAACATTAAATTGACGGCCACCATACCAGACAAGATGGAGTTCAAAAGCGCTACCGGGCCGGTGCGTTTCCACGAGGAAGGCAAGCTCATCGTCTTTGAACCGATCGAGAAGCTGGCGCCTCGGGCCGACGCTGTCTTCCGCATCAACGTTAAAGCGATTGACCAAGGCATCGTGCGCTTCAAAATCCAGATGACCAGCACCAACCTGACCGAGCCGGTCATCAAGATGGAGGCGACACGTATCTACTCGGACGCCCCCGAGACGAGGTCGTCGCATTGAGGCTGTTGGCTGTCGCGCTCGCCTCCGGCTCGCGGCTAA
>JAJPIY010000137.1 GCA_021324515.1 Planctomycetota bacterium
TGTGGCTGAGTGGGAGACCGACAACGGATTAAGGATTTACGCCATGACTGCTCTGCTGTCGCAAATCAACTCGCCCACCGATCTGCACAAGCTGACCGATGCGCAACTGCTCGACCTCGCTCAGGAGATGCGCGACGAGATGGTGCGCGTCCTCAGCATTCGTCCGGCCCATTTTGCCAGCAATCTCGGCGTCATCGAGTTGTGCCTGGCCTTGCACTTGACCTTCGATTTCAGCCGCGATCGCCTTATTTGGGATACCGGGCATCAAATCTATCCGCATAAACTCATCACCGGCCGCTACAAGCAGTTCGATACCATCCGCATGCGCGGCGGGCTGATGGGCTATCCCAATCCGCACGAAAGCCCCTATGACCTGTTCATGACGGGCCACGCCGGTTGCAGCGTCTCCTGCGCCCTTGGCCTCAAGGTGGGCGACGATTTGCTCGGCCAAGACGATCGCCATAGCGTCGCCGTCATCGGCGACGGCGCGCTGCCGTCGGGCATCGTTTTCGAGGCGCTCAACAATGCCGGCGGACTGCGGAAAAACTTGCTGGTCATCCTCAACGACAACGAGATGTCCATCTGTCCGCGCGTCGGCGCCCTGGCCCAGTGCCTGGATCGGGCCAGGCTGACGAATTTCTATCAGGGATCGAAACGGCACATCCGCGACCTGCTCAAACACATTCCGCTGGTCGGCGGCATGGCCACACACGCCATCGAACAGATCAAGGACGGCCTGAAAGCGTTTCTGACCGGCGGAATGTTGTTCGAGGAGCTGGGTTTCCGCTATTTCGGGCCGATCGACGGTCACGATCTGCCCACGCTACGCCGCTGGCTGCGCGACGTGAAAGACCAACAAGGCCCCGTGCTGCTGCACGTCTTGACCACCAAAGGCCACGGCGTACCGCAGGCTAGCGCCGACCCAGTGACGTTCCACACGCCGCCGGTCTTTGAGAAGGTCGGCCCCGCCCGGACCATCCTGTCGCTCAAGCGCGGCAGCACCCGCGCCTACACCGATGCCATCAGCGGCGCTATTTACAATGCTCTGCGCGACGATGCGCGTGTCGCAGTCATCACGGCAGCCATGTGTCAGGGCAACAAGCTGGAAAAAGTCCGTGCCGACTTCCCGACGCGCTTTTTCGACACGGGCATCTGTGAATCGCACGCTGTTGCTTTCGCCGCCGGCCTGGCCAAGGCCGGCATGCGTCCTATTGTGGACATTTATTCTACTTTTTTGCAGCGCTCCTTCGATCAACTTTTCCAGGAAGTGGCCCTGCAAAACCTACCCGTCGTTTTCACAATGGATCGCTCCGGCCTGACCGGGCCGGATGGGCCGACGCATCATGGCGTCTTCGATATTGCCTATCTGCGGATCTTCCCCAACTTCGTAGTCATGGCCCCCGGCGACGAGTTGGACGTGGCGCCGATGTTGCAGTTCGCCCTGGCGCATTCCGGCCCGGTGTCGCTGCGCTATCCCAAGGCCAACCTGGAGCGCGTCGATCGCCCCGCAGTCCCCATCGAATTGGGACAGGCGGAAGTGTATGAATGGGGTGAAGACGGCATATTCATCGCTTGCGGCACGCTCTTTCCAACCTGTGTCAAGGCCGCTACAGCGCTGCGCGAAGAAGGACTCAACATCGGCGTCATCAACGCACGCTTCATCAAGCCACTCGACCGAGCCACCCTGCTGCGCGCCATCGAGGAAATGCCGTTGGTTGTCACGGTGGAGGAAGGGACGCTCGAAGGTGGCTTCGGCAGCGCGGTGTTGGAGGCAGCTAACAACGCCGGCCTGGATACTCGTCACGTTCTACGTCTGGGATTGCCAGATCGCTTTATCGAGCACGGCGAACGCGGCGAGTTATTGGCCGACCTCGGCCTTGATGTCAGCGGCCTGTGTGCCACGGTACGGCGCGCCTTGGGGCGCCGAGTCGAGAAAAAGTGCGCTGCTTATACTGGGCACGGTTGAATTGGGCACAACTCCCCCCCCACCCCAACCCTCCCCCACCAGGGGGGAGGGAGCCTTGGTTCTCCCTCCCCCTTGGTGGGGGAGGGTTGGGGTGGGGGGAGAAAAGGGAAAAAATGTCAAATCTCCCCGTGCCCAGTAGAACACCCCCCGGTAGCACAACCGGGGAGCACACCTCCCGCTCGCCAAGCCACGATGTCGGATCTCTCCGTGCCCAGTATAATAAGACGGAAAAGACAAACGGAAGAGGCTCCGCCGTGGGGATTTCAGGGCCAGAGAAAGATGCGTTTGTTGACCTATAATATCCACAAAGGAATCGGCAGTGATCGTCGCTACCGGCTGGAACGGATCATCGAAGTCATACAGGAACAGGCCCCCGATCTCGTATGTTTGCAGGAAGTGGACCGGCATGTCCGCCGTTCGCATTATCACGACCAGCCGAGCTTGTTGGCCCATCGACTCGGCGCTAAAGCGCACCTTTTCCAGCTGAATGTACCGCACCATGAAGGCGGCTACGGCAATTTGATCTTGTCACGCTGGCCGTTCCGCAACGAGTGCCAGGTATCGATCCGCCATCGCCGCCGCAAGCCGCGCGGTGCTCAACTTGTCGTCGTCGAGACGGCCCAAGGGCCGTTGCACCTGATTAATTGGCATCTGGGCCTGCGCGAAAAAGAACGCCGCTGGCAAGCTTTTCACTTGCTCAATCATGGCTCCTTCCTGGAATTCGCTCATCTGCCGACTATCATCGCGGGGGACTTCAACGATTGGCGCAACACCCTGGGGAAGCACCATTTTCTCCATCACGGCTTCCGCCATGCGACGGCCCCTATCCGCCGTTTCCGGAGCTTTCCGTCTTTCTTGGCCGTCGCCTCCTTGGACAAGATCTACTACCGCGGCGACATCGCCATCCACCACGCCGCCATCGTGCGCACGCCTCTGGCCCGGCTGGCCTCCGATCACTTGCCGCTGGTCCTCGATTTCCACTTGGCCAAGCCGACAACCATCACCGACGACGCCGCTGTCAGCCCGGCATAATGTTTGGTGGCAGCGTAGTCTCCTCGGAGGCCCCGATCCAACGACATCCGCACAAATGCTTTCATCGAATTAGCTTCTCCTGGTCAGACGCATGTTTCTCGCCTTTCACTTGCCTCCGCCGGCCGCTTGTTCGTCCGTTCGAAGCACGAACTTCAGTGCGGCGGAGTTCATGCAGTAGCGCAGACCGGTCGGCGGCGGGCCGTCGTCGAAGACGTGGCCCAGATGCGCCTCGCAGCGGCGGCAACAGACTTCCGTGCGCGTCATGAAGCCGCTGCGATCTTCGTGCAACGCCAGGCTGTTTTCTTCCAACGGTTTGAAGAAACTCGGCCAGCCGGTGCCGGAGTCGAACTTGGCCGCCGAATCGAACAACGGCTGACCGCAGCAGACGCAGTGGTAAACGCCGTCCGCGTGATTGTTCCAGTATTCGTTGTTAAAAGGCGGCTCGGTGCCCTTGCGGCGCGTTACCTTGTATTGCAAGTCGGTTAACTGAGCGCGCCATTCCTCATCGCTTTTGCGGATTGTTTCCGTCATTGATGCTCCTCTTTGCCTTTGTCCGCCGTACGGTTGGCAGGCCCCCCAGGCCAGAAGGACCAGCGATGCCAAAACCCGTGCGGCAATGGTCCAACGTTTACGCATTGTACTGCCTCGGTTCGTGTAGTCGTGCCAGAAGGTCTCAGCGACGACGGATCTGGCAAGGATGCCCTGGAGCATCGCGGCGAGCGATTTCCTTGCCCGCGCGATCGAACTCGACCAACACCATGTCCTGGCTGGAGACAAGGGTATGGCCGCCCGGCAGACGAAGGGCGCAGAGCGGTCGGCCCAACTTGACCTCCCATACTACTTTGCCGGAGCGATCGTATTCCTGCACAGTGCCGCCGCCGTAAGACGCAATGAGCAAGCGCCCATTGGGCAGCAATGTCAAGGCGTTGGTCGTGAAGACGCCGGGCGGCACGGCAAAGCGTTTTAATTCTTCTCCGGCGGCGCTCAATTCGAAATAGGAGCCTTTTTCGATGCAGCCGATGCGTCCATCATGGAAACGCCGGGCCGTAATGATCGCGCTGGTGTCCGAGTGATAGCGGATGACGGAACGGCTGCCGGAACGGTCTACTTCAAGCAGTTGCTTGCGGGTGGCGATGAAAGTCCGACCATCCGGCAGTCGGTGGACATGAATCGGCGGCTCGGTCAGCTTTTTCTCCCACAGGATCTCGCCCTGGAAATTGCGTTCGGTAATGCATTTGGCGTCGTGCTCGGCGATCAGCACACGCCGTCCGGGCAGCACTTCGGCGTCCAATGGTGCGGCCAAGCCGGTGATCTGCCAGCGCAGCTTGCCCTCGCGGTCCCATTCGACGACGCGATTGTCCTGAAGCAACACCAGCAGCGTGTAGCCCAACTGCGGCTCGCGATCCTTGAGCGCGGCCATCTCCACCTGTTCGCCGTGTGCGCGCCACCAGGACCGCCAGGCATCGCGGCACTTCTGTTGCCCAAGGGTGTCGGGGCCCAGCGGTGTCGCCGGGGCATGGGGACCGGCTAGGCAAAAGAGCACCTCTTCGGCCTGTTCCGCTTCGTCGACCGGCAGCTGGGCAAGCAGCTCGATAAGCACCGGCACGGCTTGCCGGTCGCCGACGCTGGCCAACTCCCGCGCGACTTGCAAGCGCACCGTCGCATCGGAATCGTGCAGCAGCTTGCCTACCGCTGGCCGGTATTCCCCTGCGCCGAGGCGGCAGAGCGTGACCGCCGCCGCCGTTCGCCGCACCGGCTCAGGGGAGGCCAGGGCCTGGACAAGGCTTGAATGGCTCTCTCGCTGACTACGCGCCACGGCGACCAACGTGTTTTGGATTTCCTCACGGACGCTAGCGTCATAAGGGCCGGGCAGGAACGCCAACAGGGTTTCTACCGTGCCGAGTGGTTTGCGCTGCCCTAAGAGACGAACGACCGCAGCGGCCAGGGCGGGGGTCCACCGGCTTTGCAGTTGGCGCACAGCATCGTGGGCACGGCGGCGCACTTCGAG
Organism: Planctomycetota bacterium; assembly: GCA_021324515.1. Classification (GTDB taxonomy): domain Bacteria; phylum Planctomycetota; class Planctomycetia; order Gemmatales; family Gemmataceae; genus JAJPHU01. Next base: position 5,007 of record JAJPIY010000137.1, read on the forward strand.
ATCGGCCGTCTTGCGAACCGTCTGTTGCAACAGCGGCAGCACCCCAGGACCAAGGGCCAATAAGTCGGCACTGGCTTGTTCGCGAACGGAGAACGAATCCGAGCCGAGTTGTTCAATCAGCTGCTGAGCTCGCCGCAAGGTCGCAACATCGGGGGTTTGGCGGCGCAAAAACTCGAGTAAAGCATGATCGTCTGTAGCAATCGCAGCCGCGCGAAGAAGGGCTTCGTCGCCAGCGGCATCTTCGTCGGCGAAGAGCGGAAGAGTGCAGAAGGTCCCCCAGACAGCCCCGAGACAGACGAAGACTCGCGGGGTCATATACGTTACCCTTGCGAACGAGCGGATGACGACTTCAGGCGACACGACGCGGCGTCATTCCATCATAGCTCCGTTCGCAAGGGAAGGGAAGCATCTCGACGCATTAGCTCAACTTCGGCAGCGGTCCCTCACCGCAGAAGTCCGGATTGCCGAAGGTCTTGAGGCGATGGCCCATGCCGTGGGCCAGCGACAAGAGCAGGCGATTGTGCGGCACTTTGGGGTATTTGATCGAGCGGCCCATCTTGAAATCCAGGCCGTTGCCGACCAGGACAAAGGGGATGTTGTCCAGGGTATGGGTATTGCCTTTGCCCAGTTCATTGGTCCACACCAA
>JAJPIY010000104.1 GCA_021324515.1 Planctomycetota bacterium
ACCGTACCACTGTTGGTGCCGATAAGCGTGTCATTCATCGTGCCGGAGCCAGGCGTCGAATCTTCCTTGGCTACAAACGTACCCTTGTTCTTGTTGATCGTCACATGACTGGTGGTCCCCTGCCCCGCCGCACTAATGGCACCGCTGTTGGTCGATACCGACATCGTGGATATGGAACCCGCACTGACCGTGCCGCTGTTGGTGCCGATGGTGGTGCTGGTCATCGTCCCGGAACCGGTATTGCTGTCCTCTACTGCCGCAAATGTCCCCGTGCTGGTGTTGGTGCCAATGCTGACATTCGACGTGGTGCCCTGACCGGAAGCACGGATAATGCCTTCATTTTCTTTGACCAGCAAACCGTTAATGGAGCCGGCCAGGATATGGCCACTCGTGCTATTGAGCGTGACCGCCATGCCGGAGATAATGCCTGCCGATACCAGGCCGCTATTGGTGCCGATGGTCGTGCTGGACATGGCGCCGACATCAGGGTTGCCTGGAATTCCTACCTGGAACGTGCCTTTATTGGCGCCGATGCTAACATTGCTGGCCGTACCCGAGTCGGAGAGGCTAATCGTACCGTCGTTCTCCGTCGTCGTCAGACCCGTAATGGAGCCGCTGGCCAAGATGCTGCCGCTAGTATTGTTGGTCGTGACAGACATCGTGACGATAGCGCCGGCTGAAACCGTGCCGCTGTTGGCGGCAATCGAACTGTTGCTCAGCGTGCCGGTAACGGAAATGCTGCTGCCGGCCGTTATGGTCCCTGCCACATTCAACGACTGGAGGTTGCCCGGATTGTTAACAATCAAATTGCCGCCAAAATTGCCGGCGTCCGTGAACGTCGCGGTGCCGGCGACAGCATTGCCAATTACCAGCGTGTCGTTGAAACCGGCAGTACCATATTTCAGTGTCAGGGCGCCGCTGTTGTAAATATCGTCGTGGTTTCCGGCTGAATTGTTTGTAAAAGTAGAATTACTTACCGTAAGGGTGCTGTCATTATAGATAGCACCGCCTTGGTTTACGGCAGAATTGTTGGAGAGAATGCAATTGCTCACCGTCATCGTGCCGACATGGTTGTAAATGCCTCCACCAGAGCCAGCAGAATTGCCCGTGAGAGTGCAACTGCTCACAGTCACGCCGCCGCCGCTGTTGCTGATCCCCCCGCCAGCGTTGTGATTGATGGAATCGCCAATGAGGATGTTCTTGATAGAAGTTGCGCCGGTTATCTCAACCCCAGCCCCGGTGGTGTTGTATGCAATCCAATTGTTGCCGATGCTGTTCTTGCTGGCCCCGTAAATGGAGATGCCCGTGCCATTGCCTAGGGGCGCGGTACCTGTGACATCCGTACCAATATAGTTGCCGGCGACGGTGTTGGCCGTGGCGCTGCTGCCGTTGATGTCTATCCCATCGTTGCTATTACCGGAGATAATATTGCGACTCGCTGCCGTCGTGCCACCGATGATGTTGCCGGACGAGTTTATGATCGTGATGCCGTTGCCACCATTGCCCGCGGCACTGGTTCCGGTCGCATCGGTGCCGATATAGTCGCCCTCGATCACATCGCCACCGTTGCCCGTCAGGTCGATGCCGTCGCCGCTGAACTGGTTGATGACCAGACCCTTCACGGTGCTCTTGCCGCCGGTAATAACAAGGCCGTCGGCGCCGCTGCCGGCATTGAGGCCGCTCAGGACGACAATGGGCGTACCGCTATAGCCGGGCTGGGAGGTAGCATCGATGACGACGGGAGCAGTGATCGTTGGCAAGGCTGCCGTCGGCTGGATAGTCCAGACGCCGTTTTGGTAGCCGGCGTCGGAGGTGGCAATGTTGAAATCGATCGTCGAGCCGGGGTTGGCGTTGGCTTGGTTGATGGCATCACGAAGCGTTGTTTGCCCGGCGCTAGGGCCGTTGGGATCATCGGCAGTGGTTGTCACCGTGATTACGCCTTGGCCGCCGAGTTGCCCCCCTGAGGGCACTGTACGATCTTCGAGGCTTTCCAGACGGGGCCGGAACGATAAAGGTGTTTTTCGACGCCAAGCACGGCGTTGGTGGCGAGTGGGCCGGAGGGGAAAGCGTAACACACGGGCGATCCAGGAAGACAACAGCATGAGGGGGGCTCCTTGCTGCCGAACCAAGTCGGGTAGCGAATGCGTATGAAGATAAAAAGCCTCTTCAAACTCTGTATGGATTCTGCAAACTCGCAACGCGAAGTCAACAAAAAGGCCGCAATTTTGATACCGAGCAAAGGGAAAATAGGCACAGTCGGCACAAGTCGCAGAAGGATAGGAAGATACAGTTGAGATGGCGGAAAGGCGGCGATCCTGCGTTTTCGGCCAATGATAACTTTTGTTAACGCCTCTCCGGGCGCCCTTTACATTTCGTTAACAAAAGTTAACGTCCCTTATGCTAGACGGCCCTTCCAGGGGTGATGGTCCACTCCGCCTCGTAGTACGTCTCCTTCTTCAGCCACCAACCACGAACCGTCGGCGGTGAAGTCGCCAGCGACACGATAAAGTTGACCACGTCTACGCTCCAGCTGCGTTCTAAATCCTTACGGCTGGGTAGCGGCCCTGAGGTGGGATGCGAATGATAGACCGCCAACACTTCCCAGCCTTGGCGGCGAATGTCGCGATCGGCTGAAAAATGGCTCTGCGGCTCCGATTCGAACTCGACGGGGCTGGCGGCCGCATTGAGCAACGGATAGCGCAGCCTAACCTCGCCAATGCCGTCGTCTCGGATCACCCCTGCCAACAAGCCGCAGCATTCCAAAGGCTGCTCGGCCAGCGCATGCCATATCATCCCCTCATAAACGGATCGGGGAATACGCAAACGGCAGAAGCGATTCTCAGCCATGCCTTTCCGTCTCGTGTATGCACAGCTAGGATAGACAATCTCCTCAGCTTCAAGCGGGCGCTGGGGGCTGAGGAACGGAAGAGATAAGGGCTAACGGACAAAACTCCCTCCCCCCTTGTGGGGGAGGGCTGGGGTGGGGGGTGTAAGTATAATGCAGACAAGGAGTTCTACCTCCCCCCCCCACCCTAACCCTCCCCCACAGGGGGGGAGGGAAAAGTCCGCCAGTCCTAAGCTAGGGCGAACAAATGGCACGCAATAAAGTCATCTTAGCGTATTCCGGCGGGCTGGACACCAGCGTCATGGTGCCGTGGCTCCAAGAGAAATACAACCTCGACGTCATTACCTTCACGGTGGATCTCGGCCAGGGCGAGGACATCGAACGCATCCGTCAAAAAGCACTGCGAACCGGGGCCGTCGCCGCCGTCGCTCAGGATGCGCGTAACCTCTTCGTCGATTGTTTCGTGTTCCCGGCGCTCATGGCCGGGGCGATGTATGAAGGGAAATATCCGTTGGCCACGGCGCTGGGTCGGCCGCTTATCGCCAAATTGATGGTCGATGCCGCCCGCGAACACAACGCTGTCGCCGTCGCGCACGGCTGCACGGGCAAGGGCAACGATCAAGTCCGCTTTGATGTCACTTTCCAGACGCTGGCCCCCGATTTGAAGATCATTGCCCCCGTCCGCGAATGGAAGATGAGCCGTGAGGAGGAGATTGCCTTTGCGGCCCAGCATGGCATCCCGGTGGAAGCGACCAAAGCGAGTCCCTATAGCATCGACCTCAACTTATGGGGCCGCAGCTGCGAGGCCGGTGTTCTCGAAGATCCCTGGGAGGAACCGCCCGCCGACGCCTTCGCTTGGACGGTCGATCCGGCCAAGGCGCCGAACGAACCGCTTTATCTCACCCTTGATTTCGAGCAAGGCCGGCCGATCGCCTTGGATGGCCAGAGGCTCGACGGCGTGCCGTTGATCGAACGACTCAACAAGCTCGGTGGTCAGCATGGCGTCGGACGCATCGATCATGTCGAAAACCGCCTGGTCGGCATTAAATCGCGCGAACTGTATGAAGCGCCTGCCGCCGTCATCTTGCACGAGGCGCATCGCGAATTAGAATCGCTGTGCCTGAGCAAGCAAGCGCAGCGATTCAAGACTTTGGTATCGCAAGAATATGCCGACCTAATCTATAATGGATTGTGGTTCAGCGCGTTCCATCAGGACCTGTTCGCCTTTGTGTCCAGCAGCCAGCGCTTCGTAAGTGGTCAAGTCCGCGTCAAGCTGTTCAAGGGCAAGGCCACCGTGGTGGGCCGCAAGAGCGAACACAGCCTGTACAGTAAGCAGCTGGCCACCTACGAGAGTGGGGACGCATTTGATCACGAAGCTGCTCGCGGCTTCATCCGCTTGTTTGGTTTGAGTCAGCAGACGCAAGCGCAACGTCAGCTGCTCAAGGGCGGCAAGGGCTTCGACCTACCAGGACTGCTCGGGCCCGAAAAGGAGTGATCGGGTGCGAAAATAGCGAACTTTATTGGCCAAGAGGGTACGATTTGACGGCCCTCTGAGGAGGTGAAAGAAAGCATGGGGAGCGACATGATGGACATGGAGCAGTTGGCCGCTTACCTACAGCGCGACGTGCGTGAAGTGGGTAAGCTGGCCAGCCGTGGACACCTGCCTGGCCACAAGGTCGGCGGGCAATGGCGCTTTGCGCGCGCCGAGATCAATCAATGGATCGAGACACAGATGCCGTCGTTGACCGAGAAAGAGTTGACCCACCTGGAATCATCGGCGGCGCGTGGCGGCGACGCCGAGCCACTGCTGGCAAACCTGCTTTCGGAAGCCAGCATTGCTGTACCGTTGGCGGCTTCCACCCGCGCCTCGGTGTTGAAAGAACTGGTCAATTTGGCCGAGCAGTCCTGGCAAGTCTACGATCCTGAAGCCATTCTCGAAGCCGTTCGCCAACGCGAGGAAATGATGAGCACCGCCCTGCCTTCCGGGGTCGCCATTCCCCATCCGCGCCGTCCTCTGCCTGCCGCCCTGGGTGAATCGGTGATGGCCTACGCGCGCACGGCTTCTGGCATCCCCTTCGGCGATCCCCAGGGTGGGCTGACCGACCTATTTTTCCTCGTCTGTTGCCGCGACGACCGGACGCATTTGCGTGTTCTCGCCCGTCTGACGCGCCTGTTCTTGCGGCCTGGCTTCCTCGAGGAGTTGCGCGCTGCTCAAACGCCCAGCGAATCGTGGGAGAAAATCGCTTCAGCCGAACAACAGTTATTGCAAGCGTGAATGGACCCGCAACAGCGTGCGTTGATTTCTGCTTTTCATGCCGCCGGCTTACGCTGTGTCGTGGCCGTGACGGGCGGCGGAACAGGAGCGGTATCCTGGCTGCTGTCGGTGCCTGGCGGCTCCCGCAGCATTCTCGAAGTGATCGTGCCCTATGATGAAGGTAGCCTGGAGGAATTTTTAGGACAACGCCCCACCTCGTTCTGTTCGCCGGAGACGGCCCGCGTGATGGCCCGACGGGCGCGCGAACGCGCCCGCTGGCTGGCCCCAGGGCAAGCCGTGGCCGGCATCGCCTGCACTGCTAGCTTGCGTTCCAATCGTCCCAAGCACGGTGAGCACCGCTTTCACATCGCCATTCAAACAATTCAGCAT
>JAJPIY010000127.1 GCA_021324515.1 Planctomycetota bacterium
GGGGTGAGATCTGCATTGTTCTCTGTGCCGTCTTCATGGTAGAGAAGCATTGTTCGCAGAGTAGCAAGGAGACCAGCGACAGAGCTTTCCCTCCTTGCTGGGAGGTGCTCTGCGATCTGCCTAATGTCCGCAGCCCCAAACTTCGCCTTGGGCAGAGATAAGTTGTTATCACTATTGGGATCAGAGGACTTAAATCGATCGCGCTAAAGAAATTTGCCGGCGCGGCCCCGATATTCTGATCGACAATTTCCGATAAAAGAAACTAACCCCAGAGTTACAGAGAACCCAGAGAAAAGACACGGAGAGAAAAACCGAAAAAAGGGACGTAAGATCCTATTCTCTGATTTTCTTCTGCGTCGTTTGGCGTTCTCTGTGGTTCGTTCTTTTTTCGCTCACCACATACAGGGATCTGTCATGCTGGGTCCAACAATTGTTTCATCGGCGCGGGGGCAAGAACGAGGACAAGTTTTGTCGTTGCTGCGGTTGGCGCCGTCCCTGCCGAGCTTCAAGACGAGCCGCGGTTCCTGCCGCCCCTTTGGGGCCACTCCCCGGGCGGACGGCGTCAACTTTGCCGTTTTTTCGCGGCACGCTCAGGAACTCAGCCTTGTGTTGTTCCGGGAGGGAAGCGAAGGACCCGTCGCCGAGATCCCGCTTGATCCGGTCCATAACAAAACCGGCGACGTTTGGCACATTTTCGTTCATGGCCTGACCCCTGACTATCTCTACGGCTATCGCGTCCACGGGCCGAACACACCCAAGTCGGGTCATCGCTTTAATCCCTCGATTGTCTTGCTCGATCCCTATGCTCGCGCCCTCAGCGGCAACGCGCGCTGGGGCCAGCCGGACGTGCCGCATGGCCAACCTAACGGCCGACTGACGCGCCGCAGCCGCATCGTCGTCGAGGACTTCGATTGGGAAGGCGACGCGCCGCCGGCCACGCCGCTGGCGCGAACCGTGATCTACGAATTACACGTCCGCGGCTTCACGCGCCACCCCTCGTCCGGCGTGGCCCATCCCGGCACCTATCTGGGATTGATCGAGAAAATCCCCTACTTGCAATCGCTGGGCGTGACGGCCGTGCAGCTCATGCCGGTGCTGGAGTTCGACGAGTTGGAGCACTCGCGCCGCAATCCATTGACCGGCGAGCCGTTGCTCAATTACTGGGGTTATTCGCCGCTGTCCTTCTTTGCACCCAAGGCGGCCTACGCAGCGCGAGCCGGACAGCAGGTGCGCGAATTCAAGGAGATGGTCAAGGCCTTCCATAAGGCCGGACTCGAAGTCATTCTCGACGTGGTTTACAATCATACCTGCGAAGGCAACGAAAACGGACCGACCTATCATTTTCGCGGCCTGGATAATTCCATTTATTACATGCTGGATAAAGAAGGCCGCTATTATAACTTTTCCGGCTGCGGCAATACCTTCAACTGTAATCATCCGCTGGTCCGCGATCTAATACTCGATAGCTTGGTCCAATGGGTAACGGAGATGCACGTCGATGGGTTCCGCTTTGATCTGGCCGCCATCCTGGGCCGCGGCCCTAACGGCAAGGTGCTGGACGATCCCCCTTTGATCCAGCACATTGCCGAACATCCGCTTCTGTCAGGCGTGAAGTTAATCGCTGAGGCGTGGGATGCGGCCGGTCTGTCCTATCTGGGCAAGTTCCCCACTTGGGGGCGTTGGGCCGAGCTAAACGGCGTCTACCGCGACGATGTGCGCCGCTTCATCCGCGGCGATGCCGGCGCCACCGCCAGCGTCGCCAAACGCATCTGCGGCAGCCTTGATCTCTATGGCGACTCCGCCCGTCACCCGTATCACTCGGTCAATTTCATCACCTGCCACGATGGCTTCACGCTCAACGATTTGGTCAGTTACAATGCCAAGCACAACGAAGCCAACGGCGAAAACAACCGCGACGGCTGGGACGCCAATTTTTGCTGCAATTTCGGCCACGAAGGCCCAACCGACGACAGTTTCATCCATGCCGTGCGGCAGCGGCAGATGCGCAATTACTTCACCATGCTCTTGATTTCCCAAGGCGTGCCCTTCATCTCGCATGGCGACGAATTTGCCCGTACTCAACGCGGCAACAACAATGCTTACTGTCAAGACAACGAGATTTCTTGGGTCGATTGGGGCCTGACCAAGAGAAATGCCGGCCTGGTACGTTTTGTGCGCAGGATGATCGCCCTGCGCAAGCGTTATTTTGCTTTGAGCCGCGAACAGTTTGTCAACCGCGTCCGGTGGCACGGCGTCAAAGTGGGCGATCCGGACTGGACCGGCCAATCGCGGGCACTGGCTTTCCAGCTGCACGGCTGCCACGGTCATCCTGACCTCTACGTGATGTTCAACGCTCACTGGGAAAGCCAGCGCTTCCATCTGCCGCCGCATGAAGGGCAATGGCGCTGGAAGCGACTCGTGGATACGAACCTGCCCTCGCCGGAGGACATCGTCGAGGAAACGCAGGCCGTGCCGCTGCACCCAGCGGACCACTACCTTATGTCGCCGCGCTCGGCGGTGATCTTGATCGGTGCCCGGTGAAGCGCGGCGTCCTCGGCGGTCCCTTGTATGGAGAATCCTTTACTTCTGCAAGATGGGGAGATAATTATTGGGCACTTGCAAAATGATACAGGCCATTGCTGTGGCATAGTGACTACAAATTTGGTCCATCCAGGAGCCGTCCAGGGCTTGCCGGCCGATTAGCTCATCGCGGATGGCGGGATACCACTCCGCCCAGTAGCGTCCCCCGGCCGTCCACATGGCCTGTACGGCATAGTAGTGGCCGTAGAAATAATGCATATCGGGCCGGCCGCCAAAGCCGCCGAGCATCGGCCGCGAACGCCGTAGGAATTCCAAGCCTAATTCAATCTCTGGTCCTTTGTAGATGCCCGCGCTGTACAAGGCGCAGACGCCGGCGGCCGTGCGGGCAAAGCTCTGGGCGCCGCCTCCTCCGCCCCCTTGTTTCATGTAGCGGAAATAGCCCTGAAATTTGTCCTGGCAGCCTTTGACGTACTCGACGCACTTATCGACCTTGTTTTTGGGCACATAGATACCCGCATTACGGGCAGCGCGCAGGGCCATGATCTGACAAATGGTCACCGAGATGTCGGCCTCGCGGCTGCCGGGCATATAGCGCCACCCTCCCTCGGGGTTTTGGCTATCAAGGATCAATTTGACGGCGGCGTGCAATTTTTTGTCGAGCTTGTCGCGCAGCACGGGGTCGTGGACCATGCCTGCCGCCTCAGCTAAAAACAGCGTACCAAAGCCGTGGCCGTACATGGGGCCGTGCGACGGAAAACTGGGATTGTGCAGAAACCCCGGATGGAGGCCATCGCGGTTTTCTTGGCGGAACACGAACTGGAGGGCGTTGCTGATAATCCGCCCGTAAGGTCCGCGGTTGGGCATATCGCCGTGGGCCATGAAGGCCATCGCTGCCAAGCTGGTCACCGCCACATTGCTGGTGTACTGACCCGTGCCGAAGCTGCCGTCGGGGCGAGCATGGGCGTGCAAATAAGCCAGTCCGCGTTCGATCGCTTCGTCGGTCTTGGGGGTAATCATGCCCTTGGAGGCCGAGCCATCTGGAACAGCTTCGCGGCCGTCGCTGCTATCGGCGTCGTCGCCGGACAGGGCGAAACAGGTTCCGGACGCGCCCAAAAAGACCAAACTACTTCGTGACAGAAATTGACGCCGCGTCCACATGCTTCATTCCCCTTTGCGTCGGCCCTGTTCGGAGATGGTGCGGTAATAACGTTTAATCAAATCATCATACTTGGGCATGAACGGCTGAGGGTTCGAGTAAGCATCCATTTGAGCGCGGAGCGATTGCGGTAAGTGTCCCCAGACCCCGTGCTTGTCGAGATCGGCGTTCTTACGGGCCTGGTCGTCCTTGTCGCCGCCTCCGCCGTTGTTGCCGTTTATGCCGTTCCGGCTATTCCCTTTCTCCTTGCCCAATCTTTCCTTGCCGGTGCGCTGTTGGCTGTCGGATTTGTTGCCGCCGCGCTGCTGCTGCTGCACACGGGGTTGCGAACCCGCGCTGGTCCTCGTGCCTGACTGGGCGTTGCCGTTGTTTTTGTTGTTGTTGGTCCTCGCGCCTGACTGGGCGTTGCCGTTGTTTTTGTTGTTGTTCTGGTTCTGTTGCGATCCTCCTCCACCACCGCCGCCGCCGCCCGACGGCGGTGGGTTTTCGTTCCGCTGAATGAGCGATTCGAGATCCTTCAAAATGTCGCGCTGCGTCTGCTGCGTGGCTTCGCCCAAGTCGTTCTTCGCCAAGCGTTCGCCGACTCGATGCACATTCTGAACGACACGTTGGAGGACTTCCTTCTCTTCTTCCTGCGGCGTCACCGGCTCAGCCTCGCGCGGTTCGGTTTTCTTGCTTTCTTTCTTCTCCTTCGGTTGGTCTTCCGTTTTCTTCTCGTCCGGCTTGTCCAGTCCGACCATCGGCTTGTCGTCGTTGCGGGGCTTCTTCTTTTTAAGGCGCACAGGCGGTTCATCGTGTGCAGGCGGATCTTGAGCTAGGGCCAGGCCCGCGAGAGAGACCACGCCGACGAGCATCAAGGCCAACAAATGCTTGCTCATTTTGTATCTCCTTCCGCGTCGTTCCTCTCGCCGAGGGGGCGATTCATTTCGTCAATCAACTCGGCCACATCCTGTTGATCTCTGCGAATGGATTCTAAGACGGCCTGGTCCTTTTCGGGGAGTTTTTTCAGGTCTGGGTGCTGTTTGCGGAACGCCTCGGTTCGCTCATTAATGTCTTTCTGCAAATCGCGGAGCAATTTGAGTTGGGCCAAGGGCGGAATACCGTCGTTGGACGAGGCGGCTCGAGCGGCGTTACCCCCGTCTTCGTCGCCGGATTCGTCGGGAGTTCTGCCTCTGGCCTGTTCCATCTTCTCGGCGGTTTCTTTCAGGGCATCGACCACTTGCGTCAACCGCCGCTGCGCCAGTTGTTGCCATCGCTGCGTTTCGGCATCGGGCAAGTCTCTCGGATCAACCTGCTCTTTGGCGACGGTTTTCATGCGTTGGCCCGCTGCGGTCATGGCTTGGCTGGCGCGGCGCATCAGGCGGGCGAACACGGGGGCCTTGCTCAGGCGCTTCTCGGCCACTTCTTCCGTTTCCGCCCCCAACCCGTGCTGCGCTTCGCCTTTGCGCAGGAAATCGCTGCGGAGACCGCGGTTCCATGTTCCTTGGAGCCGGACGTTCTCTTGCGAGCGCATGGTTTCCGCGCTAAGGGCTTCCTGGCGTTCTTTCAGTGGACGAATAAGGTCGGCCAAGCGAATGATCTGTTCGCGGCCCAATTCTTCCTCGACTTCTTTGCGGGCGCGTTGCAATTCGCGTTGGGCCTCGTGCAACCGTTCCAGCGTTTCTTCCTGTTCGTTTTCCCCCTCTTGCCCACCGTTCATTTGTTGTCCAGCCCCGTCCATCAGCTCGCCGGCCCGGCTCAGCGCTTCACTGGCCCGCGGGGCCCGCATGCGGGTCAATTCTTCCACTAATTGTTCTGCCTTTTCTCGCAGTTCTTTCTGTCGGCGGGCCAGACGTTTCAGTTCGTCCTCGCGCTGGGCCTTGTCGCCGATCTTGCCGGCTTCTTTGACCTTTTTCCGCAGTTCGTCTTGTTCTTTAATCAGATCGGCCAACTCTTTTTCTTTTTCGCGCAATTTCTTGGTCAAGCGATCCAGCTCGGCCTCGCGGCGATCTTCCAGGTTCTGGACCAGCTTTGTCAAATCGCGTACGCTGTCCCGTTGTTTCCCCTGGGCTTCATTCAGTTTGTTCTGCCCGATGTCCTCGCGCGCTTCGCGCATCTTCTCGGCAATGTTGTCTTGTTGGGCTTGCTGTAAGGCGTCGCGCAATTCACGGGCCGTCTCCGGGTCTTTCTGTTCGCGCTGGCCGGCGACGCGATCCATCTTTTCCAGCAATTGCCGGGTGCGCTCTTCGAGTCTCTGTTGGGCGTCCTTGAGATTGTCCAAGTCGGCCTTCTCAGCGGGGGTCAATTGGTCGGGTGATTTGCCGGCCATGTTCTCCTTGGCCAGCTTTTCGACTTCGGTTTGCAAGCGTTTTTGTTCTTCGAGCAACCGATTGGCCTCGCCCTTGATTTCGTGGGAACTGGTCCACGGCTCCAGACGGCGCGTCAGCAAATCGTTGAGTGTCTTCTCGACTTCCTCTTGCCCCTTGCGCGCCTCGGCGAGCACCTTGCGCGGCAGGGCTGGGTCTGGGCCTTGCTTGGCGTCTTGACGATCGCGTTCGGCTTGCCGGCGCAGCTCGCGCGCCTGCTGGCGCAACTCCGCGGTTCGTTCCCGCTGGCGTTTGGCTTCCTGGCGTTGGCGGGCCTTGTCGGCTTCGTTGTCGCTCTGTTGGGCCTTATTCTCAGCTTCGGCTGCTTCACGTTCTCTGTCGTCGGCCGATTTCTCGGCGGTGCGTGCTTCTTGTTCCGCTTCCCTTGCTCGGGCTTCCAGGGCGGCCCGGCGCTCTTCGCGAGCTTTCTCTTCTAACAGTTCGGCCAACTGCCGGGCATTGGTCAAACGCGGCTCAATCTGCTGCAATTCGTTCTCGGCCAACCGTTCCAGTTCGCGGGCCACGTCCTTCATGCGTTCCTGAGCAGCCGTCTTCTCCATGCCATTTTGCTTAAGCGAATCGAGAATGCGTTTGACTTCAGAACGGAGGCCGTCTTTCTCGGTGCCGACACGCTCGCGGACCTCTTGTTGAGTCTTCTCGGCTTGGAGCAGTTTTTCTTGATCGTCGCTGCTGAGCTTGTCACCTTTTTTCAGGCGGTTTTCGGTTTCCGTGACTTTTTGCAGGGCCTCACGTTGCTTCTCGCGCAGCCGTAGCAATTCCTGCTGGATGTTGGCCTGCTCTTGATTGAGGATGATCTCTAAGGCATTGCGGCCGACAATGCGGACCTCAATCTCCGGGCTGTGTCCTTGCTCTTTGGTGGGGTTGACGTCATCATAATCGTCGGCGCAAGCGCGGAGCAGCAGAACGTCGTCTTCCTTCAAGCTGCTGCCGTCCGCGTGACGGATGGATTTCAAGGACAATTTTTGTTGAAAATCCAATCGCTGCGGTCTCGTTGTCAGGGGCGACGTGGCCAGGACAGCGGGTCCGCTCCACGGTGCCAACAGCGGCGCAGGACCGACGGCAGGATCATACAGGTACAAACGCTGCGGCGGTTCTTCACGCCCGCTGCGGTATTCCAGATAAACCGAGCGCACGGCATATTGCGGATCGTCGGCATGCACTTCCAGGGGTAATTCAGCCGTTGGCAGTACACTGAGAATGTCGCGTGATGGGGAGGGGCGTTCGAGATGGACGGTTGGGGCAGGATCGGGATGCAGGCGCAGCTCATAGAGTCGGCTGTTGCGCAGGCCTGTCTCATCTTCAAAATGCAGCGAATACATGCCGCTGACCGAAGGTGTGAAAGCGAGCGTGAAGGTGCAGCGGTCGCCTTCCAACACAGCGGGCGTCGGCTCCCACCACGGTCGGTTGCCGGCGAACAGGGCCAGAAGATCGCCTAACACGACACTCGGTTCGTCTGGCTGATATTCGATCCAGGCGCGGCGGAGCGGGCGATCGGCGCGGGCGCGGAGATGGACAGCCGTGCCGACGACGGCATCGATGTTGCCTGTACCCGGCGACAATATCTCCGGCGACGGCAGGCCCGTGTAGGCCGGGTAAATCAATTGCACCAGCGGCGACGGCTTGCCCTCCAGCGCTGTCAACGATGGCGGCGGCAGCACTTGGACAAAATACTCCGGACTGAGCGCATCATTGGCTTGCACCTGGAAACGGAAATTGTGTTCGACGCGGCCGGCCGGCAGGCTCGTGTGCAGGCGCCCCACCCCCGATTCCTCGGTTTGGATATCGCAATGGTGTTCGAGATGGGGAAGGCCCTCGAAGCGGAAGATGACGACCGCCTGTGGCGGAATAACGCCGCGGACGATGCCGCGCACCTCGAATGCTTCATTGCGGCCAATCCGCGAGCGCGGCTCCTCGACCACCACTTGGGTCTTTTTGGGCCAATCGATGTCGCCAAAGGGATGGGCCAGGCGCAAGAATGCTGTCGCAGCCAGAGAAGGCGAAAGCATCGTCAGGGCCACAGCCAGCGCCGTGAGGGCGCTGCCGGAAACACCCGCCCAGGCCAGGCCGCGCTTGTCGACGACTTTGCCAAAATCGCATCCGGAGGCCCGGCGCAGGGCACGCTTGACCGCCTCGCGCTCCAAGACGGCAGACGAGGCGCCCGGTTGCGCGCCGCGCTCTAAAAACTGGACTGTGCTGGCCAGAGCGTCATTGAGCAACGGATATTCTTCTTCCACGCGCAGGGCCAGGCTAAGATCATCGCTCGGCGCGCTCAAAGGACGAAAAAGATAGCGATAGAAGATGATGACCCCGCTGACTAGCATACTGACAAGAGCGACAGCGCGGACAAGGGCCGGCAGACGCCAACGCCAATCGAGCACTCCGACGACGATGGCCCCAGCCAGGAGCACAGTGAGCAACAAGCCGCTGCCACGCACGAGCGCCACGAACCACAAGCGACGGCGCAGGCCAGCAAGGCGTTGCCGTAACATGGTTCCATCCAGCATTGGACGTTTGACGGAAGGCATCGCGGACCTCGCTCTCGCTCAGGGACAGCCGACCCCGACCTCAGGCGAAGAGATCAGCGATCGGTCCATAAACTACTATAGCAGGTCCATAGGTGGCAACCATCCCTTGTTCGAGCCTGCGGATGTGCCGTGAGAAGCGTTCCGAGATTTTCCCGGGAGGACGCCCTCTGCACTGCGGCCGCAAGGCCCTTTCCTCGCGTTGTCCGCCGCTCGCCGCTAATCGAGCGGCATATCGGAGCGTGCCGTCCATAGGATTGGCGTGCGCCGCAGTTCCGTTGGGCTGTCTTACCTCATTCGCCATAGTCGCGACTGGATTCGCTGCGATTGCGGACGTTTTCGGGAAGGACATATTCGCCGTCCTGGAGGTCCTTGGTCGCCTCGGCCCGCAACTGCTCCA
This sequence comes from Planctomycetota bacterium, assembly GCA_021324515.1. Taxonomy (GTDB): domain Bacteria; phylum Planctomycetota; class Planctomycetia; order Gemmatales; family Gemmataceae; genus JAJPHU01. Next base: position 8,986 of record JAJPIY010000127.1, read on the forward strand.
GCACTGCCCTCTCGTACTTGCGCTGCCGCTCCGCCATCATCTGGTACCATAGCGGTTCCTGCTGCACGGGTAGCAAATCCAGATGGGCTAGGCTCGGCTGACTGTAGGCGTCGAAAAACTCCTTGCGCTCGGGCGGCTGCGGATCTTCCATCAACACCGCAACATAGAAATGCTGAACAGGCATGTCCGCCATCACCAGCGAATCGCCGCGCTTCTTGAGGGTCAAAAGCTGAGTGACGAAATCGGGCGGGGGATAAGGGACGAATTCCTTGGGCGGCACATAGGGCCGATAATCGGCGGCATTGAACTTTGTTCCAGGCAAATGGAATTCCGGCGCCGTCAGGTGCGATACTTTGTCCAAGCGGAAGACATGGCCTAAGTTCTGCTGGGCAAGAAATTGCACAGCGGCCTCAGGCGCAAGGTGTTGTCTTTTCAACTCCGCATGGATCTGCTGCGCTTTCTCGCGCGCCAGCTTACGGGCTTGCTCCAGATACCAGGCTTGTTCGACCTCGCTGCGCACTACATGAAAAGGACGGACGTGGGCCGGCAAATCTTCAGAACGCCAGAATACCCACACTTCATCCCGAGAAGGCGAGTGGAATTGTTTGGTGCGCCAGGGGCGTTCCTGTTTCAACAGTTGCTCAAGCTGGCGCTCCTGCGGCGTCGGCTCGAAATTGTGGAACAGCGCCGAGACGAAATCGGGGCGGCTTTCTCGGGGGCCGAACAGGGCAAACGGCTCGAAGGGGTTCTCGGTCGCTTCTTCATAAGCCTGACGCAGTTCCTCGAGCTCCGGGTCTGGATGATCGAGGATCTCTTGTCGCGTTTGCGCCTCCTTCATGATATGGACCTTCTCAACGCCGTATTCGGCAGTGGCTTTCTTCAACAACTCCGCCAGTCTTTCTTGAGAATGGCTGGCCAGCACTTTGTCCATCTCTTTGCGCAAAGTGAGGAGGGCGTTCTCCATCAAGTTCCTGGCCAAGGCGTTCTGGAAGCGCTCGAGCAACTGCTGGCGGACGCTGTCGAACGGCTGAGGAGCGTACAAAGACAGGGGCAAAGTCAAAGCGGGCAGCGGCGTGGTACTGGCCCCGGCCAAGAGCGTGGAAGCATAGGCGGCCATCGTGTTGCGTGCGTACAAGGCGTTGGTGGCCAGCCAGCCGGTTGGCCCCGCCAAGGGCGTGCCGCCCGTGCCGAGGCTACCCATTAGTTGGCCCACAGCGGCCGCCGACGCCTGCAACGCCACCGTGCGAGAACTCGGCAGATCGTAGGTCCAGCCAAATTGCTTAGCTTCTTCCCGATATTTCTCGTACAAGGAACCAAGGGCCATATCGAGATCGGCGTAGCTAGCCATGCTGGCGGTCCAGGCAAGGCCACCGCCAGCGGCGAATGCCGAAGCTGGCTGGCCGATCTGGAAGACCGGCCACAACGCGACGGCCTGGGCCGCCAGTTTCCGAGCGAAAGGGCCTTCCAGACGATAGCGGAAATACGCCACTTGGATGCGGCGTGGTTCCTTGAAGCCGGGTTGCCGTCGGGTCGGCGACGGCTCGTCGTTCTTGTAGCGCTCATAGAGGTTGCGCAGGTCCGCCTCCGTTGGCTGCACTCTCTTCTTGGTCTCCGGCACAAAACTCTCCACGGCGATCGGCAGCAGACTCACGGAAAGGGTGGTGCGCTGCTCCTGAAAATATCTGTAGAATTCATCGGGCGTGGCCACCGACGGACTGACATGGATGCCGTCTACCGATTCACGATAGCCCCGTACCCCCGAGGCGGAGCCGAGCAGGGCCTCCTTGGCCATGAGCACGCGAAACTCATCGGTCAGGGCGTTGAGAAGATCGCGCGGCGTCAGGCTCTTGTGGATCTTGCTATTATGCCGAAAGAAGGCCAGGACCCATTCGTTGGTCTCAAGCTGGCCGTCGGCCGGGAGATAGTCGCTGTTGCCCCAGGCACGATTGACCTCACGACACACGTCCGCCGGCATCAGCACTATGCCGAGCCGATCCGCCTGACGTTTCCAGATCAGGAAATCCAGCAGGTCTTCGGTGCGAAAGGAGCCGCCGAAATAGGAATCATTGGTCCATTGCGGGTGCTCCAGCAACCACGCCTGCAAGGCTAGGCCCGTGGCAATGGCATCGAGGGCATAGTATTGTGCTTTGTTCTGAGGTTCTGTCTTGGCCAGTTGCGATTGAATCGAGGCAAGCGTGCTTCGCAGCGGGCTGATGCGCCGATCCAGCGGCGCGTTGCTGGCGAGGGCGTCTCGGGCCAGGCTTATCGCCGTGTTCATCTGCGTGAAAGCGTTTTCCACCGGGTTAGTCGGATCGTTCGCGCCCTTTTTTTGAAAGCGCTTTTGATAGTCGGCGAGCGATTTTTGCAGAGGGGAATCAAGGTTGCCCGCTACGTCAAAGAGCAGGAATTCACTGGCTAATTGGCGTTGCTGGCGGAGTCGCTCCAGTTCATCGGTGTAGATCGTCTTGCCGTAGAGGGTCGTCACTTTGTCGCCGTGGCGGAAAGTGACAGCGATCCAGCTTTGTAAGCTGGTGAAAAGGTCCCCGCGGCCGAACGAAGCGACGAAGATAATCATCGTCAGGATGGTCAAAGCCGCTAGGTAGACTTTCTGGTGCTTGCGGAAATGTTTGAAAGGGTGAAAGGCCATTGGCATTCCTCGCTTTAGGTCAATCCGTCCGTCCGCAGGGATGCTGCCGGACTTGACAGCCGGCGCAAAGCTATAGTATGGGTGAGAGGCGGACTATAGGGCCCCTGGCTTGCCGGGGGTGCATCGCGGCCCCTCGCTAAGCCAGGGGCCATACGATTAGTGGTGATTGTAGCGAGTCTGATCTGCAACACAACAGCAACAGGGAGATGGGCAGTGCCCGCACGCAAGAAGCAAGCTATCCAAGAGGAGGCTCCACGAACGGTCAGCCGTACCAAGAAGACGGCCGCCAAAAGCCGCTCGCGTCTGAGCAACGTTCCCAAGCAGAGTTTGACAACGAGCCGTACCGCTAAGCCGCAGAAGACGACGACTAACGATAAAGGCAAGCAGGACCTGGTCATCGTGGAATCGCCGGCCAAGGCCAAGACCATCCATAAATATCTCGGCAGCCATTTCAAGGTGCTGGCCAGCTACGGTCACGTCCGCGATTTGCCGCGCCGCCGTAAGCCCGGCGAAAAGGTGGCCGGCATCGATATCGACGCCGGCTGGGTGCCCACCTATGTCGTCGTCGATCGCGCCGAGAGCAACGGCAAAGGGACCGCACGCCGGCGCAGTGCCAAAGAGATCCTGGCCGAATTGAAACGTGAAGCGGCCAAGGCCAATCACATTTACCTGGCCACAGACCCTGACCGCGAGGGCGAAGCCATCGCCTGGCATATCGAAGACGCCCTGGGGTTGGACGACGATCCGCGCGTCTTCCGTATCACGTTCAATGAAATTACGCGCTCGGCCATACAGCAGGCCCTGGCCCATCCAGGCAAGATCGACATGGACCGCGTCCGCGCACAGGAGGCGCGGCGCATTCTCGATCGGGTGGTGGGCTTTCCGCTCAGCGGCCTGTTGAGCAAGAAAGTGGCCCGGCGTTCCAGCGCCGGCCGCGTCCAATCGGTGGCCTTGCGTCTGGTCGTCGATCGCGAGCGCGAAATCGAGGCGTTCGTGCCGACAGAATACTGGAAGATCCTGGCGCTTTTGGCCCCGGCAGACGGCCCTTTGCCAAGGGAGCCGAAACCGCTCTCCGTGGTGTTGGCCAAAACCAAGGAGGGGGCATCGGGACCGACGCTAACCAACGGAACAGCACCGCTGGCTGACACTCACGGCCCAGAACAACCGGCGAAGACCGGACTGGCGCCGGGTTCCTTCCTCGCCGAGTTGGTCGAGTGGGACGGGAAGAAATTCGAGGCGGCCAACGAAGAGACCGCCACCAACATCGCTCGGTTACTGGAACAAGCCAAGTACACTGTCGTCACGCTAGAGCAGAAAGACCGTGCGGAGAAGCCGCACGCCCCGTTCACCACCAGCACCCTGCAACAGCAGGCGTTTTTGCGTCTCCGCTTCCACGCCGAGCGCACCATGAAGACGGCCCAACGGCTCTATGAAGGCGTCGATCTGGGCAGTGAGGGGTCCGTAGCCCTCATTACCTACATGCGAACCGACAGCACGCGCGTCTCTGCTGAGGCCCTTCAAGCCGTGCGCACCTACATCGAGAGCAACTATGGCCCCGCTTATCTGCCGGACAAACCGCATACGTATCCTTCCGGCAAAAGCGCCCAGGAGGCCCACGAAGCCATCCGGCCCACCGACCTGGCTTACACGCCGGAGCGCGTCGCCCAACTCGGCCTGCACGGCGATCTGCTGAAGCTCTACACGCTTATCTATCAGCGCTTCGTCGCCAGTCAAATGGCCCCGGCCGTTTTCGCCGTCACCAATGTCGAAGTTCGGGCGACGCCGGACCCGCATCAGGACGGCGGTCCTACCGGCTTATTGAAGGCACAAGGGAAGGTGCTGAAATTCGACGGCTATCGCAAAGTGTTGCCGCCGGCTGGCAAGCAAGAGAACGCTACCTTGCCGCCGCTGCGCGAGCAGCAGGATCTCGTTCGACTCGAGTTGACGGCCAGCCAACACTTCACCCAGCCGCCGCCGCGCTATAACGAAGCATCGCTGGTCAAGGCCCTTGAAAAAGAAGGCATCGGCCGGCCCAGCACTTATGCCACGATCATTCACAAAATTACCTCGCCGGAGCGCGGCTATATCGAGGTGAAAGATCGCCGTTTCTACGCCACCCAAATCGGCAAGGAAGTCAC